>CAOKNO010000008.1 GCA_948470065.1 uncultured Eubacterium sp. | reverse complement strand
AGCACGTTTGCGCATATTTACCCGCGCGCGCACGACGGCATTCTGGGCAGAACCTAATTTGGTATGGGCGATTAATATCTTAGAAAATTTCCCATAAGAGGTTTTCCTGCCCGTGTTCACGTATGCACGGATTTTATAGTAGTATTCTTGCCCCCTTTGCAGCTTCTTGTTGCAGAACGCCTGCATACGGGGGTTTACGTTCATTATCCTTTGGTATGTTCCATCGTAAGCGGCCGCCCGGTAAACCTGGTAACCGGAAACCCCGGCCTGTGCTTTCCAGGAAAGGTTGATGCTGTTTTGTGTAGTGATCCCGCATTTTACCCCACTTATTTTCCCTGGTGCGGCAATGGCGGAGATTGGTACGGATGCCATCGTGATTATGCTACATAACAGTAGCAGGGCAATGGTTTTTTTGGTAAAAATTTTCATAACACACTCACTCCTTTTTTCCTTGATACTTAAAATTTTATTCCTGAAATTGGAAAGTGTCAATGGAAATCAGAATTTCTTAAGAAAGTTTATGCGGAATTTTAACGCTTCCTTAACAAAGCCCTCAGTAGCAGACAACATGCCGTCTTTTCCCATAGGGAAGGCTGTCCTGTAATGATAAAAGTCCATCAGATCGCTTTCTCTATTATAGAGGAACAAGGCGGCAACGAAAAGGCAGAGTATCTCTGGAAAGATTCATAATTTATTAAGAAAGAAATAGAGTGGATTTAAAGATTATTTTTAAATTACATGTTACAATCGGGCTGTATCTTAGGAAGAACGGAACGAGGGCTGTCCTGGGTGCGTTGTTAGGGCAACCAAAGGTTGCGTGCGGTAATAAACAGCAGGAAGTGGGCGTCGGATTCTAGAGGGCGCCCAGAATGGAGGGAAAATGAGGAAAATTGGAAAGGGCAAGGATGAATTTGCATGTATCAATGAAACGAAGAAAAAAGGAAATATGCTTGTTTTCGCCCTTGCAGTCCTTGCAATCTGTATCAGCGGCGCATTGTGCGCAAGGAAGCTTCAGATGGAAGAGAAATATATCAGCCAATCCACAGATCTGCAGAACATAGACGGGGCGTTTTATGCATAACATAAGCGCAGGGTTCCTGTCTGCCTGGCACACTTTTGGTACGTCAGCATACGTTATAAAGTAAGTGTAGAAATGTTAGAGGTGCTTATGCAAAATCAATTACGTGCGGCGGAAAGCAACCACGTGGACAGAGGAACGATGAAGATCCAGGTAACGTCTGCCGTTGGGATGGTCCCGGTAGAAGACGCAAGGGTTACAATTTCCTACACAGGCGATCCGGAACATGCCCTAGAACAGATTGTTACCAACGCAGACGGCCAGTCGGACGTCCTAGAATTGGCCGCCCCGCCGCTGGAATACAGTATGGAACCGGAGCAGTCCCAGCCTTACGCGGAATATACGGTAGAAGTAGAAGCAGAAGGATACCGCCCGGTCAATGTGGAGGGGGTAGATGTATTCTCTGGGGAATTGTCTTTGCAGAATGTCCAAATGGAGCCGCTGGAGGTATCGGAAGATGAACTGAAAAATATTGTAATTCCGGCAAATACGCTGTTTGGCAATTTCCCGCCCAAAATTGCAGAAGCGGAAATCAAGCCTGTGGATGAAAGCGGCGAAATTGTATTGAGCAGGGTGGTGATACCAGAATATGTAGTGGTACACGACGGGACGCCCGGGGATTCTACGGCTGGCGATTATTATGTAAAGTATAAAGATTATATTAAAAACGTAGCGTCCAGTGAAATATACGCCACCTGGCCAGACAGTACGATACGGGCAAATATCCTCGCCATTATGTCTTTTACCTTGAACCGGGTATATACGGAGTGGTATCGGAACAAAGGGTATGATTTTACCATTACATCTTCTACCGCTTACGATCATAAATGGGTGTATGGGAGGAATTACTTCCAAAGCATTTCCAGGGTTGTGGATGAAATGTTTGGGAATTATTTGTCAAGGCCGAATGTCAAGCAGCCTATCCTGACCCAGTACTGCGACGGGGAACGTGTTACTTGCCCAAATTGGCTGAGCCAATGGGGCTCCAAATATCTAGGGGATCAGAATTATTCCGCCATTGAAATCTTAAGGTATTATTATGGAAGCAATATGTACATCAACGAAGCGGAAGAGATATCCGGGATCCCAGCGTCCTGGCCGAGGGAGAACCTGCAGGTAGGTTCCCGCGGGGATAAGGTACGGCAGATGCAGGAGCAGTTGAACCGTATTGCACAAGTGTATACCTCAATCCCGCGGATTGCGGCGGACGGTTCTTTTGGACCGGCAACCCAGGCGGCCGTCCGCAGGTTCCAGTCTGTATTTGGCTTGCCCCAGACAGGCGTGGTAGATTATGCGACCTGGTATAAGATTTCTGAAATTTATGTGGGCGTGACACGCATTGCAGAATTGGTGTAGGAGGCGGACGATGGAAGAAAAGAGGGATGTGATCACCAACGAATGTAGCAGTGCAGGCGTAAAACCGATTATGGTGGATTTGCCGTACCCCAAAATACAAGTTAAGGGGAAAAATATGGCATATGCAAACTTGCTCAGCGTGGACTATTGTGGTTCTGTGTCGGAATTGTCTGCAATTACCCAGTATATCAGCAATGAGAGCAGCCTGTCCCAAGAAAAATGCCCAATGGCACGCACACTTTTGGGCATTGCGATGGCGGAGATGATGCACTTACAAAAGCTGGGGGAAATGATTGCCCTGCTCGGTGGGAACATTGATTTTGTGGCGAAGCAGCAAAATGGCAAGAAAATGATGTGGACGCCAGCATACCTTTCGCTCCCGACGCAGCCCGGGCAGATGATTGTGGCGAATATTGACGCTGAACGTGCGGCTATCCACCAGTACCGGATGCATATCAGAGCCATCCAGGATCCATATATCCGGGCAGTTTTGGAACGGATTATCTTAGATGAGGAATACCATATCATGATCCTAAAGGCAATACAGGGTTGATATGATTGGCTTGACTTTTTCATATCCTGCCATTACAATAGGACGTATCTGGAAACAGAACGTATGGATGTTTAAGAATGGAGGGAAAGATGAAAAAGAAAATTATAGCAGTTTTATTATGCGCCGTGTTATGTGCTGTCCTAGCCGTGGGATGTGGTTCTGCAAATAATAACGGATCAGGCTCTGGCGGCAGTACAGGCAGCACAGAAGATGGCGCGGGGACAGAAAGCACGCAACAAGCAGGGCAGGAGAATGTACAGGAACCAGAGGAAGGGGCAGAAGACGCACAGGAGCCGGACGGATCGTCTGCGGAAGACGAGAGCCTTCTTAGCGGTCTGCATCATGTGGAGATAGAGATAGACGGCTACGGTACGCTTTCCGTAGAGTTGGATGCTGATACGGCCCCGATTACGGTTACGAATTTTGTCAACCTTGCAAAAGATGGTTTTTACGATGGGCTGACCTTCCATCGGATTATCAGCGGCTTTATGATCCAAGGCGGCGATCCGCTTGGGGATGGGATGGGAGGAGCGGATACGGAAATCAAAGGAGAATTTTCCAGCAATGGCGTTGAAAATTCCATTTCCCATAAACGGGGCGTGATTTCCATGGCGCGCTCTAACAAGCCGGACAGCGCTTCTTCACAGTTTTTTATCGTGCACCAGGACAGCGCCTTCCTGGACGGGGAATACGCGGCGTTCGGCCATGTAACCGAGGGGATGGAGGTTGTGGACAAGATCTGCGAGGATACGCCGGTACAGGATAGCGACGGGATGGTTGACGCTGGCGACCAGCCAGTCATAACGAAGATTAAGGTAATAGATTAAAGGGATCCGCGTTGTATCTGGTTGATTTGCGCGGGCGATGTACCCTCACGGATGGTGAGGGTTTTGGGGAGCAGATGCGCTCTGATATAGTTAAGTTGCTGGAACCTATGTCTAGAACTGGGATTCCAGCGCTTTTTTTATCGCCGCAAAGCTCTCGCGGCTTATCACATGTTCCATGCGGCAGGCGTCCTCCACGGCTGTCTTTTCGTCCACGCCCAGGCTTTTCAGCCAGCCGGACAGGAAATTGTGGCGTTCGTATATCATTTCTGCAATTTCTTTCCCGGATTCAGTTAAGGTGATGAACCCTGCGTCAGAAACTGTGATATGCCCTTTTTCGCGTAGGTTTTTCATAGCTACGCTGACACTTGGCTTTTTAAAGCCCAATTCGATGGAGATGTCGATGGAACGGACAACAGGCAGCCTTTGGCTTAATACAAGGATTGTTTCAAGATAATTTTCAGCAGATTCATTGCTTTTCATGGTATCGCCTCCTTTGGTTAGGCAAAGTATAGTACTAGTTGCTCCTGAGCCTTCGTTGGAACTGGGGCTTGGGGTATCCGGAATGTTGGCGTTTTACGTTGCCATAAGGATAGTATACTGAATAAAGGACGAAATAGCAATGTTTTTCCATGGATTCCTGATGTACCAAAAGCTAGGGATTCGGATAGTGTCACGTGTGGTAACGGGGGAGATATGATGCGGATAGCGTCACGTATGGTAACGGGGCGGATATGGCCAGCCAGTAACAAAATATGGAAATTTTTGAAAAAAGTTATTGACAACAGACAGAAGTTAGCATATACTAACTAAAGAAACAGGCAGGATTGCAATCAAAAAAGAAAGAAGATGATCAAGATGCCATTGACTATGGCGAAGGCCGGGGAAACCAATATTATAAAAAAGGTCGGCGGAAAAGAGGAAGCCAGAAGGTTTTTGGAAAAGCTGGGGTTTGTAACGGGGGGCGAGGTAACGGTTGTGTCTGAGCTGGGAGGCAATATGATTGTAAATGTAAAGGAATCAAGGGTTGCCATCAATAAGGACATGGCGAATAAGATTATGATATAAGGAAGGAAAACAATATGAGTACATTAAAGCAGATCCCTTGCGGGCAGACGGTGAGAGTAAGGAAATTGCATGGGGAAGGGCCGGTAAAACGCCGTATTATGGATATGGGGATAACAAAAGGCACCGATATCTTTGTGCGCAAGGTCGCGCCTTTCGGGGATCCGATGGAGGTAACCGTCCGTGGATACGAGCTTTCTTTGCGCAAAGCAGATGCAGAGATGATAGAGGTAGAGCCATAATGCTCTACAGGATGCTTTTGCAGGAGCAGTACCATGTAGCGGGAAGCAGGGAAAGATTATTTTTTTATCCGTGAGTTAGTAATAACTAATATTTGTAAGCGATAACATATCTGAGTAAGCTGTAGCATATTGCAATGAGATAGGATGTATTGAAGAAGCGATTAAGGGAAGATAGGAGATTGAAATGTCGGTGAAAATAGCGTTAGCAGGGAACCCGAACTGCGGGAAGACAACATTATTTAATGCGTTGACTGGTTCCAACCAATTTGTGGGGAACTGGCCAGGCGTCACAGTAGAGAAAAAGGAGGGCAAGTTAAAAGGGGATAAGGATGTAACATTGACGGATTTGCCTGGGGTTTATTCTTTATCACCTTATACGCTCGAGGAAGTAGTTGCCAGGGAGTATCTGATAGAAGAACGCCCTGACGCGATTTTGAATATTGTGGATGGTACGAACCTGGAGCGTAACTTATATTTGAGCACGCAGCTGATGGAGCTTGGCATTCCTGTCCTGATGGCGGTTAATATGATGGATGTGGTGCAAAAGGACGGCGGGAAAATACATAGTAAGAAGCTGGAAGAGAAGCTGGGATGCCCTGTGGTGGAGATTTCTGCGCTAAAAGGGACGGGGATCAAGGAGGTTGCGGATCAGGTAGTGCAGCTTGCCAGGACGGGGCGTTCTAACCGGACCGTGCATGAGTTTTCCCCAGTGGTCGAGCAGGCGCTTCGTTCCGTGGAGGAGAAAATAGGGCGGGAGATACCTCAAGGGCAGAAACGGTTCTTTGCCGTCAAATTGTTAGAAAAGGATGAGAAGATCGCAGCAAAGATGCAACATGCCCCAGAGGTTACAGAAGAGATTGCCGCGCTTGAGGAAGAGTTTGACGACGATGCTGAGAGCATCCTGACAAACGAGAGGTATCTGTATATTTCTTCTGTCATCCAGGAATGCTGTATCAGGAAACATATAGGTAAGGCGTCCGTTTCCGATCGGATTGATAAAATCGTAACAGACCGGATCCTGGCATTGCCAATTTTTGCAGTTGTTATGGCGCTTGTTTACTATGTGTCGGTTACAACGGTAGGGACATGGGCGACGGATTGGGTAAACGACGGCGTGTTCGGGGAAGGGTGGCGTCTGTTTGGCCTGGAAAGCCTGGCTATCCCAAGCATCCCGCAGCTCTTTGCCAATGGATTGGAGGCTGTTGGATGTGCAGGCTGGCTGCAAAGCCTAGTTGTGGATGGGATGGTGGCAGGCGTCGGGGCAGTCCTGGGGTTTGTCCCGCAGATGCTGGTGCTCTTTATGTTCCTGGCATTCTTAGAGGGATGCGGCTATATGGCCAGGGTTGCGTTTATTATGGATCGGATCTTCCGTAAATTTGGGCTGTCTGGGAAATCCTTTATCCCCATGCTGATTGGGACGGGGTGCGGCGTGCCAGGCATTATGGCTTCTAGGACAATTGAGAATGACAGGGATCGTAAAATGACAATTATCACGACCACGTTTATCCCGTGCGGCGCGAAGCTGCCGATTATCGCATTGGTTGCAGGCGCGTTTTTCGGCAATGCATGGTGGGTTTCCTGGAGCGCGTTTTTTGTAGGGATTGCAGCCGTTATCTGTTCTGGGATCCTCTTAAAGAAAACGCAGCGCTTTGCCGGCGAGCCAGCCCCGTTTGTGATGGAGCTTCCTGCTTACCATATGCCTACCGTAGGTAATGTACTGCGGAGTATGTGGGAACGTGGATGGTCTTTTATCAAGAAAGCTGGGACGGTAATCCTGCTGTCTACCATTTTCGTGTGGTTTACGACTTATTTCGGATGGGTAGACGGGAATTTCGGCATGTTAGACGATATGGAAATTGACCATAGCATATTGGCTTCAATTGGGAACCTGTTTGCATGGCTGTTCGCCCCATTGGGCTGGGGGGACTGGAAATCTACGGTGGCTGCGGTTACCGGGCTGGTTGCGAAGGAAAATGTGGTTGGTACGTTCGGCATCTTATTTGGGTTTGCAGAAGTGGCTGAGGATGGGACGGAAATCTGGGGAATGCTTGCCGGCCATATGACGGCGGTAGCCGCATATTCCTTCCTCGTGTTTAACTTACTATGCGCGCCTTGCTTTGCAGCGATGGGGGCGATCAAACGGGAAATGAACAATATCCGGTGGTTTTGGTTTGCGATTGGTTATCAATGCGCACTGGCCTATGCGACGGCGCTTTGTATTTATCAGCTTGGAACCTGGGTGACGACAGGAGTATTTGGGATTTGGACAGTAGTTGCCCTTATACTGGCGGCAGGCTTTTTCTATCTTTTGCTCCGTCCTTACCAGGCAGGGGCCAGAAGATGGGGCAAAGGGATGAAAGGAACGGCAAGGGTATGAGTATTGTGATTATCGGCGGGCATGACCGGATGGTATGCCAGTATAAGAAGATTTGTAAGGAACATTGCTGTAAGGCGAAGGTCTTTACCCAGATGTCCGGGAATCTGAAGGAGAAGATTGGAAGCCCCGATTTGATTGTGCTGTTTACGAATACCGTATCGCATAAGATGGTTCGCTGCGCTTTGAATGAGGCGGGGCGGATCCAGGCGGATGTAGTCCGGTGCCATACCAGCAGCGGCAGCGCCTTGGAAGAGATTTTAATGGAACGATGTAATGCGTCATAGATAAAATTACAAAGCAGAGATCAGTTTGGGTACAAAAACATCCACGGGAGCCGTGGGTGTTTTTGTGTTGTGATTCTGGATATTGTAATTTTTACTGAGAGCGTTTATAATAGAATAAGTATGGATACCTGTAACGTCGGTTAGTTAGGAGCAAGGACAGTGTTTATGGAGAGAGAAAAGGATATGCAAGGAAGCCGGGGGTATTTTATTGCATTTGAGGGAATTGATGGGAGCGGCAAGAGCACCCAGGCCAGGATATTGGCGGAACGGATGAGGCAGGCGGGCTTTCCCTGTTATCAGACGATGGAGCCTACCGACGGGCCAGTCGGCTTGCTGCTCCGTCAGATCCTGACTGGGAGGATGCAAGCGGATCCAGGGGTGATCGCAGCGTTGTTTGCGGCGGATCGCCTGGATCATTTGACGAACCAGGTAAATGGGATTGTGAAGAAAATAGAAGAGGGTGTCACGGTCATTACTGACAGGTATTATTTCTCTTCTTACGCATACCATAGCGTTGATCTGCCAATGGATTGGGTGATCCAGGCAAATGCGCAGAGCAGCGGTATGCTGCGCCCGTCCGTTACCGTGTTTTTAGACATTACGCCAGAACTGGCAATGGAACGGATTGCTGCCAACAGGGCGCACCAGGAACTGTTTGAGAAAAAGCCGTTTTTGGAACAGGTACGTGGGAAATACAAGGAAGCTTTTGAGAAACAAAAGGCGCAGGAACGTGTCCTTGTGGTCGATGGCAGCCGGGAACCGCAGGAAGTTGCAGATGATATTTGGGTGAAGGTAAAAGGCTGCCTTGCCAGAGGAAGGGCTTAGATCCTTTTGGCGTTTATCCCTTGCGTCTGTGGCAGGAGCATGTGTTGGGAAGTGTTTTTTGGGTTTCATTAGGTAGGATAAAATTGCTGGCATACGGTGGCGGCAGCAGAATAGAAAGGCAAAACAGCGGAGAGTAAGCATATGGCAACATTAAGAGAATTATCAAAAATTACAGGATACTCTATTGCAACGATATCCAGGGTTCTGAATGAGGATGAAACGTTAAGCGTCACAGATAACACCAGGAAAATGATTTTAGAGGCTGCGGGGAGGATTGACTATTCCAGCAAGCACAATTCCGCCAAAAAAGGAAGGGCAGACCATATGAAGATCGGAATTGTGGAAATGGAGCACAGTGAGGATTCCAGGAAAGATCCTTATTATCTGTATTTAAAAGGAAATGCAGAGAGCTGCTGTTTTAACAATGGGATGGAAACGGTCGTGATGCAGTATGATTTGGTGGGGCAGTGTTACCGGAGCGCAATATCCCAGGAAGTGGATGGGATCCTAGCGATCGGGCAGTTCCGTATGGAACAGATAAACGCGATGAAGAAAAGCACATCCAAAATTGTCTTTTTGGATTCTGCGCCGTATCCAGAGGAGTTTTGCTCAGTAGTCCCCAATTATGAAGCGGGGATCCGGCAGGGTATGGATTACTTGGTTGCGCAGGGGCATCAGAATATTGTCTTTGTAGGGCCGGAATTTTCCCATGATTCTGCGGGGATGCAGGCGCCGGAGGTACGCCGGAAGCTGTTTTTGGATTATTTGGAGGTTTACAAGGATCAAGAGCTTGAAGGGACGGTATTGGACACCAGATGGGAAAATGGGGATGTGGCGGAGCAGGTTGTCTTATATTTGAGGGAAGCCTTAGAAGAAAAGGAAAGGCCGACTGCTTTTTTCTGTTACAATGAAACGACTGCAATGGGGGTGCTAAGGGCGCTGCAGATCATGGGATACCAGGTGCCGGAGGAGTTCAGTATACTGAGTTATAACGATACGATGTTAGCGACGTTGACACAGCCGCAGCTTTCCGGCATCCATATTAATATAGAAGAAATGGTACAGAATGCCGTAATGCTTTTAGAACGGGTGGTAAAAGAGGAACATGCGATCCCGTTAAGCATATCCGTGCCATCCACCTTGGTATTGCGTGAAAGCGTAAAGCCAGTGTATTTATTCAGTGGGGAAAACGAAGCAGATCGATGCTTTGAATAAATAAGAAAGTGAGGAAAGAAGGATGAGCAGACGTAAGAAACAGTGGAAACGTATTTTTGCCGGGATGATGTCTGGCGTTATGTTAGCGCAGGCGGCATGGGCGGGAGGACCTGTTAGGGCAGTAGAAGCGGCAGGGCTTCCAGCGGGGGAGATTACCGTCAATCCCCAGATCCATTACCAGACGTTGGAAGGATGGGGTTCCTCTATGTGCTGGTGGGGCAATACCATTGGTTCCTGGGGGGATCAGGATTTTAACGGCAACGGAAGGCAGGATCGGGAAGAAATTGCAGAACTGGCATTTTCCCCAGAGTACCTGAACTTGAACATCGTGCGTTACAATGTGGGAGGCGGCGACAAAGAAGATACTTCGATTAAGCGTATTGAAGGCCTGGTGCCAGGCTGGACCGTCGATATGACGGGGACAGCGGACGGGACGGGGGATTTTAACGCGGATGCATTTTACAACAAGAAGACAGAGGAAATGAACGACGCCGGGCAGCTTTGGATGCTGGAGCAGGCCAATGAATGGCGGGCTAAGAAAGCGGAACAGGATGGCACGGAAAATGACATTATCAATGAAGTCTTTTCCAATTCCCCGCCTTATTATATGACAAACTCTGGCAGTTCCACGGGCGGGGTAAACGCGGCGTCAAATTTAAGGACAGACCGTTACGATGATTTTGCCCTTTATATGGCGCGGGCTGCGAAATGGATCGACAATAACTTAAAAGCAAAGTTTGGGACAGGCGTGGATTTTATTGAGCCGATGAATGAGCCGGATACCAATTATTGGGGGAACGGCAGCACGAAGCAGGAAGGGTGTGTCTTCAAGCCAGGTGCAGAACAGTCCAATATGCTGCTGGCGATGCAGGATGCGCTTTCGGCGGATGAATTTGGCGGCTCTTTAAATAATGTTAAGATTACCGGAACGGACGAAACGGCTTTGTCAAACGCCATCAATTCGTTCCAGAAGCTGACCGCGGATGCGAAGAACAGCATGGAAGTAATCGGCGCGCATACATATAGTGGGAATGACGAACAGCGCCATACGCTGCGCAAGCTTGCGAAGTCCTACGATAAGGGGCTGTGGATGTCTGAGATTACTAAGGGCGGTTCCGGGCATGACCATGATTCCATGAGCGCTACCAATACGAAGAGCCAGAGCGAAGGGATTATGGCGGATCTGAAATATATGCAGCCTACGGCGTGGGTGGCATGGCTGGTTGCAGACAGTGAATATGAATGCTTGAAATTCAATGAGAACTGGGGATTAATCCATTGCGTCTTTGAGCCAGACGGGCCGGTTCCAGATTACCATACGAACCTGGTGGATAGCAATGGGAATGCCATCGAGGGGCTTCCCGGCCATGGCTATTGGGCGGTAACGAAGCAGTTCTATACCATGATGCAGTACAGCAAATATTTAAAGGCTGGCTATACCATGATAGAGATTGGGGATTCCAATATGTGCGCGGCAATTTCCCCAGATGGGAAGGAGCTTGTGATTGTAGCCCAGAATTTTTCTGGAAGCCGCAATACCACGGTGGATCTCAGTGCGTTTGAAAACCTTCAGACGGCTGAAGTTTACCGGACTTCCGATGAAGAAAACTGCGAATTGGTAGATACACAGGACGTTTCCAGCGGCACGCTCCAGGTTGCGTTGCCAGGCAATTCAGTTTCTACATTTGTTATAAAGGCAGAAACAGACGTTAAGAATTACAAACAGATGGTGGAAGCAGATATCGCACGTCCTGCGGAAGCCGATGTGGCGGTATCGGATCTCAATAAATTTACTTACACGGGAAGCTGGTCTGGGCAGGCGACGACAGACAAGGCGGCAAGCGCAGCGTTTACATTTGAAGGCTCCCGCGCCGTATTCTATGGGGGGAAAGGACCGGATGCAGGGACAATCCAAGTAAGCGTTGACGGCGGCGCGGCGCAGGCAGTTGATTTGACGGCGCAAAGCGAACGTGCGGAGGCTATCATATATGACACAGGGAACCTTGCAGCCGGGAAGCATACGGTAACGCTGTCGATGACGGCAGAAAGTGGCAGGATGTCTTTGCGTAAGGCGGAACTGATTTCTGGCGAGGTGACGTTAGGGGGCGTGCCGACCATCCGTAAGATGGCGTCCCACGACGGGGCGTTGGTTGTGTCGTTTGACGAAGTAAGCGGAAGCGGGACGTATACTGTAAAATATGGAACATCAGAGGATAAGCTGGATCAGTCCATAGAAGTTACGGCGAACCAGGCGGTCATCAAAGGGCTTGTGAATGGGACCACGTATTATATCCAGGTAACGGACGCGTTTGGCGGAGTATCGAACGTAGTATCCGGGGTTCCTGCCGTACCAGAAGGAAATGTGCTGTATTGCGTGGACGTCGGGACTTCAAGCCTGTATACGCCGACTGCAGGGATGCAGTTTGGAAGGTATAACAGCATGTCAGACCAGCCTTATGGGGCAGACGGCATTTCTGGGAAGAACTGGGGCTATATCGGGGACGATACGGCGGCATATTACCAGGATCAGGGACGCTGGGACAGCGTAAGGGAATGCGCTTCGGGGCTGGAGTACCAATTTGATCTTCCGGCAGGGAAGTATAATGTGACGGTCGCTATGAAGGATCCTTGGAATAATGGGGGACGTTATACGGATCTTTTCGTCAATGGCGAGTTAAAGGAAGGCAAGCTGCTTCCTGGGAACGGTGTGTACCGGACATATGCGGCAGAATTGGCACAGGACGGCGCTTTGAGCGTCAAAGCTGCAAAAGGCGAAGGAAACAGCAAAAATAACCCGATGATAAGCTTTATCATCATTACGGAATACGACGCGCAGGCAACTGCAGAGGTATTTGAGCCAGAGCTGCTGTCAACCTTGCAAGGCATGGTTCCAGAGCTGCCGGAAACTGTTAAGGTCAAGACGGTAGGCGGTACGGTATCTGAAAAAGCAGTTACATGGGAGAAGGTCAATCCAAGAAGGCTGAACGGAGCGGACTTCACGACGGTTTCAGTTAACGGCAAGGTGGACGGGCTAGATCTTGAGGTGAGCCAGGGTATACAGATTGTACCGGAGAATGTACAGTATTTTATTGACTGTGCCCGCCCGGACTCTGTCCAGTTCCAGAGCCTTAAGGCTGCGGCTGGCCTGAAGAATGACAAGGCGGATCAGGCGTATACGGATGGCTCGTGGGGATATCTGATGCAAGCGAACGCATACGGCGGATCTAACGCCTATACCTATGGATGGTACGATGCAGCGGGGGATGGATCGATCCAGTACAAGATCCCGCTTGCGGCAGGGGAATACATTGTGACATATGGCTTCCATGACTGGTGGTATGCAAACTTTGAGCAACGCCCGATGAATTTAAAGGCCTATGTGGGAAGTTCCGTTGTGGATTGGGGAAGCTGCGGCACAAAGGCGGATCCGAAGGAGTTCTGTGTATCGAAGGAATTGGCGTTAGAAGCAAACGAGGACGTGACGTTATCAGTGGAGGATGCCGGGAAGGATGCGCCTATCTTAAGCTGGATTGCCATCCAGTCCAAGCTAGACCGCGGCACATTGGAAGCATTGATTGAAGCTTCTGGGAATGTAAAGCGGGCTGATTATACGAAAGAATCACTGAAGGCGTTCGACAATGCGGCGGGGACGCTTACAACGGCTGTTGCAGAAGCAAGGAAGCAGCTATTGCGCGCGGACGCGGTGCAGGCAGATATCGACCGTGCAACAGCAAGCATCCAAAAGGTGATGGATTTGTTAGTGACCTTAGAAACGGCGTTTCATCAGGCCATCCAGTCGTATACCGTAGCGGACAGCGAGAAAGCGCTCTATACGAAGGAAAGCTGGGAAGCATACCAGAAGGCGTTGAAGGCAGCGACGGATCTAAAGGCGGCAGGCGGTTATACGGAAGAGAAGATGCAGCAGGCGGTAGAAGCGTTACGGCGTGCAAAGGAAGCTTTGAAGAAGGTACAGGCTCCTTCCGTAAAGGTCAGCAAAATTACGGTCAGTGGGACGGTCAAAAAGCTTGCAAAGGGCAAGACGGCAGCTTTGAAGGCGGCGGTATCCCCGGCGAATGCAGCCAACCGGGCGGTTCAGTGGAAATCCTCTGACACAAAGGTAGCTACGGTAAGCGCAAAGGGCGTGGTGACCGGGAAGGCAAAGGGGACGGCGACGATTACGGCATCCGCCTGTGATGGTTCGCAGGCAAAAGGCGTATACAAGATTACCGTCGTAAACCATGCGGTTAGCAAAATTACATGGAAGAGCACGACCAAGGGCATTGCAGCAGGTAAGAAGGTAACGCTTGGCGCAACCGTAAAGACGACTGGGAAGACAGCGAATAAAGCGTTGGCGTGGAAGACGTCTAATTCCAAGTATGCGGCAGTAAGCGCAAAGGGCGTCGTGTCCGCGAAGAAAGCAGGGGCTGGAAAGACGGTTACCATTACCGCGCAGGCAACCGATGGGAGCGGCAAGAAAGCTACTGTCAGGATTAAGATATATAAGGACGCCGTTAAGAAGGTATCCCTTAAGGCAGGCAAGAAAACGGTAAACGCAGGCAAGAAAATAACCGTAAAGGCAACGGTAAAGACAAGCGGAAAGAAAGCCTACAAGGCTTTGGCATGGTCCGTTTCGAATAAGAAATACGCGACGGTTAACGCGAAAGGCGTCGTGTCCACGAAGAAGGCAGGGAAAGGTAAGACCGTTACCGTTACTGCAAAGGCAACCGATGGAAGCGGCAAGAAGGCCAGCATTAAACTAAAAATAAAATAAGAAGCGCTTAATTGCTTAAGTAATAACATAGGGCAGGTAAGCTTAAGAGAGAAGCATAATAAGCACTAACAAAAGAAGGGATAGCGTGATGTATAAACTTATGACGCCAGGGCCTACCCAGGTAAAAGAAAACGTCCGTCTGGCCAGGGCTTTGGAATGCACCAACCCAGATTTGGATGAAACATTTGTAGAATTTTACAAAGAAACCTGCGAACAGATTAGCCGTATGCTTGGTACGGAAAATGAAACGCTAATCTTGGGCGGGGAAGGGATTTTGGGGCTAGAAGCAGCCTGTGCCTCCCTGACCGAGCCAGGCGATCCCGTGCTGGTTTTGGACAATGGGCTGTATGGGAAAGGATTTGCTGATTTTGTTTCCCTGTATGGCGGACGTCCGCAGCTATATACGGTAGACGGCAGGAATCCCATTGATCCGCAGAGGCTAGAAGCGTTCTTAAGGGAGCAAGGCCATAACTATAAATACGCGACCTTGGTCCATTGCGATACGCCAAGCGGGATACTGAATGATATCAAGACGCTTTGCCCATTGCTGAAATCGTATGGCATACTAACCGTGGTGGATGCGGTTTCGTCTATGTTTGGGGAAGAGGTGCAGGTGGATGGCAGCCAGATTGATCTGTTGTGCGGCGGCTCCCAGAAGGCAGTTTCCGCACCGCCAGGGCTGGCGTTTGTGACAATCAGTGAGGACGCCAGACGTGCAATGGAATCCAGGAAGACGAAGGTTTCTTCGTTCTATGCAAACCTGCGGATTTTTGACGGGTACTATGAAGCCAAGTGGTTCCCGTACACCATGCCAATCAGCGATATTTATGGGCTACGGGCTGCGCTTGACAATATCCAGGGCGATCCGGGGGTTTTGCCCCGGCATGCCCAGATGGGACAGGCTTGTATCCAGGCAATAAGATCTTCCGGCTTAAAGCTGTACTTAGAAAGCGGGTTTTCCAATACGGTGACCGTGTTTGAAGTCCCCGAAGGTACTACCGCAGAAGCAATCTTAACGCGGATGAAGGAGAAACACAATATTATGCTGTCAGGCTCGTTTGGCAGCCTGGCAGGGCGGGTCCTGCGGATTGGGCATATGGGCGCTAACGCCAATGAAGCAGATATGAAAGAAACCATGGCGGCGCTGGATGAAACGTTTGAAGCGCTGGGGGTTTCCCTAGAATGTTCCCTGGAGAAGGAATTTTCAAGTAATATGCGACGTGCCAGGAACGGTTAAAATTGCCCTGCGCTGGGATGTGCAGAGGCAGGATGGTATGGAAGCGGGGAAACAAGCAGATGAATCAGGAGGAAATGGGAAACCGTAGGGACAGCCAGGTTTCCCAGGGAAACGGGAGCAGATATGTCAACCTTAGAGAAGTTAAATAAGTGGAAAAAAGAACGGGATGCAATTATCCTGGCACATTATTATGTGGATGAAGCAGTGCAGAAGGCGGCGGATTACGTTGGGGATTCCTTTTACCTTAGTAAGATAGCCGCTAAGGAAAAAGCCAGTACCATCCTGTACTGCGGCGTGTCGTTTATGGGCGAGAGCGCGAAGATCTTAAGCCCGGATAAGACGGTGCTTCTGCCGGATAAGACGGCGGATTGCCCAATGGCGCATATGGCGGATATCGGTAAGATTGAAAAGCTGCGCAAGGAATATGAGGATTTGGCGGTGGTCTGCTACATCAACTCCACGGCGTTGCTTAAGACGTATGCAGATGTGTGCGTGACGTCTTCAAATGCGTGTAAGATAGTAAGTTCCTTGCCGAACCAGCACATATACTTTATCCCGGATGAGAATTTAGGAAGGTATGTGGCTTCTAAAGCGCCAGAAAAGCACATGATTTTCAACGATGGGTACTGTCATGTACATAACGAGATCCAGGCGCAGGATGTAGTAAGGGCGAAGGAAGCGCACCCAGCGGCGGAGGTTTTGGTGCATCCGGAATGTACCATGGACGTCGTGGAGCTTGCGGATTACGTTGGCAGCACGTCTGGGATTATCGAATATGCTACGGCAAGCCGTGCAGAGGAATTTATTATCGGGACGGAGCTGGGGGTTTTGTATGAATTGAGACAGAAAAACCCGAAGAAATGTTTCTATGCTGCAGGCGGACGCCAATGCTGCCCGGATATGAAGCTGATAACGCTAGAAAAGATGGCGTATGCCTTAGAACATATGGCAAATCCGGTGGAATTAGACGAAGAGATCCGGCAAAAAGCCAAAAAACCCCTGGAAAAAATGTTGGAACTGGGGTAGCCATTCGTAGAGAAGTGTGGTATAATGTCCAAGTTAGTACATAGAAAGGATGTGTCTAGAATGAAGCATATTAAGACATTGAATACCAAGAAGTTACAGAATACTGTGAAAAAGGGCGGCTGCGGCGAATGCCAGACATCTTGCCAGTCTGCCTGCAAGACAAGCTGTACGGTGGGGAACCAGAGCTGCGAACACAAATAAATGTTGCTTTGGATGACCATGGACCGTTCGCCCGCGGCGAACGGTCATTTGTACGTGTGTATCGGAAAGGAAGGGGCTGGCATTGGTTCACCAGTATAAGAACAACGGCTTTAACATTGTCTTGGATGTGAACAGCGGGGCAGTGCATGTGGTGGATGATATTGCCTATGATATCATCCCTTTATTTGAATCCTGTAGTAAAGAGGAGATTTTAGGAAGGCTGGGGCAGACATACCCGCAAGGGGAGATCGAAGAGGGCTACAGCGAAGTGGAAGCATTGGCAAAGGACGGCCAGCTATTTACAGAGGATGGGTACGAAGCGTATATCAGTTCGTTCCAGGAACGTCCTACTGTGGTGAAGGCTCTGTGCCTGCACATTGCCCATGACTGTAACCTGGCGTGCCGCTATTGTTTTGCAGAAGAAGGCGAATACCATGGCAGGCGTGCGCTGATGTCAGTGGAAACCGGGAAGGCTGCGCTGGATTTTCTGATTGCCAATTCGGGGAACCGCAGGAACCTGGAGGTTGACTTTTTCGGCGGGGAGCCGCTGATGAATTTTGGCGTAGTGAAGGAATTGGTGGCTTATGGCCGGGAACAGGAGAAGCTTCACAATAAGAATTTCCGATTTACTTTGACGACAAACGGCGTACTCCTTGACGATGAGGTGATGGAATTTGCCAACAGGGAAATGGCGAACGTGGTGTTGAGCATAGACGGCCGCAAGGAGGTCAACGATAAGATGCGCCCGTTCCGCAAAGGGGCAGGCAGCTACGATCTGATTGTGCCGAAATTCCAGAAATTCGCAGAGAGCAGGGGACAGGAGAACTATTATGTACGCGGGACGTATACCCGCTATAACCTGGATTTCTCAGAGGATGTGCTACATCTGGCGGATCTGGGTTTTACACAGATTTCCGTAGAGCCTGTCGTAGCAAAGCCTGAGGAGGAATATGCGCTGCGCGAAGAAGATTTGCCGCAGCTTTTTGCGGAGTATGACAAGCTGGCGGCAGAACTGGTTAAGCGTGAGAAGGAAGGCAGGGGGATTAATTTCTTCCATTTTATGATAGATCTAGAAGGCGGGCCTTGCGTGGCAAAGCGCCTGTCAGGCTGTGGTTCCGGGACAGAATACCTTGCCGTTACGCCTTGGGGGGATCTGTATCCCTGCCATCAGTTTGTAGGGGACGAAGCGTTCCTGATGGGAAATGTGACAGAAGGGATCCAGGCAAAGGGGTTGCAGGGAGAGTTTAAGCGGTGCAACGTCTATGCGAAGGAAAAGTGCAGGGAATGTTTTGCACGGTTTTATTGCAGCGGAGGCTGCGCGGCCAATTCCTATAATTTCCATGGGAGCATTACCGATGTTTATGATATTGGCTGCCAACTGCAGAAGAAGCGGATTGAGTGCGCCATTATGATAAAAGCTGCTTTGGCAGAAGAATAGTAAGGACGAAGAGAGGAAAAGATCATGAAGAAAAGCAAAGCTTTGGGGATTCTGGTTCTGATTCTTGCAATTATGGCAGGCATGTCCTGGTATGCAGGGACCATTATCTCAACGGTGGGCGTAGGGGAAAACCGTAACATTAAGCTGGGACTTGACCTTGCGGGCGGTGTCAGCATTACCTACAGGGCGGTGGATGAAAATCCGTCGGCAGAAGACATGAAGGATACCGTCTACAAGCTGCAGAAGCGTGTGGAAACATACAGCACGGAATCTACCGTATATCAGGAAGGAAGCGACAGGATTAACATTGAAATCCCAGGCGTTTCCGATGCAAACAGCATTTTAGAAGAGCTTGGCAAGCCGGGTTCCCTGGAATTTCAGGATGAAGAAGGCAATACCCTGGTAAGCGGTACGGATATCCAGAGCGCCAAAGGCGCGACGTACAACAATGAGATGGGGAACCGGGAGTATATTGTGGAACTGACCTTGACAAGCGAGGGCGCAGAGAAATTTGCCAAGGCGACGGCGGACAATGTTGGGAAGACCATGCCGATTGTATACGATGGGCAGACCATCAGCGCGCCTTCCGTAAATTCCGCTATCACAGGAGGAAGGGCGCAGATCGAAGGGATGGAAAGCTTTGAAGCGGCGGAAGAGCTGGCTTCCACCATCCGTATCGGTTCCTTGTCCTTGGAACTGGAAGAACTGCATTCTAAAGTGGTAGGGGCTCAGTTAGGGGAAGAAGCGATTTCTACCAGCTTGAAGGCGGCGGCCATCGGCCTTGTGCTGGTCATGCTGTTTATGATTGTGGCATACCTGCTTCCTGGGTTTACCGCAAGCCTTGCCTTAATCTTATATTCTGCGTTGACCGTATTTGCGTTGTGGCTCTTTGACATTACCTTGACGCTCCCTGGTATTGCAGGTATTATCCTGTCCATTGGTATGGCGGTTGATGCGAACGTTATTATCTTTGCCCGTATCCGAGAGGAAATCGGGGCTGGCAAGAGCGTAAGCGCTGCAATGAAGATTGGATACGAGAAGGCTCTGTCCGCTATCGTAGATGGGAATATCACAACCTTGATCGCAGCTATCGTGCTGGGTTTCCGTGGTTCTGGTACGGTAAAAGGCTTTGCATATACCTTGGGCATTGGTATTGTCCTGTCCATGTTCACAGCATTGGTTGTAACACGTTGGCTGATGCGCTGTTTCTATGCGTTGGGCCTTCAGAATGCGAAACTCTATGGCTCTACTACAGAACGTAAGACCATTAACTTCCTTGGGAAACGCAACATCTGCTTTGTCGTATCTATCGTAGTCATTGTGGCTGGCTTTGTCGGTATGGGCGTCGGCACGGCAGGCGGCGGCAATATCTTGAATTTTAGCCTTGATTTTGTAGGCGGGACTTCAACGACCGTGACGTTTAACGAGGATTACTCGATTGCAGATATTGATTCTAAGATTGTCCCGGTGGTAGAAGGGATTACAAAGGACGGGAATGTCCAGACACAGAAGATTGAAGGGACGAACCAGGTGGTAATTAAGACACGTTCCCTGGAGCTGGCGGATAGGGAAGCTTTGAACCAGGCGTTGATCGACCAGTTTGGCGTGAGTGAAGATGGGATTACGGCGGAAAACATTAGTTCCACCGTAAGCTCTGAGATGAAATCAGATGCAATCTGGGCGGTTGTCATCGCTACCATCTGTATGCTGATTTATATCTGGTTCCGGTTCAAAGACATCCGTTTTGCGGGAAGTGCGGTAATCGCGCTGGTGCATGACGTATTGGTGGTACTGGCATTCTATGCGATTGCAAGGATTTCCGTTGGTAATACCTTTATCGCATGTATGCTGACCATTGTAGGTTACTCTATCAACGCAACGATCGTTATCTTTGACCGTATCCGTGAGAACCTTGCAGGCGTGCGTAAGCAGGATCCGGAGGCTCTGATGGAAGTTGCCAACCGTAGTATTACACAGACCTTGACCAGGAGTATCAATACTTCCCTGACCACGTTTATCATGGTATTTATGATATTTATCCTGGGCGTAACGTCAATCCGGGAGTTTGCGCTTCCGCTGATGGCAGGTATTGTGTGCGGCGGGTATTCATCCGTATGTATTACCGGGGCGCTGTGGTATCTCTTCCGGACGAAGTTTGCGAAGAAATAACAGGAAGCCTGTCATCTAGGAGAGCAGGGCTGTTGCATAAAGGAATGATCCTTGGTGCGGCAGCCCTGTTTTTGTTTCATTCGATGCGTTCTGGGGCGTCAATGCTTTAACGCTTTAAAATGATGAAAAAAGTTGTGGATTCCATCTTATTTTTGTGTTAGAATACAAATATCGTCATTTTATTAAGAAAATTGTGATAGGAATATTATGAACTTAAAGGAGAAACCATATGATTTGGGCAAAAGAAGAAACAATGCCAAGGGGCGAAATAGAGGCCCTGCAATTGGAACGGCTCCAGAATACCGTAAAGCAAGTCTATGAAAAGGTGGCGCCGTACCGTAAAAAAATGGAGGATGCTGGCGTTAAGCCGGAAGATATCAAGACATTAAAGGATTTACAGAAGCTTCCGTTCGTCACAAAACAAGATATGCGGGACAATTACCCGTTCGGCCTGTTTGCTGTGCCGAAGGATGAACTGGTGCGCATCCATGCGTCAAGCGGCACGACCGGGAAGCCTACGGTCGTAGGATATACGAAAAAGGATCTGGAAGTATGGACGGAATGTGTTTCTAGGATTGCCGCTATGGGCGGCGCGACAAACAAGGACGTGGCTCAGATTTGTTTTGGGTATGGCATGTTTACCGGGGCCTTGGGCCTTCATTTTGGGCTAGAGAATATGGGCGCTGCCTTAGTGCCATCCTCGACCGGGAATACGGAGAAGCAGATTATGTTTATGAAGGATTTCGGGACGACGCTTTTGGTGGCGACGCCCTCGTATGCGCTCCGGATTGGGGAAGTGGCGCGTCAGATGGGCTTAGAGCCGAGCCGGGATCTGAAGGTGAAGATCGGGCTTGTCGGCAGCGAGCTTCTGACGGAGGCCATGCGTACCGAGATGCATAAGCTTTGGGGCGAGGATATGCTGGTAACGTCCAATTATGGGATGAGCGAGCTGATGGGCCCGGGGGTATCCGGGGAGTGCGAGCAGCTCTGCGGGATGCATATCAACGAAGATTTCTTCCTCCCAGAAATCATTGATCCGAAGACGGGCGAAGTACTGCCGCCGGGCGAAAAAGGCGAGTTGGTTATTACTTGTATATACAAAGAGGCGCTGCCTTTGATCCGTTACCGTACAAAGGATGTGACAAGGCTCTGTTATGAGCCGTGCAAATGCGGGCGGACGACCGTGCGTATGGAGAATTTAGACGGGCGGACGGACGATATGCTGAAAATCCGCGGCGTCAATGTCTTCCCAAGCCAGATTGAAGAAGTACTGCTTGGCATTGATGAAATCGGGCCGCATTATGAGATTATCGTTACAAGGAAGGACCATTCCGATATCCTAGAGATCCGGGTAGAGCTGGCGGAGCCAGTGGATTCCTATAAGGCTTTGGAGCAATTGGAGAAAAAGATTAAACATAAGCTTCGGATTGTATTGGGGCTGGATGCGAAGATCCGGTTAGAATCCCCGAATACCTTACAGCGGTTTGAAGGGAAGGCACAGCGGATCAAAGATTTGAGAAAGGAAGTGTAAACAATTGGAGAAAAAGATAATGCTGGGGAATGAAGCGATTGCCAGGGGCGCGTATGAAGCAGGGGTGAAGGTGTCCGCTGCGTACCCGGGTACGCCAAGTACCGAAATCAGCGAAAATATTGTGAAGTATGAAGAAATCTATGCAGAATGGTCCCCAAATGAAAAGGTGGCGACAGAGGTGGCGATCGGGGCTTCGATCAGCGGCGTGCGCGCCATGGCTTCTATGAAGCACGTAGGCGTGAATGTGGCGAGCGATCCCTTATATACGGTATCCTACAGCGGCGTAAACGGCGGCCTGGTCTTAGTCGTAGCCGATGATCCGGGGCTTTATAGTTCCCAGAACGAGCAGGATACGAGATGCGTGGCAAGGGCAGCGCTCGTCCCGGTCTTAGAGCCTTCCGACAGCCAGGAAGCGAAGGATTTTGTTAAATTTGCCTATGAATTGAGCGAGAAATACGACACGCCGGTGATTGTGCGGACGACGACAAGGCTGGCGCATTCCCAGGGAGCGGTAACGTTAGAAGAACGTGTGGAGCCAGAGGATAAGCCGTACGAAAGGAATCCTGCCAAGTATGTGATGATGCCAGGGAATGCCATTGGGCGCCATGTCTATGTAGAACAGCGTATGAAGGCGATGGCCAAAGACGGCAGCAGCTTTGCAATCAACCGGGCGGAGTACAACGATTTATCCATTGGGTTTATCACGAGCGGCATCCCATACCAGTATGTCAAGGAAGCCTGTCCTGACGCTTCTGTGCTGAAGCTTGGCATGGTGCATCCGCTGCCCAGGAAGCTGATTGAGGAATTTGCGGCAAAGGTGGACAAGCTTTACATATTTGAAGAATTGGAGCCAGTCATCGAAGAACAGGTAAAATCCTGGGGGATTGAAGCGGTAGGGAAGGAAATCTTTACGGTACAAGGGGAATATTCCGCGAATCTGATCCGTGAGAGGATCCAAAAGCAAACGCTGGATCTGAAAGCGCCTGCCAAGGCGCCTGCGCGGCCGCCGATCCTGTGCCCAGGCTGCCCGCACAGAAGCGTGTACTCTGTGCTGAGCCGGCTGGGCATCCATGCAGCCGGGGATATTGGGTGCTATACCCTTGGCGCGGTGCCGCCTTTGAACGTCATTGATACTACCATCTGTATGGGCGCAAGCATCTCCACGCTGCACGGCATGGAAAAGGCGAAAGGCAAGGAATACATCAAAAACTGGGTGGCAGTCATTGGGGATTCCACGTTTTTGCATACGGGGATCAATTCCCTGATGAATATGGTATACAACCAGGCAACCGGAACGGTGGTAATTTTGGACAATTCTACCACAGGCATGACGGGGCACCAGGATCATGCGGCGACCGGGAAGACTTTAAAGGGGGAAGTTGTCCCAGCGATCAATCTTATGCAGCTATGTAGATCCCTGGGGATTGCACACGTGATGGAGGTGGATGCGTTTGATACGGCAGAGCTGGAGCGCGTGATAAAAGAAGAAGTAGCGAGGGACGAGGTATCCGTTATTATTACAAAGTCCCCCTGCGTCCTGCTAAAAGGGAATGTCTTCCCATACAAATGCAAGCCAGTTGCCGACGCGTGTAAGAAATGCGGCATGTGCTTAAAGCCAGGCTGCCCTGCGCTGACGAAGCAGGCGGACGGGACAGTTGCAATTGAAGATACGATGTGTAATGGCTGTGGCCTTTGCGAGCAGTTATGTAAGTTTGGGGCAATTGAACGGATAGAAAAATAAAAGGCGGCGTAAGATAGATGGAGGCAGATATGACGAAAAATATTATGATTGTAGGCGTGGGAGGGCAGGGTACGCTTCTGACCAGCCGTATTTTGGGCGGCATTACGCTGCAGGCAGGGTACGATGTAAAGCTGTCAGAGGTGCATGGCATGGCGCAAAGAGGAGGCAGCGTCGTGACGTTTGTGCGTTATGGGGAAACCGTGGCGGAGCCGATTGTAGAAGAAGGCCAGGCAGACGTATTGATTGCATTTGAAACCTTAGAGGCGCTGCGTTATGCCCATTTCCTCAAAAAAGACGGCGTACTGGTTGTCAACGAGCAGAAGATTGAGCCGATTACCGTAGTGACTGGGGCGGCCAAATACCCAGAAGGTATTTTGGAGGGCTTGAAGGAGGAGCATACGGTATACCAGATTGACGCTATGGAAGAAGCGAAGAAGCTAGGGAACGCTAAAGTATTTAATATCATCGTCCTTGGGATGGCGGCAAAGCATATGGATTTTACGAAAGAATCCTGGCTGGATGTGATTGAAAAGACCGTTCCGCCGAAAACGGTGGACATCAATAAGAAGGCGTTCCTGGTAGGCTACGGAAGCTAAGAAGGGAGGGTGCGTATGTTTATCAAGCAGTTGTCGGTATTTATTGAAAACAAAGAAGGCCGTTTGGGGGAAGTGTTGGATGTTTTGAAGAAAGAACAGGTCAGCGTCATTTCCTTAAGCCTTGCGGATACCAGCGAATATGGGCTGCTTCGCCTGATTACTGCGAATCCGGAGAAGGCTCAAAAGGCGTTGAAGGAAATGGGGTTTGCAGCTATGCTGACCGATGTGCTTGCCGTGCGGCTGTCCCACCAGGTGGGGCGGCTCCAGGAAATCCTAGGGCATGTCTGTGAAGCGGGCCTGAATGTGGAATATATGTATGCATTGTCGAACAAAGAAGATGATGCTTCTATTATCTGTAAAATCTCGAATGGGGATCAGGCGGCAGAGTTGTTAAAGAGCAAGGCTGTGGAACTGTACAGCCAGGAGGACATTACCCGTATTTTTCGGTAGTAGGAACAGGAGCGTGGCATAACCATGGTAATTGATTTTCATTCACATATTTTCCCAGAAAAAATAGCTTCCAGGACAATTGAAAAATTGGAAGGGATCGCGCATGTCAAGGCTTTTTCCAATGGGAAAGAGGAAGGGCTCCTTTCGTCCATGGAAGCGGCAGGGGTGGATGTATCCCTTGTCCTTCCAGTGGTGACGAAGCCAGAGCAGTTTGCGTCGGTAAGCCATTTTGCAGCGCAGTTAAATGAAGCGTACCAGGGCAGGCGGCCGCGGCTGTTTTCTCTTGGGGGGATCCATCCAGAATCTGCGGATTATAAGGAAAAGCTGCGTGCCATACGGGATATGGGGCTTCGCGGCATAAAGCTCCACCCAGATTACCAGGAAACGTATTTTGACGACGTCAGGTATATGCGGATCCTCGATTATGCGTCAGAACTCGGGCTTATCAGCGTGATCCATGCCGGGGTGGATATTGGTTTCCCAGAGCATGTGCATTGTACGCCGCAGATGGCGCGCCGGGTGTTAGATGAGGTTGCGCCACAGAATATGGTGCTGGCGCATTACGGCGGCTTTGGGATGTGGGAGGATGTCGAGGAACTGCTGGCAGGGCGCGATGTGTATTTTGACACAGCGTATACGTTAGGGTTTCTAGAGGATGAGGTGTTTTTGCGGATTTTGAAAAAGCATGGGGCGGATAAGGTTTTATTTGCGACAGACAGCCCCTGGAGCGGGCAGAGGGAGTCGCTGGATCATCTGATGCAGCTTCCCATCTGCCCGGAAGATAGGGATAAAATACTGTGGCGGAACGCAGAGCGGCTTCTGCAGGGATAGGGCAGGCGCTGTTTTCGTATTGGCAAGGACAGCCATGCGCCAGTTGAAGGAGGAGAATCGTGTTTCTAAAAATTATATTTCTGATTGTGTTTTTTGCCGTTATGGTGGGAGTAGGGATATACTCCAGAAAGCATGCGACAAATGTAAATGATTTTGTGCTGGGGAACCGGAGCGTAGGCCCGTGGCTGACCGCTTTTGCTTATGGGACTTCTTATTTCTCGGCGGTTGTATTCGTTGGGTACGCCGGGCAGTTCGGCTATAAATACGGTTTGGCTTCTACCTGGATTGGGATAGGGAACGCAGTTATTGGTTCCTTGCTGGCGTGGGTGATCCTGGGGCGCAGGACCCGTATTATGAGCAACCATCTGTCCGCCACAACGATGCCGGACTATTTTGGGAAGCGTTATAGGAGCAATGCGCTTAGGGTTGCAGCGTCCGCCATTTCCTTTGTATTTTTGATCCCATATACGGCTTCCGTTTACAATGGGCTGTCCCGGCTGTTTGGGATGGCGTTCGATATCCCATATGAGGCATGTGTCATCGCAATGGCAGTTCTGACTTGCGTATACGTGATTTTAGGCGGTTATATGGCGACGGCGATCAATGATTTCATCCAGGGGATCGTCATGCTGTTTGGGATTGTTGCCGTAATTGCGGCTGTGCTGAATGGAAACGGAGGTTTTATGGCGGCGGTAGGGACGCTCTCTGAACTAGAAAGCGATGTGCCAGTGACCTTGGGGCAGCAGGGGGCGTTCGCTTCCTTTTTTGGGCCGGATCCTATGAACCTTTTGGGCGTAATTATCCTGACCTCCCTTGGGACATGGGGCCTTCCGCAGATGATACATAAGTTTTATGCGATCAAAGATGAGAAATCCATCCAGACCGGGACAATTATTTCTACATTTTTTGCAATTGTCGTATCGGGCGGCTGCTACTTCTTAGGCGGGTTTGGAAGGCTGTATGATACCCCGGCTATCTACCGGGAAGACGGAAGCGTTATTTACGATGCGATTATCCCGTCGATGCTCTCCACATTGCCGGATCTTCTGGTCGGGATTGTGATTGTACTGGTATTGTCAGCGTCTATGTCTACGTTGTCTTCTTTGGTGCTGACTTCTAGCTCCACGTTGACGCTGGACTTTTTAAAGGATAATATCATTAAGAAAATGAGCGAGAAGAAGCAGCTTTTCTATATGCGTGTGCTGCTGGTATTCTTTATTGTATGCTCCGTCGTACTGGCGCTGTTCCCACCGAAATCCATCGCGCAGTTTATCGCGCAGCTTATGGGGATTTCCTGGGGGGCGCTGGCAGGTGCGTTCCTTGCGCCGTTTTTGTACGGCCTGTACTGGAAAGGCGTGACGCGGGCAGCCGTCTGGGCAAGCTTTGCCTGCGGGATTGGCATTACCGTATCGAACATGTTCCTATCTTATATCGCATCGCCTATTAATGCAGGGGCGATCGCTATGGTAGCAGGGCTTATCGTAGTCCCGGTAGTCAGCTTCGTGACGCCGAAGATGGACAAAGAAGAAGTCGACGCAATCTTTACCTGCCTGGACGAACAAGTCGTTGTAGATAAGAAGACGGCATTGCCAAAAAGATAAATAGAACTAAAATAAGAGCAGAAGGCGTGTGGTATAGAAAGACCATGCGCTTTTTGTTTTATCAAGGCGTTTGTGCCATATTTAAGGGACATCTGGTTGATATGCAGATGTAAAGCGTGTATAATTCTTATAAAAGCATATACCTATTATGGATGATGAAAAGAGGAGGTAGCATTTTTTCTAATCATGGAAAATATGGCAAAATATGAGTATTCTAAAAAAATTTCAGTATACAGAAGCTGTGGCAAGATAAATGAATCTATTTCGATGGCATTGGATGCGATAGAAAAATATCCAGAAGAAAATATATTTGAAAAAATATTAGGTGATTTATACTTGCAAAATCATAATTATGAAGCAGCAGGGAATGCGTATCTTGAATTTTTAAAGAAAATTGGGGATAATTTACAATATGTCAGGCATTTTGCTCAATTTATACAAAGATATTCTAAGCTAGTACCAGATTTGAAGAGATATATGATACAAGTGGAGGAATACCTTGATCACGAGGCGGTGAATGAGAAGGTTGTAATGTTTGTGTGTGAAGTGGTTTCCCAATATGTGGAGGAACCTGCAATTCACTTATTTCATGATGATAGGAATTTTCGCAGGGCAGTTAAATATATCCGTGAGATTGAAAAGTCTTGCAGGATATATATATTATATTTCAAAGTACTATCTATCCGCCATTCTTGGAAAAATAAAAGGATTGATAAATATGTCGTATCCTCAATGGAAAAAAAGGGGAGATTTAAAGAAGCCTTAAAGCTGATTGTTGAAGTATTAAAGTACGATCAAGATCAGGTTGCGGTTGGGACGTTGTTCCGGGTATGCAGGAAGCTGGGAGATTATACGGAAGCAAAACGATATATTGACGCACATCCGGAAATTGAAGAGAAAGAACAGTTTAATATTTTATATGAATTGGTATTTTACTACTCTAAAACGAATAATGAAAGGCAACGTAATATTTCATTAGAGAGAATTGAAGTCTGTGGACGTCAGAGCAAACCAATTTTGCGTACGTTATATAATTTTTATTTGCAGTTTGGTATGCTTGATAAAGCGGTTATGGTCAATACAAAGATAACGCAGATGCAGCCGTCACAGAAATATAACGAGGATAGGAAACAGCAAGAGGACGATGCGGCGAAAGCAATGTTAATAACCATTCAAGAACTGTTTGCAGAACTTGAGCATAGCAGGAAATTAATTTCTATGAGCGAATTATTGAAAGGGTTTTCCCACGAGTTAGGGCAGCCAATTACAAATATACGCTATAACGTACAGTTATTTCAAATGAAAATAGAAAGGAGGATGTATACAGAAAAGGAACTGAACGATTTATTAGAAAATATACTGTCCCAGACGTATAGGATAAAAAAATTGTTAACAAGGTTTTCACCGATCACATCTGGAAAAGATCATATGGCAGACTTTCATGTAGTAAATGAGATAAAAGAAGTATTCCAAGAATTTTCATCAAGGCTGAGTAAAGAACATATTACCTGGAGCATAAAGGCGGATACGGAATTTTATCTGTCGGGAGATAATGTGAAATTTGATCAGATATTTTATAATCTGATTGGAAATTCTATTTATGCAATAAAAGAGAAAGGAGGGGACGGATGTATTTTGGTTCGGATTTGGGAAAAAGAGAAAGAATTTATCATTACTTTTGAAGACAATGGGATAGGGATTGAACCTGAGTACAGGGGTAAAGTCTTTGAACCGTTTTTTACAACAAAGGAATGTTCTAGTGATGAAGACGGAGGAGGGGAAGGGCTTGGGCTGTATATAGTTTGGAATATTGTCAGGATGTTTGATGGGAATATTATCGTTGATAAAGAATACCGGAATGGAGCAAGGTTTATAATAAAAATAAAAAAGGGAGTTGGATAAAAACAATATGAGTAAAATTTTGATTATTGAAGATGAATTGCTTACGGCAAACGCTGTAAAAGAAGCGCTGGAATTAAATGGGATGGAAGCTGAAATTGCGGAAAATGGAATGAAGGGGTTAGGGCTATTGAAGGGGAATGATTATGATTTAGTCCTGCTTGATTTAAAAATGCCAAAACTCAGTGGAGAAGACGTTTTAAGGGAAATAAGAAAAATAAGGCCTTATGTTTTTGTGATTATTTATACAAATTTTAGTGAATTTGCAGATATCAAAGCATTGGCGAATATTGGGATTGACGGATATGTAAATAAAGGGGCGGATGCTGATTTAATGGAATTGATAAATGTAATTAAGGAAAAGCTAGAGCCATTTTCTTTGGAAGATATGCATGATATCCTTCGTGAAGCAAACATACGGGAAGGGGAGTAGCAAATGATATGAGGAGGTATTTGTTAGATACAAACGCATTCTTTGAGATGCTGAGTTATTTAGCAGGAAAGAATGTGAGGGCAGATATATATGACTTTCATGATGTCAGGAAAGGAAAATGTTATATTTCAAAGATTACAGAATTGGAAATTATTTCTGTGATTGGAAAATATGGGAGGGCAGAACCCGAACAGTGGCAAACGTGTGGAAGGATAATTTCAGAAGATGGGGCAAAATGTGAGCGGAAGTATTTCCATCAAGGAAAAAGGCCTTGGAGCAGAAAGCTGTGTAGGGATTTAAATAAATTAATGAAAGAAATGATACATGGAACAAGCCCGATTTTAAACGTCCAGGTACTGGATATAAATAGGGAAATCATAAATCGGGCAGAAGGCTTTATGATGCATGCAGTAAGGCATAAATTTGGATCCCAGGACGCATTGATTGCGGCTACAGCGATTATCCATTCAACGGAAGATGATCCTATGTATGTTGTGACGTCGGATAAACCTCTTAGGGCGGCAATGAAAGCCGAAGGGATGGAATTTATTGTTCCTGGAAGCTGCGTAAATTGAATTAATATCATAAGCAAATCTTTATGTTTTCATTTGTAGAAAGTTCATATTCGGACATAGCTTTACAACAGATAGAAATAAGGTTACGAAGCAAATGTGGTTCTTACATAAGAGGTGGTAAATATGTCTTTTTTGGTGGAGGAATGGTTTAGGCTGAGAGCAGGTGATAGTATATGGGTTTGAAAAACATTGTAATCGTAGTGAAGGATATCAAAGAATCCGTTCAGTTTTATCATGATATGTTTGGTTTGCATGTGATCTTAGACGGCGGCGATAACGTAATGCTTACCGAGGGGCTTGTCCTGCAATCTGCTGGCGTCTGGAAGGAACAGTTCGGGAGCGACGTGTCGTTTTATCACAATGCGTCTGTCCTTTATTTTGAAGAAACAGATCTGGAGGCTTTTCTGAGCAAACTGGATCGTGCGCAGCCATCTGTGCGGTACGTTACAAAACTTACAGGTAATTCATGGGGACGAAGGATGATCCGCATTTACGATCCAGACGGGCATTTGATTGAAGTAAGTGAGAGGAAAAGGACATAGTATACAGATTAGGAGATAACGTATATGGATGGCAAGGAGAGGTGCGCCTGGTGCTTATGCAATGAAAAAATGATACGATACCATGATGAGGAATGGGGGGTTCCGCTACATGATGATAAAAAGCAGTTTGAATTTCTGATGATGGAAGTGATGCAGTGCGGGCTGAATTGGAATATGATGATCCAAAAAAGGGAAATATTCCAGGCATGTTTTGATGGGTTTGATTATCAGAAGGTAGCGGCTTATTCCGAAACTGATGTCGAGAGGATCTTGGAAACAGATGGGATGATACGATCAAGACGGAAGATAGAGGCGGTGATCCGCAATGCGCAGCATTTTATGGAGGTACAGGAAGAATTTGGCTCGTTCAGCCGTTATTTATGGGGATTTACAAAAGGCAGATCCATCCTTTATATGGGGCATCAGAAAGGCAGGCTTCCGGCGAAAAACGGGCTTTCGGATGTTATCAGTAAGGATTTGAAAAAAAGAGGGTTTCAGTACCTGGGATCTATTACGGTATATTCCCACCTGCAGGCCTGCGGCATGATCAATGACCATATGGAAAGCTGCTTCCGGTATCGTGAGGTGATGGGACGAAGCCAGCCAATCCGTAAACGGAGAGATCAGGAGGATTGAACTTGTACAGTTGACAAGGGGAAGGCTTTTGAGCCTTTTACAGGGAAAGGAATAAAGATGCGCCGCACAGGCAGGGAGGTATGGGATTGGAAACGATTGGGATATTATTGGAAATTTTAAAAAACATGGATGCAATAGCAGGACAGATGCCAGCGTTGGTAAAGGAACTGGATATGGCAGTTATTTGTGTCAAAGGGAAGAAAATAATTGCCAGCGATATAACGGAACGGTTGGTTGCCAACTTAAAAAAGATGGACCAGCGGCGGGATATCTGTGAAACGTTATATGGCAAGCTTTATCCAGGAAAAACTTTGCCAGAGAGCATAGAAGATGCCAGGCTTATTATTACACAGGCGATCCGTGAGATTGAATTAGAATCCTTGTTGGCCAAATGTAAGCGGTTTTTAAGCCTTGGGGCAGATAATGCAAAGGCAGAAGCATTGCTATTGGAGAAAAAGGCTAGCTTACAGGAAATCCTGGATCATTTTACCGAGGAGCAGGAAGCTGAAATAAAGCCTTTTGGCATGTTTATGGATGCGATTGCAGAAACAGACGCCACAAAGCTTGTGGGATATTTGGTGGAACTCTCGGGGGTATTTGGGAATGAATTGCTTGGCAAAGCAATGATCCGGAAGGAAATCTACCAGAAGGGGCAGGAATGGGTAGAAACTGAGGATAGGCAACAGGAAGGAATTGCCAAAGAGGACAGTCAAGGACAGACAGAAGCAGAAGATAGCCAGGGAGAAAGCGTTAAAGAGGACAGGCAAGAACAGACAGAAGCAGAAGATAAGCAGGGAGAAAGCGTTAAAGAGGACAGTCAGGAATGGACAGAAGCGGAAGATAGTCAGGAAGGAATTGCCAAAGAGGGCAGACAAAGAATCACGGCTCAGGGCGGGGCGGTCAAAGAAGGAGCAAAAGAGCCATATAATGGGCAGTACGGGAGAATAGCAGAAGAATGCAAGAAGAGGAACCAAAGCAGGCAGGAAACGGAAGCGTTAGTGGGAAGCAGCGGGGAAGAGGAATGCCAGGATAGCCAGAAAACCGAGGAGTTCACAAGCAGGAATGTGGAAGGGGAACGTCAAGGCGGGCAAGGGAAAGAGAAATTCACAGGAAGCAATGAAGAGGAGAGAGTCCAAGATAGGCAGGGGAGGAAGGGATTCACAAGCGAGGCGTCAGAGATAGGGGAAGGAGGCTGGGCAGGCGGCAACTCCTTTCGTGAGAGTGAAGGAAGCCAAACAGAGGATATCAATGGGGAAACGCCTCTGGAAGAAGAGAAAACAGAAGCAGTCCCAGAAGAGAAAACAGAAGCAGAGCCAGAAGAGAAAACAAATGCAGCCTCAGAAGAAGCCGATCAAGAAGAAAAGAAAAAAGGGGATATCCAAGGGGAAATCAAGGCACATGGCTTGCTGGTTTCAGAAGAGGATTTCCCAGGCAGTTTTTATGCAAATATCAGCGAAGCAGAAGAAAAGAAGGTAGGAGCCAAAATATTTATCCGTGATATGAAGGTGCGGTATGCAGCAGGAAACGTGGTATCCATGAAATGTGTCGACAGATACAATGCCATAACGCCTGAGTTAGTAGCGGTATCTGTAGAAGCCCCGTTAGAGCAGATCAGATATTCTTTCCAATATTTGCAGAAGAAAGGGTATATCAGGGAATATGGGGTGGAAGGAATAGGAGCATTTTACTGCATTTCACCGAAAGGAGAGAAGGCGCTTGCAACAAAAGACGCCCGTACCTTCCTCAGAATGAAAGGAAAGCCAAGGGATGGCGGAGAAGAAATTTCGGATGCCTTGATTCCAGTGTTGACGAGGATTGCATATGCAAAGCTTTTGTCCATCTATTTGGAGCAGATGGTAGATTCATCCGTAGAAGTTTACGATTTGGTCTGGACGGAATGTTTTGGGATTAAAATGACAGATAAGGATAGTGGGAAAGGCTATGTCTTTATCGGCGCATTCTGGAAGGAAGCGGATGAGGCGGACATTTTTCTTAGGATTCTGGAAGAGAATTATGCCGATCAATACGATAGTTTTGTCATTACAAGCCTTTATCCGGAAATCACAGAGAATCTGGCAAAATACCTGGTAGAACGTCTGCAATTGGAACCAGATAAGGTGTATTGTTACGCATTGGCAGAAGATCGCTTAACAGCCTATGGAAATAATGTACAGATACCGTTTTTAACATTATTTGAAGGAGCGGAAGAAAAAGAGGAAACAGAAGAAACAGAAGGAACGGTAGAGAACGGCAAGGAACAGATTCCGCATAGCGGATACGACCCAGTTGGGGAAGAAAAGAAGTTAGAGAGGGAGCCGGAGGATAAGGAGCAAACTACAGAAGAAAAGGGTTCAGTGAAACAGCCGGAGGATAAGGGGCAATCCGCAGAAACAAACTGGTCAGAGAAGCCAAAGGATACAAAGCAAACCGTAGAAGAAAAGCATTCACAGAAAGAGCCAAAGGATAAGGAACAAGCTGTAGAAGAAAGAATGGCATTTCTTATTTCATCTAAGGATTTGGAACATGCTATGCCAAATGTTTACCAGATGCTGATAGATAGAAAGGCGTATTGTGCGGTAACGTATCTTCGGTCCCTGGCTGGGAGAGATGAGGAAATCCGGAATGCGCATGAAAGGCTGGCGTTTGCCCTGAATGATCCGTGGATGTGCTGTTCATATAATTCGGATAAGATCTTTACGTTATACCCTGGCGGCGTGGATGCATTTACTAGTTATCTGATGGTTGCGGCAACGCTAAGGAATTTCTTTTTAAACCATATCAGCTTTGATTATATGATGAAGCCGTTGTATGCAAATGTAAAAGAACTGCCTGTGGTAAAGGAAAGCGCAGCCTTGACAAATGTGCTTTACCAGATCCATCATTTCAAAGAGGAGATCCACAAAGGGATTGACGTGTATGCAGACTATAAGCTGAAAGATCAGGTAGCTGTGGAACGGGAACTAGATGCGCTTGCGATGGAAGCAAAGTCGTATTACGATTCCTATGTGGAAGGCCATATCAAGGAAAATGCAAGCAATGCAAGGTTTCTCGAAACACGGAAGGTGGTATTTGCAAAGGACGGGGATCTGTCAGGATATCTGCAAGCCGTGATGGAAAAGGATTATAGCTTAGCAGAGATTGTGCAGGATAGCCTGAAGGAAACATTTATCTGCGAGAATTGTTCTGTGGAGTATTCCAATTTGGATTCTGAGAAGCTGGATGCATTTGTGAATGAAGCTTGGGATAAGGCTGGGGAAAAGATGCGCCAGACCGCCCGTAAGACGTCTGATTTGATAGGCAGTTTACGCAATAACATAGTAAATGCCATTGAAAAGACGCTCCGTGTGATCTGTAGGTGGATTGCCTTGGCAGAGAAAACAAATACGCTGAAAGACGAAGGGAGCCAGCGTTACCAGGAAGTCAAAAAAGATATCCTGGAAAGTATCGCGGAGGCAAGCGCAGGCTTACGTGCCAGGCGACATGCCTTGGCGCCAGACGCCTATGCAGGCTCGGTGGTATTGGAAGATACGCTCTTAGAATTAGCGGCAAGGCTGGACGGCGCTTACAATGAAACATCGTACCGCTATTTTTACATAGATTTTTTAAGGGGGAACGAAGTATTGCTGGAGGAGGATTATTTTCCAGATATGCGCGGGAAATTCTTTGATTTCCAGGGGCTGTCGCTCCCGAACCGTATTTTGCGCCATGCAAACGCGGGGCTGATGACGTTTGAGGAGAAACTGGATCATATTTTCAACCAGTATGGAGATGATTACGGCTCGGCAGAATTAATCTTGCGTTATCTAGAGGACATGGGGGATATGTCTTGTTCGGAATTGTACGATATGGAAGCGTCCGAGCAGATTGCCCAGACGGATGCGAAGCTGAGATTAGATGATTTTATCGAAAACCTGGAGCTTGCCCAAAGCTATGGGCAGATCGAAGAGGCGCGGGAGAATAAGAAAGAGCGGATCCAGAAGATTGCAAGCGAGTGGTTTATCTATGCAAAGGAATCGAAGAATTATGGATTTTTCAAGATGGTCTTAGAGAAGTACCGGGAAAAAATACATGAGGATGCAAAGATCCGTGGCAAAGCTTTGCTGAAAGAACTAGATGGGATCAAAGCACAGGGAACAATGGATGAACGGATGCAAAGCAGGATCCAGGATATCCAGGAAATGATTGAGAACCAGAATTATACCGTTGCCGAAGATCTGCTGTCACGGATCCACAGCGACGAGCCAGAAGAGGCCATAGAAGTTGCAGGGACAGATTACCTGGAGCAATTTATTGAGGAATACGATTACAATTATAAGGCGGTTGCAGACAGCAGTTGTAAAATGAGCGATCTGGTGCTTACGCGTATGCGGAATAAGGATGTAAGAGGGGCTAAGCGATTAGCGGAACAATGGATGAGCAACGGCCATTACCTGGGGCCGCAGCGGCTTGTGAACCTTTTGGACGCGCTTGGCTTTGTCGGCGCAGAGGTCAAAGAGCATCCAAAGATCGGGAAGTTGGAGAATTATTCTGTAACCATCAAACCGCCGGTTGGAAGGAAGGTGAATTACAAACATCCGATCGCTGCGTTTGGATCGAAAGCATGCAACGATGGCTTCCGGGTGGTCTGTTTGCTGGGCAGGTACGATGCGGATCGTTTGATTGAAGAATTTAAAAACATCGGCGGATCTAAAAATACTCTGGTATTACTGGATTTTTCTTTGCCGTTAGCAGAGCGCAGAAGGCTGGCAAGGAAAATTAAGTCGGACTTAAATGATAAAGTCTTTGCCGTGCTGGATCGTGTGCTGCTGATGTTTTTAATCAATCACTACAACGTTCAATTTATGAACCAGATCCTTATGTCCGTTATGATGCCGTTTTCTTATTACCAGCCTTATGTTTGGGATTCCTCAAAGATCATGCCGCCGGAAATCTTTATGGGAAGGAAAGACGAGCTTGAGAAGATTGAATCCCCCGCAGGAGTGAATATTGTATATGGCGGCCGTCAGTTGGGGAAATCTGCCTTACTGAAAATGGCGAAGCGTGACATTGACAGGGATGAAAACCATAACAGGGCGGTGCTGGTGGAAATTAAGGGACTTGACGCTGCGCGTGCAGCACAGAAAATCGGGCATGAGCTGTTTGACGCGGGCGTGTTATCTGAGGATATAGACACTACTGATTGGGATGTGTTAGGCAGGTCGATCCGGCAGAGGCTGCAGAACCCCTCGCTTCCCTATATCCCGTACTTGTTACTGCTTCTGGATGAAGCGGACGCCTTTATTGAAAGCTGTGAAAAGGAGAAGTTCTATCCATTCGACGTCTTAAAAGAGATCCAAGGCATTGGAGAGGATCGGTTTAAATTTGTGATCGCAGGGCTGCACAATATCGTCAGGTTCAGGAGGGACGCGGCTCTTTCTGGAAACAGCGTCCTGACGCAGCTTACATCCATTACCGTAAAGCCGTTCGGCATACAGGAAGCGCGGCTTTTGCTGGAAAAACCATTGTATTACCTGGGGTTCCGTTTCCCACAGGATAAACAGTCGCTGGTATCTTTAATCCTGGCGAATACAAATTATTTCCCAGGGTTAATACAGTTGTATTGTGCAAACCTGGTGGAGGCGATGCGCAAAGAGGATTATGCGGGGTACGATCAGATCAATACCCCGGCGTATGAGATCCGGGAGAACCACATCAAGAAGGTGCTGTCCGATCCGTCGTTTATGGAGCAGATCCGGGAGAAATTTGAAATAACGCTAAAGCTAGACGAGGACAATATGTATTATATCATTGCCTTGCTGATGGCGTATCTGTACCATCAGAATACAAATTGCGCATCTGAGAGCGAAGGATTTTCTGCCGAGGATATTATCTATGCAGGCCAGGAGTATGGGATTAAGAAAATTGTATCTTCCAACCCGGATGCAGTAAACGGCTGGATGCAGGAACTGATGGAGTTAAATATCTTACGGCAGACGGTGGATCATCTCTATCTGTTTTCGCGCTATAGCTTTTTCCAGATGATGGGGACGGCGACAGAGGTTGAGGATAAATTGCTGGAATATATGGAGGGCTAGGGGATGGATATGATATGGTGGACGAAAGTGACGAACGCATCCCGTTTCCTGGATCAGATTATAAACTATATCCAGGATGGGCAGAGCGTCCTTTTGCAATTGCCGAAAGAACCGCCTTGGCGCCAGACAATGCAAAATATCGTAGCGACGGGGATTAGCCAGCGTAATGCAACGAGCACTTACAAAAGCATCCAGGATACAGGCCAGGATCCAGGCGAGTTTTTATTCTATCAATTTTGCAGGGAAGAGAAACGGGCGCATTACCGGCCAGGGATAGGTTACACAGAGTTTTTGGCTAAGAGTGAAGAGATTGTACTGAATGAATGTATTTTGTGGATTTCAGGCGCAGGGAAAGACCAGGCAAAGAAATGGTATAATTTTGTGGGAGATTACAACCGGGCAAAGGGGAAAGCGAAACGGGGCTGCATATTCCTGATTGAAACGTGTGACGATACGGTGGTGCAGGACAAAAAAGGGATCCGCGTCATCCGCTACCAGAAGGAAATCGAGCATTATGACTGTTATATTTTCAGCATGATGGCAGCTTCCGGCTTGAAAGGCTCCGGGCAGTTCAAGCGTTATCTTGCGGAAGTGGTATCTGGGATGTTTCCAGAGGATGTGGAGATGGCGGCAATCTGTATTTCCTATGGCAGGGAGTTTCTGGAACATCCCATCCAAGTGATTCAGGATGTTATCACGAGTGAATCCAGAAGCGATGGGAGCCGCTTCCAGGTTGCAGCCAGTGAAGGGGAATTGCAGGAACGGATTTGGGAAGCACAGATTAAAGTCGTATTCCCATTGGTAGAGAAGCACAGGAATGCGCTTATCAGGAAATACCAAGAACAGATCGGGGCGTTGCTCCCCATCCATACGGCGTATGGGGAAGTAATAGAAGAAGCAAGTAATGTGGAGCTAGGGATTTTGACCTACTTGTCTGCAACTGGGAAAATACGCATGGCATACGAGGATGCAGGCAAGGCTGCGAAGCTAAAGGAGGCCAGGAATATACTGGCGCATATCAGGACGTTGCCACAAGAAGAGGTAGACGAGATCTTAGCGTTAGAAACAAGTTTACCCAAACGCAATTGGTAGATATTGTTTACCGCCTTTCTGTTCCATGTTATAATAATTGGGGAGTTTCGCAATTGCTTACTATCAAGATCCCAGTATGGAAAACATAAGATAGGAGGGTTTTTACATGAAGCGTCATTCCAAGTTTAGGCAGTGGGGGAAGCTGTTATCCTGGATACTTGCGACGGCGTTGTTTTGCGCGCACTTAGAAGGGACCGCCTTTGTAAAGGCGGCGGGGGCGTCCGCCATTTCGATTGGGTCGGCAGACGAATTGGCAAAGATTGGGACAGACGGCAATTACCCAATGACGGGCAGGGCATTGACAGCAATACAGTGGCCAAGGATGCCCATATGAGAATCCAGGGGAATGCGGAGTTTAACAATCCTAAGAACTGGTACGACGGGAAGACTACGATTAAGGGCAGGGGAAATTCTACCTGGAGCCAGGCGGTTGCCTGGAATGTGAAGAAGCCGTATAAGCTAAAGCTTTCCTCGAAGGAGAACCTGTTGGGCCTGGGGACAGGCAAGAATAAGCATTGGGTGCTTTTGGCAAATATGATTGACCATACCAATATGCGCAACCAGTTGGTACATAGCTTTGCCAGGGATATCGGCGTTAAGCCTGCAATCGGCACGACCAGCGTGGTACTGGTGTTGAATGGCGAGTACCAAGGCATCTATGAATTAAGCGAACATATCCGTGTCGGCAAGGCAAGGGTGGATATCCACGAATGGGAAGGGCTTGCAGACGATATTGCAGAAGCGATTTGTGAGAAAGAAACAACATTGAAGCTATCTTCCTTAGAAACGGCAATGGAAGAGGATTTAAGCTGGGTGGCTTCCGGCGTCTTCCAGTACCAAGGGAAGGAATATGTGATATCTGAGTATTATGCAGATGCAATCCCAGAGGTTACAGGCGGGTTTTTGCTGGATATGGATTTCAGGAGCACATCGGATCAATACAAATACATATCTGCCTTCCAGACAACGAACGGTATGCCGATGTTTTTCCGCGCCCCAGAATATGCAAAGACAAGCCAGGCGATGGTGGATTACGCAAGGAATTACCTGAATGCGTACGAAGCAGCGTTAAAGAACCAGGAATTTACCACCACGTTCCAAAACGAAACCGTGCATTATACGGACTTGTTTGATATGGATTCTTTGCTCCGGTATTGGCTGGTCTGCGAGTACACCAATAACTGGAATTCTATGAAAAACAGTTCTTACCTGTATAAGGATTTGGAAGGCAAGGCTAAGATGGGGCCTGTCTGGGATTATGACTGGGCATGGGGCAACATCAATATGTACAGTATGACAGGCCCGTTTGTATACGATCAATGGCATACCGTACTGACAGGTATGGATACGAATATCGGAGGTTTCGGGGAGCAGGCTTACCAGAAACAGCAATGGTATCGCTATTTGGTCAAGGATCCTTATTTTGTAGCCAAGGCTTATGAATTATACAACGAATGCCGCCCGACGGTAATCGAAGGTATGATTAAAAGCGGCGGGCTGATTGATACCTGGGAGCAGAAATACCAGTCGGCTTCTGACAAGGATGGCCAGAAATGGTCTTATACGTATGGCTGGTATCAAGGGAAAGCATTTGTAAACGGAACGGTGGTTGATACCCAGAGCCAGAATTACAATGACGCCATTGCTTCCATGAAGACCTTTATCCAAAAACGTGTAGATTGGTTTGACACACAGTTTACCAGCGTGGAAAAATTGTATACATCCCTTGGGAACCAGCTTTCCAAACAGATTTCTGTTTCTGCTGTGAAAGCAAAAGACGGCACAATAAAGGTGACTGCGGAAACAGGAAGCAGCCGGGTTGCATCCGTAGCATTCCTTGTAAATAGCAAGAAAGTATCGGCTGCAGGCCAGTCCCTCTTCCCAGTGATAGATGGGAAAGCCAGCATATCCATAGATGCTGCAATGCTTGAAGAGCCAGAAGACGCCATCCAGGCCATCCAGGTATTGGGGGCGTCTGGCAGCCAGGAATATATTAGCGGCATGATGAATTTCACAGCCTTTACAAAAGCAACGATGGAGCAGAAGCCAGGCGGGGATGATAAGCCAAAGGAACTGACAGGAAAGGTAACGGTAATATCGAGCCGTGAAGGAGAAGTATCACACCCAGGAGATAAGCTGACGGCTGCAGTAACGGAAACGAATAACAGCGGAACCTTGCAGTACCAGTGGTACGCAGGCGAGGAAGCGGTAAGCGGTGCAACGGCGTCCACGTATCAATTGACGGAACAGGAAATCGGGAAGACACTGTCCGTTTCCGTTACAAGCACGGTAGAAACAGGCGCAATCCGCGGGACGTATGCAGGAAGCATACAGAAAGCGCCGCAAAAGCCAATACGGGCAAGCAAGGTGACCTTATCTGTAACGTCTAAGAAATTATACGCATACCAGACTTTACAGCTCAAGGCGAAGATCACGCCTGCCGCGGCATCCCAAAAGGTAATGTATTCGGTAGATAAAAAATCCATTGCCAGCGTATCCCAAAGCGGGAAAGTCACAGCAAAATCACCAGGGACTGCGAAAATCACGGTGAAAGCGACGGACGGCAGCGGAGTAAAGGCAGTATGCAAGGTTACGGTGAAAAAGCCTGTGATAAAAGTAAGCGGGAAATCTACGGTAAAGCTGAAGAAATCCATCACATTGACAGCCAAGACATACGGCTTAAAAGGAAAAGTCACCTGGAAGCTAGACGCCAAGGGCAAGAAGCTTCTAAAGCTGAATAAAAAAAGCGGCGCAAAGGTAAAATTGACAGCAAAGAAAAAGACCGGGAAAGCAAAACTCACAATTACTTGTGGGAAGAAGAAAGTTACAAAGGCCATACGTGTAAAAAAATAACTGCAGTCCCAGCGCCAAAAAACGTATCATTTCAAATTAGGCGTTTGAGAAACTTTATTCCCGTGAGCAATGTACCCCTTGGGACGGAAAGAACAAGCTAGGTCTTGCCTCGTATCTTGCTGCGGGTTATTTGACTTCTGAAAACAGCGGTTGGGCAATCCATACAAAATAAGGGCGACTTGCGACGGCATCCGGAGCCCGCTTTTGTATGGATTGGACAACCGCGTCTGTTGCAAAGTGTGCTTCGTATTAACCTATCGTTTGATATTCTGGAAAGGAGTTTCCCAAAATGATGAAATTTAAGAAAGGATTGGCGATCTGTCTGGTTGCCGCTATGATTGGCGCACTGTTACAAGAACCAGCCATTGCAGGAGAATTACCAGACACAGGACAGTTCCAGGACATGGAGTATCCAGAGGAAGCCGTGGATTCCCGCTCTTTGGAGGCGGTATCCACAGAAACATTCCGTGTCCTGACAGAAGGGCAAGAGCTGCACCACACGAAGGCTGCTCAGGAATTTTACCGCTTTCAGCCAGGAGAAAGCGGCTGGTATCGCTTTATGGCAGAAAGCAAGACAGACTGTAAGTTTTCTGTTGGCGTCCAGCAGACAATTTACTATGAAGATTCCGTAGAAAAGAAACAGGATTACTCTGATATTGCAAGATATAAGATCTATAAGTCCAGCAAGGCAGAGCAGCTTATGTGGCTGGACAAAGAAGAAATCTATGAATTTTATTGTTCCGTATCTTCTTATGAGGATCCCGATCATCTAGACGTTGCCCTGCTTATGAAACGTACGGATATTTCCGGTATGGAAACGGCAGCTTCGCCGAGCGCCCCGTCAAACAATGCGTTTATTGGGACTGGCATGCAGGTAGATATCCATTACCAGAACGGGGAATCGGTGCGGAGCGACGTAGACTGTTCCTATGTGTCCTACGGTGAGAGCAGCGGTTCTTCCACCAATACGCTGCGCGTCTTGTCCTGGAGCGATATCGCACACAGAAAAGAGTCTTTTCTATCCAGGCAGATCCGTTTGCTTTCCGTGGATGGGGATGAAGGAAAGACCGATATCTACCGGCTTTCGGAAGGAGAGCATACGGCAAAGTTCGGCGTCCAGTATTCGATTTCAGGGACGTCTGCTGATTTTGAGCTCCAGGCAAAGTTCCAGGTGATGCATAACCCTGTCAAAGAAATCACTGTCATACAGGCCAGGGAATCCTATACGGACAGATTTGGGCAGTCTCTTGAGCCAGTTACAATTGAAGCGATCCATGAGGATGGGAAGAAAGAAACCTTGTCATCCAGCCATACTTCGGTATACCAATATTTCCCAGGGGAAGAATTGGAAGGACCAGATGGGACGCTGATCCCAATGCCCTATATGGATATTGACAGCTACATGGATTATCTAGAGCGCGAAGGGAAATTAGAAGAAGATGGAAGCGCAAAGGCTGAGGTTGTGGTAGAATACCAGGGCGCAAGGACGTCGTACCCTGTGACAATTGAAAGAAACCCTTATTGTGGGATTTCGGTAGAGCCTAAAACAAATATTTTTTATATGGATGCCAGTGATAACATCTTAGTATCCGACGTCGGGAAGGTAACATTGCCGCGGGCAGATGGTGCAGCTCCAGAATCATATGCCCAGATTACTTCCATCCCAGGCAATGCTTATTCCAGGTATGGCGATTATGGGCTAGAGCTCGAGGGGAAACAGAATAAGTATAAGAGCATCCAGGAATATCAGAAGGCCGGAGGTACGGCAGGCAGCAAGCAAGTCGTGGTTTCCTATCTGGAATACCATACGTCGTTTGATATTGAACTGCGGGAAAATCCTTATGAGCGGATTGAATTGGAGCAAGAGCCGGAGAAAAAAGAATATTTATACAGCCATTATACCCAAAGAATTGATGCCAAAGGGCTTATATTCCGTGCATACAAGCACGATGGGACGTACGATACTTATACCTATGGAAGCAAGGAAGGCGCAGTAGAAGGCTGGTCTAGGTACTTTAAGGTTTCGGCAGAATCTTCCGGCTGGTATCTGCAAGAAGGGGAGCATACCATAACGGTTTCTTTTATGGATTATAAGGCAGATTATAAGATCGAGGTAAAAAAAGAGCCAGAGCCAGAAGAAACCGTGTATACGGAACTGAAAATCTTAAAAGCGCCAGAGCGGACGGTTTATTATACGAAAGAACCAGATAATTCCGATTATGGGGAGGTCCTGACAGAAGAAGGCTTGGAACTGGAGCTTACGGATTCCAAAGGAGTCACGAAAAAGTACCGTTATGGTATGGATGCGTCAGAAGACGGCTACGGTTCCTGGAGTGAAATCTGGCGCGAAATCCAGATCGACTGGGATGCGGTCGACTGGGCGGCGCCTGGGACGTACCAGGCGATAGTGGCCTGCCAGGAGTTGGAGGCAGGGTTTGACGTTATGGTTACGGATAGCCCGGTGGTATCCTTTGACATCCTGCGGATGCCGGAAAAAATGGCGTATTACCGTTACGAAGGCATTGGCATGGATTTCGAAGGGATGTCGTACCAGATTGTCTTTGACGATGGGAGCATCCATGCGGAAACCATCCGTTCGTCGGGATCCGATATGGACTTTCGATACCAGGGCCGCTATTACCGGGTAAAATGGGACTGGCTGAAGAAAAATTCCGAGGGCTATCCGACCTATGGTAGTAATGGGGTTGTATTTAAGTTATTTGGTAAGGAATACCAGACCGATCCCATCGAGATCCGGCAAAACCCAATATCGTCCATTGAGTTCCGAAAAGCGCCGCAAAAGCAGTATTATGCAGGGAACAGCGGCAGCATTGATTTGTATGGGGCGGAATTTGCTATCCATTATACAGATGGCACGCAGCTTGAGGTTTCGGTTTCCACCCATAACTCATATTTTTTGGTAGACGATGTACATAAGAAATATCTGACGTCACGGGTAGCCAGTTCTTGGGATCCAGACACAGGGGAAAACCAGAAATGCCTACGTGTCACCTATATGAATGCAGTCGCAGAACTTCCGATCGGAATCCAGCCATCCACAGAGGACAGCATTGGAATAACCGATGGCGGGCAGACTGGCGTATTGACGTTTGAGGAAGGAAAGCCATACCGGGTGTTGTCATTTACGCCAGATAAGACCGCGAATTACTATTTTTACTGTAATTCTTCCGAGGAAATGCCTCCGGGCCAATTCCAGGTGGAGCTGTACGAAGAAAACCGTATCATGTACCAGGCGTCTGGCAGCGGCTGGAATTATCCGTTTACCTTCTGGGAATTGAAAAAAGGGACGCCATATTATTTTGTAGTCAGCGCGGAGCCAAGTAACTACATCGGTAAGAACAGGTTCCAGTGTTATTTAAGTTCCGTGGTTGCAAGCCAGGAGCAGCTTGGGGAAGCCAAAAGCCTTACGGTGGATACAACGGGAATGAAGAAATCCTGGTATTCGTTTGAATTAGAATCCCCCAGCCTTGGGTATCTGGAGGTTATGGGCATGTCTTATGAAATCACTTATGGGAACGTACATCGTTGGACAGAGATAAAATACCCAACCGCGCCGTCCACTCTGGCCGGCGGCAAGATGTTGTCAGCAAGTTGGAAGTATAGCCAACAAGGAACGGGCGGTTCTTGGGGCAAGCCAGAGATTCGGGAGGATAACGCCATCCAGTTTCAATGGGGGGAAGAGATTCTAGCAGAACTGCCTGTCCGGCTAGACGTCCCATCCCCGGTGGAATCGCTTACCATTGACAACAATCCAATGGAGGGGCGTTACGAGTACCAGGCTTCGAAAGGGTTTCAGGGCCTTGCGGTGACCATACATTACAAAAAGGAAGCTGGGAGGCCGGATAAAACGGTAGTGTGGGAGGAAAGCTTTGAGCGCCCGATGCTGGATGGATATGAACTGCAGCTTACCTGGCTGAACGAAGGGCAGCAAGTGGGAAATAGCAGATACCGCCTGCAGGTGGATTATATGGGCGCGTCTGCAAAGCGTACGGTAACATTCCTGCCAAATCCAGTGATTGGCTTCCAGCTAAGCAAAAAGCCTGAAAAGAGCAGCTATTACCCATTTGAAACAATCAGCAGCCCAGATCTGTATGGATTGGAATTTATGGTACAGTACCGCGACGGCAGGAAGGAAACCATAAAGGCAACGGAACACAGTAATGAAGCGGCATTTCCAGATATGAGCAAGGAAACGGTAAGAGGAAACGTCTATGAAAAGGACGGCGTTTATACCTTATATTTGGAAGGCAGGGGATACCGTCAGGAAGTGATGGAATATACAAAGCTTCCCCTACCGTTTGAGGGAGCGGCGGAAATCAAAGAAGGGCAGAGAAAATACCTTGTGATTGGGGAAGGGCGTCCCTGCGGGGTTTACCGCCTGCAGGCAGAAGCCGACGGGAAATATACGTTCCGTGCAAACGGGAAGCTGAACAGTATGCTCTATCTCTACAGCGAAGAGGGGGAACAACTGGGCGTTGCCTATTTATCCGCAAATCAGGAAGGCAGCTTGCCAACAAGCCTTGGAGCAGGGGAAACGGTTTATTATATTATCTGGCCAAGGGAAGACGGTATCATTGGAAGCGTAGCGTGCACGTTAGAAGGGGAAGAAATCGAGAAACAGGAAATCCCAGAGGCGACGCTGGAGGTGAAGGAGCCGATAGCAGAAGAGGAGCTGCCGGAAGTCTTTCCGCCGATCTTGTATGAGGGATACGACGTGAAGTCTTACCAGTGGTATGGGGGTGGGGAAGGTATCGCGGCATTTGCCACAGCCCATCGTCTAAAGGTAATCCTATCGCCGGATCGGGAGCACTGTTTTACTTCTGCGACAAAGCTTATGTTCAATGGAGTGGAAGCGGATTATACCTTAGAACCAGATGGGACAATCAGCCTGTACCATACCTTCCCGCATACGGAATGCAAAGTAATATTGCCGCAGGTGGAAGGTTATACCTTGCAAATCAAAAACAGCAAAAAGGATCGCGTGGCTTATGGGGAAAGCTTTTCGTTCCAATACATAGAAACGGGCGGCTCTGGCAAGGAGCTGACGGTAAAAGCCAATGGAACGGTAGTGCCATTGGGGGCGGATGGGTTCTATACCCTAACATCGGTTACGGAAAATATCACGGTGCTTGTCAAGCCGAAGCAAATCGAAGCCGGGGAAGGGGAATCCTTGTTACTCTTGTATAACAAGAGCGAGGAGCCGTACGACACGATGATTGGCAAACAGAACCAGTCCATCCATGACAATGAAAAGGAAAATACCTTGCCGTTGCTTCCAAGCTATACCGATGGAAGCGATCAGTTCTTCTATGGCTGGTATCTTGGGAAAGACGGGGACTGGAATGGGAGAGGCACGCGCTTTACCAGCATGACGAAGCTTTTGGAGGCTGCTTATTCTTTGTATGCAAAATGGGGAAGCGGATATTTTAGCAGTATCGTAAATGGAAAAAAGGTCAGCTATCAGGTGCTGTCGTTCGACGAATACAATAACATGGCCGTCCAGGTAAAAGGCTTTTCCAAAAGATCAGCAAAATCGGCCGCAGCGATAGCGGCATCAGAGGATGGGAAGCTGGAAATCCCAGCCGTTATCGCGCAGGAGGAAATGGAGCTGCAAGAAGGGCTAGAGATTGAAATTGCAGGCTGCCAGGTAAAAACCATTGCACGCGAGGCATTTTCTGGTGAAACAGGGATTACAGACGTTATCCTGCCAGATACCATAGAAGAGATTGGCGCCGGCGCATTTTCCGGCTGCGTTTCCCTACAGGAAGTCAATCTCCCGGAACAGGTTTCAAAAATCGGGGCTAACGCATTTTCTGGCTGCACTTCGCTTCGGAAGGTGGTAATCCCGGATACGGTAACGGAACTGCCGTCTGGCGTATTCCAAGGATGCAAGGATCTGACCGTGGTTTTACCGGATACCATGCGTAAGATTGACGCATCTGCATTTGCAGATATTGAGGAGCTTTCGTTGGTATGTAGCGATAAGCTTGCCGATAAAAACGTGATCAAGGATCTGCAGGGCGCGGGGATCCCTGTAAAAGCCGTGTCGTTATCCTTAGAAGAGGATTGGACGTTGTCTTATGGGGAGACGGAACGCTTAGATGCCGATATCCGGATCAATGGGGAACTTGTAAAAGACCGTGAACTTGTGTGGGAACCTTCCAAGACGGACGCCTATACGTTCCAGGCGGAAGGAAATTCCTTACTCGTTACCCCGACGCGTGTAACAGAAAGGACGGAGGTTATTCCTGTCAAAGCCAGAGATGTGGAATTGGGTTTGGAAGCTACGATGTACCTACATACCGCGGCGGCGGATATCAGCAAGGAGAACCTAGACGGGACCCCGCGCTACACGGTAAAGCTTGCCGATGGTAAATACGTCTATTCTGGCGTGATGCAGCGCCCAGGCGTTACTGTAACGAAGACAGCAGATTCGTCAATCCTGGATGGATCGGATTATACGGTTTCTTATATCAATAACTTAGAAGCAGGCGAAGCCCAGGTTGTGGTAACTGGCAAGGGCAATTACGTTGGCACGCTCCGTAAGGCGTTTACCATTGCAAAGGCAAGCCAGTATATTACGGCGTCCGACTTGAAATGTACGTTGAAAAATTATATTGTCCCCATTGGCGCCAGCAGCAGCGGGGATGGGAAATTAAGCTACGTCAGCAGCAACCCGGGCGTGGCGACGGTAGACGCATATGGCGTTGCGACGATACATGGCCTTGGGACGACGGTGATCCGCATCAAGGCTTTGGAAACGAACAATTATAAAGAGTCGGCTGAGAAAACCATTACGCTTAAGGTGGAAAACCCACAGAATGATAATACCGGGACTACGACGCCAACCCCTCCAGCCCAAACGCCTTCCAAGCTGAAGGTTCCAAAAACCTCTTATGAAAAGGCGCTGGGAAGTAAACCGTTCGTATTGAAAGCAACTGCAAATACGGCAATCAGCTACCGGACCAGCGATTCGAAAATAGCTACGGTTAGCAAGTCTGGGAAGGTTACGCTCAAAAAATGCGGGAAAGCGGTAATTACGGTTAAGACCCATGACGCTAGCAAAAAAGTCACGCTGCGTATCGTACCAAAGAAGGCTTCCCTCAAAAAGGTTTCCAGCCCGAAGGCCGGCCAGTTAAAGGTTGCCTGGGCAAGGCAGAAGGAAGCCGCGGGATATGTAGTGGAGTACTCGACGGATCCGAAGTTCAAGAAAAACGTCAAGAGGAAAACCATAACCAAGAACGCCACAACAAGCGTAACCTTAAAGAAACTGGCAAAAGGCAGGAAATATTACATCCGCGTAAAAGCATATACAAAGATCAGCGGCAAAAAGTATTATGGGGCTATGGGCAAGATCCAGAGCAAAAAAGTAAAGAAGTAAAAACCAGGATCCGTTCCAACCTTCCTGCCATAAGATCCTTTCTAATTTGGGAAGAAAAAGGGGCTGCCGTACCAGCGAAGGGCAATCTAAGATTGCCCCTGCTGGATACAGCAGCCTCATGTAGATGGGTCATGGATTGGGAGGAAGGAGCCTTATTCTTCTTCTGCCGTCTTCCCTTCCCATTTATCAAATTTCTCCATTACGGCATCGTACGTCCTCTGGGAGATGCTTGGCAGTTCTTTCCCCCAGGACTTTGTAGCAGCCTTAAAGCCTTTTTCAAAAGCGGCGCGCAATTCAGCAGCTTTCTCGGAATCGCCGCCGGATAAAGCTTTTGCAAATTCTACAATGCGGTCGGAAGTCTGTTCTACGCCCCAGTAGCCGTCGTCAGCGATATCAGCCTGCGCCTGTGCCTTCACTTCCGGGCTGACGGTATAATTGCCGCTGGCAAGGAAACGCCAGATGCTGTCCGCCTGGCCGATTTTGTTCCCCTGGCTTGTCATCATTTTCTCTACCAGGCTGCGAAGCTGTGCGGTCCTGGTATCGGCGTCTTTCTTTAAGCGGGCGACAATATCGCTTTTGGAATAAGTAGCGTTGGTGGAAGTCTGTCCTTTTTCGTATACAACCCCGGAATCCTTCGTGGCAGTATCTTTGCTGGAAGTATCGGTTTTCTCAGCAGGCGTAGCAGCCTTCTGGGTAGCAGCCGTGTAAGCTGCGGTCGTATTTACCGTATTTGTAATATTTTCTACGCTCATATGTTGTCCCTCCTTGGCAAACTTAACGTTATCCGTAACATTTGTGTCTTATAATACCAGCGTACGGGAAGATTGGCATTCTCTGGGACGCCGCAAGGTACGCCTGGCCTGATTCTCGTTATATATATCGGAAGAACAAGGAAAAAATTAACATGAACGCGGAGAATCCTGCGATGCAGGATTCTTTTTTATTGTTGACTTTTTTCGGGAAAAATGGTTAACTAAATGAATAGATGTATACAGAATACAGGAGAAAAAATCATGTTGGAATTGAAGCTGAAGGCATATGCGAAAATTAATTTGGGGCTGGATGTGCTCCGGCGTAGGGAAGACGGTTACCATGAGGTGAAAATGGTAATGCAGACCATAGGCCTGTATGATAAAATCCTTCTGCGGAAATCAAAAAGGCCTGGGATCCAGGTAAAGACGAATCTGTTTTACCTGCCGGAGAATGAGAATAACCTGGTATACAAAGCGGCAAAGATTTTGATGGACGAGTTTGGCGTCCAAAGCGGCGTATCCATTGAACTAAAGAAGCATATCCCAGTGGCGGCTGGTATGGCAGGCGGGAGTTCTGACGCTGCGGCCGTACTGTATGGGATGAACCGGATGTTCCATCTCGGGCTGTCCAAAGCAGGGCTTATGGAACGCGGGGTCAGAATCGGTGCAGACGTGCCCTACTGCATCCTGCGCAAGACTGCGCTGGCTGAGGGGATCGGAGAGAAATTGACGCCGTTGCCGCCAATGCCAAGATGCCAGGTACTGATTGCCAAGCCAGCCGTCAGCGTATCTACGAAATATGTGTATGAGAATTTAATGCTGACGGAAGATACGCTGCATCCAGATATGGATGCGCTTGTGGCAGGTATCAAAGCCGGGGATTTAAAGCAGATGGTTTCCCATATGGGGAATTTATTGGAGAGCGTGACCATAAAGCGTTACCCTATCATTGCACAGTTGAAGGAGGAGATGATAAGGGCAGGAGCCTTGCAGGCTATGATGAGCGGCAGCGGGCCTACGGTATTTGGGCTGTTTGACGATGAGCCTACGGCAAAGCAGGCGTACCATAAGCTAACGGAGTTAGGATATGCCAAACAGGTATACTTGACGGATATCTTTTAGGAAGCAGGCGTCGCTTCGGGGAATTTACGAGGGAGGCAGATTATGACGGACAAGCTAAAATTAAATATGAACGCTTATCTTCCCTTGCGTGATGTGGTGTTCCAGACGCTGAGGGAGGCCATTTTAAAAGGGGAGCTGAAGCCAGGGGAACGGCTGATGGAATTGCAGCTAGCAGGCAGGCTTGGCGTAAGCCGTACGCCAATCCGGGAGGCGATCCGGATGCTGGAACTAGAAGGGCTGGCAGTCACAATCCCAAGGAAAGGCGCGGAAGTCGCCAAAATGACGGAAAAGGATATGGAAGACGTCCTGCAGATCCGCAGGGCGTTGGATGAGCTGGCGGTCGGGCTTGCCTGCGACAATATGACGGATGAGAAGCTAGAGCAGATCTATGTGGCGCAAAAAGGGTTTGAGCAGGCCATAAGGACCGAAAAGGTCGCACAGATCGCCCAGGCGGATGTGGAATTTCACGACACCATTTACCATGCTTCTGAGAACCCGAAGCTGGTGACGTTGCTGAATAACCTCAGAGAGCAGATGTACCGTTACCGGATTGAGTACCTAAAAGATAAAAGCGTGTACCCAAGGCTTGTGGAGGAGCATAAGAGAATCTACGAAGGGCTGAAGCAAAAGGATAAGAAGACGGTGGCGGAAATCGTAAGCTACCATGTGATGAACCAGGAAATTGTAGTCAAGAACATTATCCATGGGCAGGTTTGAATAGTTCTGGAAAATATGGGAAAACTGAATACGAAGCAAAAGGGATAAGCGTAGGCTTATCCTTTTTTATGGGAAATTTTTCAGATTTCCCATAAAAACAATTATCGTATTTCGAAGGAGGGTCCTATGGCAATCCAGGTTACTTCGGATTTTGAGGAGAACATCAGACAGTTTGAAAAGCTTTTTTCCGATTGTGCAGATATTAAGAAACGGAGGATTAAGGTAGGGCAGAAGCTTGGGCGGGAATGCTATGTGGCATATATTGAGGTTGCAATCAGCAATACGGATTGGATGGATTCCGCAGTAGGGAAGCTTCTATTGACATTACGCGCGCTGCCAGAAGGGGAATTGGCGGGCTATGTGGCGCAGAACGTGGAGGCGATTTCGGACGCCCAGCCGTTTGGGACGATGGAAGACGCCGCACAGGGGATGCTTACGGGGGACGTCCTGTTCTTCTTAGAAGGGTACGATAAGGCGTTGAAGATCCCAGACAAGGGTTATCCAAGCAGGGGGGTGTATGAATCGGAGTCGGAGAAGGTCATCCGTGGTTCCAACGAGGGCTTTTCCGAATCCATTAAACTGAATACGGCTCTGATCCGGAAACGCTTGCGCAGCCCGCATGTGAAGGTAAAGGAAAGCTTTGCAGGGAAACGGACGCATACAAACGTCGATTTGGTGTATATGAAGGATTTGATCCATCCTGGGATGTTAGAGGAGATTGAAAGACGTCTGGGGGAGTTTGAGATTGACGGGGCGTTAGACAGCGGGATCATCGAACAGCTTACAGAGAAGCGGAAGTATTCCCCATTCCCACAGTTCCAGACGACCCAAAGACCGGATCGCGCAGTAATGGCGATTTTAGAAGGGCGGATCGTGCTGTTGTCAGACAATTCCCCTGTGGCTTTGATCCTGCCTGCGACGTACAATACCTTTATCCAGACGAGCGACGATTACTACAGCCGGTGGGAAATTGCGTCCTTTACCAGGATGCTGCGTTACGTGGCGTCTTTTCTGGCTATGGTATTCCCAGGTCTGTACCTTGCCATGACGAATTTCCATACCCAGATCCTGCCGACCGATCTGCTGCTGTCTTTGGCTGCGGCCAGGCAGGGGGTGCCGTTCCCAGCCGTCGTGGAAGTGATCTTAATGGAACTTGCGTTTGAATTGCTCCGGGAGGCCGGGGTACGCCTTCCAGGGGCGAATGGCAATACGATTGGGATTGTCGGCGGCCTGATCATCGGGCAGGCGGCCGTGGACGCCAATATTGTAAGCCCGATTGTGGTTATTGTCGTAGCGCTGACGGCGCTCTGTTCCTTTGCCGTTCCGAATGAGGAATTTGCCACAGCGTTTCGGATTTTGAAATTCCTGTTTATCTTTTTATGCGGTTATCTCGGGTTCTTCGGGTTTTTGGTGGGGATACTTGGCGTGCTGATCCATTTGTCCCATTTGGAAAGCTTTGGGATACCGTACCTTACGCCGTTTGTCGGGGCGGATCTGAACGGGTATCAGGATGAACGCGATACCTTTTTGCGCCTTCCTTTGGGTTTTTTGAAAAAGCGGCCAGTCTATACCAGGGAAGGGGCGCGTACCAGGCTTAAGATCGGCCGTGGGCAGGAGAAAAAGAAAGGAAAATAGGAGGGAACTATGTTTGCAGATAACTGGAAAATATCGTTGCGGCAGGTAAGGAGGCTTTTGGTTTTGGACGTCTTTGGTTTAAGCAGCCTGATGCTTCCAGGGATGTTTTCTACCATGACAGGGGCGGACGGGTTTTTCTGCCTGCTGTTCGGGATGGCGGGAGGCGGGGTGATGCTCTATTTGATGGGGGCGAACCTAAAGCATATGAAGGAGGATTATTACGCCTATATGAAAGAAACGGCAGGCTCCCTGATAGGGGATATTTTCATGGTGTTTTATTTCCTGTACTTTATTACGCTTTGCGGTTACGTTTTGTACCAGACGGCGGTATTGATCCTGTCTTGGATGCTCCCAGACGCCTCGTTTTTATGGGTGGCGGCGCTGCTGCTGCTTTTGGCTGTCTTTGGGACTGTCCGTGGGATTGAAGGCAGGGCCAGGGTTTATGAAATTATTTTTTGGTTCCTTGGGATCCCACTGTTTGCCATGTTGTTTCTGTCCCTACGGGAAGTGGACGTGGATCGTTGGACGCCGATTGTATCAACCGGGCAGGAAAAAATATGGCAGGGAAGCCTTGCCTTCTGGGTGTTTTTACTGCCGTTGAACAGCATACTTTTCCTAAAGCCCTTTTGCAGGAAAACAGAAAAGCTGGCTTCCTGCGCCCGGACAGCCATGGCCAGCGTGGCTTTGGCGGACGGTGTGATTTACTTGATTTTGCTGGGGGTATTCGGGGCAAAGACGATGGGCGTGCTGAAACGGCCGGTTATTACGCTGATGGGCATGATTAATATCCCGGGCGGCTTTTTTACCAGGCAGGATGTCGTGATGGTGTCGGTATGGTTCTTTGCCTTGTTTGCTCTGTTGCATACCGGGATGTTCCAGAGTACGTTGATTTTAAATGAGATGTTCCATGTGCAAGGCGGACGCGCCAGCCTGGTGGTTGTGGCAATCCTGGCTTTTTTCCTCGGCATGGGGTTTTTCCAAAATGCAGTTTTGGAAGAAATCTATGATATTTTCCAGATATGCATGGCGTTGCCTGGTATGCTGGGGATTCTGGCGGTATTGCTTTTGGTGCGCTGGATCCGTAATGCGCCCAGACTGGAGAGAAAGAAAGGGGGAAAAGCCTGATGGAGGGCAAGACGGTTTTCAGAGGCTTTGGATGCCTGGCTTTGGCAGTCAGCATGGCAGTATGCTGCGGCTGCGCTTCTACAGAGTTAGAACAGCGCAGCTTCCCGCTTGCTGTGGGCATTGATACGCAAGAGGATGGGGAAACTATGGCCGTAAGCTTTGATTTCCCAGATTTGGCGCAGATTTCTGAAAAGGGGAAGACCGGGGACACCCCGGTCAGCCTGTCGCTGGAAGGGGAGGATATGTACCATGTGGAAAAGTCGTATGAAAACAATACAAACCGCCTGTTGGATTACAACCATATGAAGGCGGTCGTGCTGGGGGAACCGTTCTTATCCCAAAGCGAGATGTTACGCAGGCTGCTGTTAGCATGGGAGCAGCAGGAAGCGTCCGTCAGGAATACCAGCCTTTTTGTGGGGGATGCTTCTGCTGCTGAGATTTTAAGCCTGACAGAGGAAACGGAAGGCTCGGTTGGGAAATATTTAGAGGAAATGATAGAAAGCCAGAAGGATTTTAAACAGGAAAAAACGGTTACCATGGGAGATCTAATGAACCAGTGGCATAACCAGGATGAATTGCTGCTGATCCCGATCCTGACAGAGCAAGGGCAGCGCCCCGCCATTACTTCTTATGCAGCCGTGCTGGATTTCGAGTACCTAGGCAACGTTTCAGTGGAAGAAGCGATGGAGGCGTTTCTTAGCCAGGGATTGCTAGAGCGTTTTACGTGTGAAACCATAAAACAGCGCGTCGTGGAGATTTCTGGCATACAAGTAACCCATACCGTGTCCCAGGCAGGGGATGTGCCGTTAGTCACGGTATCGGTGAAAGGGAAGGGGAGGCTGATTTCTGGGCAGGCAAGCTCTGCCGCAGAGATGAAACAGATCAAAGAACGGATTGAAAGGCAGCTTACCACAGATTTGATGGAAACAGCGCAGAAATTCCGGCAGGAATATGGGATTGATATGACAAATAGCTATCTCTCCCTCGGCGGGCACGACCGGGAACTGTATAGGAGTTACCAGAATATGCCAGAACTGTATAACAGCCAGGCGCAGCAAGTGTTCCAGGTAGAGGTTTCTATGATGCATTGGGAGTGAACGGACGGTACAGGAAGATCCCAATGCGTTGGGGCAGGCGTTACAGGCAAAAGATTGCGTGGTTATGGAAAGGCAGGATTGTGGTCTTATCCCAAAAGGGGAAGCCCATAGCCCTGCCTTTTTGTTGCATAGGAAAGTGCGTCCTATGAAACAAAAACGCTCCGCGTGGATCGCACTGCGTCGGTAAGGAATCATGTTGCAAAGGCAACCCGCCGCCCAGATCGCACTTTTTTTAATATCCCTGTTGACAAATAATATTATACGTTGTATAGTATTGAATATAAAATCCTGTTTTTGACAGTTGAGGGAAAATAGAATCGCTACAATGCTTGAAAA
>CAOKNO010000007.1 GCA_948470065.1 uncultured Eubacterium sp. | reverse complement strand
CAGATATGGCTTCTGAAATGGTTGAGTACAGCAAGAACCAGATCCTTGCTCAGGCAGGTCAATCAATGTTAGCTCAGGCGAATCAGTCTACACAGGGTGTATTATCTTTATTACAGTAATAGGGTGATGGTTCTGGAAAAGAAGCCAGCATTAGCTGGCTTCTTTTTATAGAATAGAGGAGGTCTATGGATATAATTTTAGAGGAATTACATCAGAATATAGAAATGGTAGAGAGTATTGTAAATAAGATCGAGGGTGGAGATGCCTATATGGCTGACCTGAGGGGTTATTTGCCATTGCTTAATCAGTTATCTCTTTCTATATTTGAAAAGAAGTATGCAGTTGAAGTTGAAAAAGTTTTTTTTCTTCAAATATTAGATGATGTTGTAGCTGGAATAGAAAATGAGGATTCAGTTTTATTATTAGATGTTTTACGGTATGGATTGCTGGAAGTTTATTATTATATAGCTACAAAGTATCAGAGTGAGGAGCAAAATGAATAAACCAGTTTATGAAAAGAATATGGATGCATTAAATAGAAAATATCCTGCATGGGCGCAAAGAATTAAAAACATAAAAAAGAAAAAACGGAATTTCGATGTGATTGCAGAAAAAAGTATTATGGGAGATACTATTTTAAAGGTTGCTTTAAATGGCAAGGAACGTTATTTATGTGGGAAATACGCTCCTTCTGCGGTTGTGGAGAAATGGTTATCTGAGCAAGGCAAAATAGAGGAATATTCACCCATGGTTATTATAGGTATTTCAAATGGAATACATATTCAACGTATTATGGAAGCTGTACCAAAGACATCAAATATCTTAATATATGAACCCTCTTTTGAACTATTTCGAAGAGCAATGGAAGAAGTAGATTTATCATTTTTGTATCAATTAGATATACCAGTTGGTATTATTGTGGATGATTTAAATGACTATGAATTGGATATGTATTTTAAATTAATGATATCATATGATAATATGATATCATTGAAATGTTATTTGTCAGGAAATTATGCAGGGTTATTTCCTGAAAAGGTAGAGGAATTTACTAAAAAGTTGAGGGAACATATAAAAGCATTGGATGTGAATTGGAATACTTTGGTAAGATATACAGATGTTAAAGCAAATAATACATTTTATAATTTACCATACTTATATGAGGGATATACAATAGAAGAGTTACAAGGTATCTTGCCCAAAGAGATTCCTGTTATAATTGTTTCGGCAGGTCCTTCTTTGAATCACAATATAACGGAATTGAAAAAAGCGGTGGGCAAGGCTTGTATTATAGCAACAGATACAGCGATGAAGCCTTTGCTGAACGCAGGAATTGTTCCAAATTTATTTGTAATTATTGATGGATTAAAGCCAGGAATCTTATTTCAGCATAAAGAAATTTCCAAAGTTCCAATGGTGACAATGACGGGCGTTTCGGTTGAACCAATGAAATATCACAAAGGAAAAAAATTTTTTTATTATAGCGGATGCCCTCTTGAACATAAAATTTTATTTGAACTTGGGGAAAAAGAGGGAAGAAGCCGGATATTGCCATGTCTGGTGACAGGGGGGTCAGTTGCGACATCAGCGTATTCATTAGGGGTTTATATGGGGACAGAAACGGTCATTTTGGTAGGGCAAGATTTGGCGTTGACAGAGAACCGAACCCATGCAGATGGGACTTTTCAAGAAAAGATGGATGAAATTGATGTAGAGGATCCGCAATATTTTGAGGTAGAGTCTGTGGATGGTGGAAAAGTCCTTACAAGAGTTGATTTTAAACTATATTTAGATTGGTTTGAAAAATATATTAAGCTTTGGGGGCATATTACTACAGTTGATGCAACGGAAGGTGGGGCATTGATTCATGGTAGCAAAATAATGACGTTAAAAAAAGCAATTCAAAAGTATTGTAGGAAAGAATACAATGTGAAATGGCATATCGATCATACGAAAAGGTTGTTTGGAAAAGCGGGGAAAGAAATCGCATTAAATTATTTTGAGGATTCAGAAAAAAAACTGAAAGAAGTAGGGAAGAAAGCGAGAGAAGGGTTAAGATATTATAAAAAACTGGAAACTATCCTGAAAAAATCACAAATAAGCGAGTCAGAAATTCAAAACATATTAGTGAAGATAAAAAAGGTAAACAATTACATGGAAGGTGATTATATGGCAGAAACGGTTACAGATAGTTTAATGGGGTTAGAGTCTGTATTGAGGCCATCTATTTATAGAATGCAGAAGGAGCGGAATAATGAACTGTTGGATATTGCAGAGCAAGGAAAGGTTATGCTTTTTGCGATATCAGTTGGAGCCGATGAGATTGCTTCTATCGCACATGAAACTGTTGTACCATTTGCCAAAAAACAGAAAATGAAGCAAGGGTACAAACCATGATTTGTAAAGTAGGAGGAACAATTATGTCCGAAGGACAGGCATTATTAGAATATGCTTGTGACAAATTTCAGGAGCAAAAATATGATGAAGCGTTGGAGGCATTTGTATTAGCATATTGCAAGGGATATGAAAAAGAGTGGATTATAGAGAATATTTATAAGTGTTACATGGGCGGGAATGAAGAAGAATTCCGCAGGGTTTACAACCAGCAAAGAATAAGAAATGATGTTTCTTTTGAAGAGTGTATTCTTGATTTTATTCCTTATAGGGACGGGGAATATTATATTTTTGATAAAGAAATGCGTGTATTTCGAGGAAAATTTTCTTTCGATGCGTGGAAGGAAACGAAGCGTCATGAATTACTAGAAGATATGGAATATAGCGCTGCAGTAGTAGAGTTGGAGTGGAATTGGAATAGGGAGAGAAGTATTCTTGTAAGCGCTAAGGAACGTAAGGTATATATTATTTGCTCAGATATAAAACGCGGAGTTTCATTTTGTAAAATACCAGAACTGGCTGATTATATTAAAAACCTTAAGATTTTTTCTAGCCGATGTGAATTGCAAGAATATTTTCATGATAATACCAGTATTTATTTACCCAAAATAATAGTTGGGAGTGAAGAATTAGTTCAAATTATAAATCAAGAACATGAGTATCGAATTACAGAGGAGGGAAGAAACACACAGAATATATTACTCACTATTGGTATTCCGACACATGACAGAGGAAATCTGTTATTGCAAAGATTAGAAAATTTACAAAAAATGCCTTATGATGCAGAAGTCGAAATAGTGATTTCTAAAAATGGAACACATTACTTTCAAGAAGAATATAAAAGTGTGGAAAGCATCAAAGATTCGCGTATCAATTACAAAGGTTATAACAAAGAGATTACGATGTCAGAAAATTGGTATAATGTTATAAAAAATGCAAAAGGTAAATATGTTCTGATTGTAAGTGATGAAGATGATGTAATACTGGAGGCATTGGAACATTATCTTAAATATTTAAGTACGCATGAGGATTTAGGGGTACTTAGAAGCAGAACCACTGTACAGTATAAGGGATGGGATAAAAGCCAATATTTTAAAAAGGGAAAGGAGGCATTTTTAGCTGGATTCTTACTACAAAATTATTTATCTGGTCTGATTTGCAACCGCCAATTATTAATGGAGTGTAATATAGAACATTGGAATAAGTTGTACAATAATAACGGATTTTATCGGCTATATCCCCATATGTGGTGGCAGGCTTTAATGAGCTTCAAAGGTGATTATGCGACAGATAATGTATATTTGATCTGTGAAGGGGATTCTGTGTTACAACAGGAAGCATTAAGGTATCGTGCTGATAATGTACAGGAGTCAGGTTTAGCAGAGGGTAGTATAGATTGGGAATATCCAAATATTCCAGTTCCGTCTACGTATAAGGCTAGATTAGAGCAATTTCGAGGATGTGTTATTTTAATTAAATCGTTTTTTGTACCCGATGATGAATTGAAACCTATTGCATTGTTACAGTTAATAAATAAAACTTTGTATCTTATGGAAATTGTTCGTGATATATATAAAACAAATGAGTTTCCATTGTGGGTAGAGAAACTAGTGAATGAAACGATACAGGCAATGGAGGAATTACAACTCAATCCAGATTGGCAAAAGGTTGTTCTAGAAAATCTGATTAGCTATACGAAAATAAGTTAGTTATTATATTGAAATATACTTTATATGAAAAAGGAGATGAATATGTGCACATTTGTAGTAGCAGAGATTGGGATTAATCATAACGGAGATTTAGATATTGCAAAGAAGCTTATTGATGCAGCCTCTATTGCCGGATGTAATGCAGTCAAGTTTCAAAAAAGGACAATTAATAAGGTTTATTCACAGGAATATTTAGATAGTCCAAGACAAAGTCCTTGGGGAACTACGCAAAGAGATCAGAAGGAAGGTCTAGAGTTTGGCAAATGCGAATATGAACAAATTGATAAATATTGTAAAGAGAAAGGAATTGATTGGTTTGCATCTGCTTGGGACATTGAATCTCAGAAGTTTTTAAGACAGTTTGGACTGAAATATAATAAAGTTGCGTCTGCTATGCTTGTCAACGATGAACTTTTAGAGGAAATTGCAAAAGAGAGAAAATATACGTTTATTGCAACTGGAATGAGTGAGTTTGAAGAAATTAACCATGCGATAGCGATATTTGAGAAGCATGGGTGCCCTTATGAATTGATGCATTGCAATAGTACTTATCCAATGCCGCTTGAAGACGCGAATTTGAGTTTAATCAAGGTATTGAAGGATATGTATCATTGTAAAGTAGGCTATAGTGGGCATGAAACAGGGTTATTAGTCAGTACTTGTGCGGTGGCGTTAGGTGCGACATCTATCGAACGCCATATTACATTAGATAGAAGGATGTATGGAAGCGATCAAAAGGCTTCTATGGAGCCAGATGAGTTGATACAATTAGTAAGGGATATCCGCAATGTAGAAAAGATGCTTGGAACTGGTCAGAAGGTTTTGTCGCAAGCAGAGTTAGAAGTAAAGAAAAAATTAAGAGGATAATATGATACGGTTAATAATATTTGACATTGACGGAGTATTGACTGATGGAACCGTTATTGTGGATGCACAGGGGAAAGAACAAAAAAAGATAAACATGAAAGATGTGGATGCAATTTTTGAATTGAAGCGTAGGGGATTTCTTTTGGCGGCAATTACGGGAGAAAATTCAATGATTGTAGGCTTTTTCCAGGAAAGGTTTCCATGGGATTATTTTTATTCAGGAGAAAAAAATAAGGCGGAAGTTATACTTCAGTTGGAACAGCAGACTGGGATTACAGCAAGTGAAATTTGTTATATCGGGGATGGTAAATACGATGTGGAACCTTTGCAATATGCGGGTTTGGGAATATGTCCTGCGGATGCTATTGGCAAGGCAAAGCAAGCGGCGGATGTTATTTTGGAACATCCAGGTGGCCAGGGCGGTTTGTGGGAAGTGGTTGAACTCTTAGCGAGATATAACATGCCTGCTTGTAAGGAATATTATTTTTTACAGCGTTTGGAGGAGCATAGTGACATTTTTAAGAAAATGGCGTCAGACGTTAAATTAATGGAAACTGTTATGGCGGTTGGGGAGCAAGTGATCACATTATTTGATAAGGGTGGACAAGTATTATTATGTGGAAATGGCGGAAGCGCATCGGATGCGCAGCATATCGCGACAGAATTTATCAGTCGATTTTACAGAGAACGTCCAGCTATGAATGCAGAAGCTTTGAATGTAAACACGTCAACAATTACAGCCGTTGGGAACGATTATAGCTTTGAGAGGGTATTTGTAAGACAGGTAGAAGCAAAAGCGCATCCTGGAGATTTATTGATAGGCTTATCCACAAGCGGCAGATCAAAAAATGTATTGGAAGCATTGCGATATGCCCATCGGCATGGGATTATCACTGTAGTGCTAATGGGGGAGTTTGAGAACCCAGAATTGGCAGAGATTGTAGACTACTTAGTATGTGTGCCAAGCAAAATTACGCCTAGGATCCAGGAAGCCCATATTTTTCTTGGGCACTTGATTGCAGAATACGTGGAATATAAAAAATATGGTGGAAGGCAAGAATTATGATCAAAGTGTCAGATTATATTTTTCAATTTTTAAAAGGAAAAGGAATTTCTCATGTTTTTATGCTTCCAGGTGGTGGAGCAATGCATTTGGTGGATTCTTTGGGAACGTCTGGGATAGAATATGTTTGTTGCCTACATGAGCAGGCGGCTGCGATTGCAGCAGAAGCATATGGGCAGCATACAAATAATATTGGGGTTGCTTTGACGACTTCTGGCCCTGGAGCTACGAATGCGATTACTGGAGTAACGGCAGGGTGGATTGATTCCACACCGATGTTTATCCTTTCAGGGCAAGCAAAACGGTCAGATTTAGTAGGGGGTACGGGAGTGCGCCAGATAGGATCGCAAGAGGTACAGATTGTGGATATGGTGAAGCCCATTACGAAATATGCAGTTCAGATTTTAGCACCAGAGGAAATCCGTTACCATTTAGAGCGGGCATATGTGGAAGCAACTACTGGAAGGCCAGGACCTGTTTGGCTTTCTATTCCACTGGATGTACAATCTGCAATTATAGATGAAACAACGTTACATGGCTATGAAACAGAGTCCTTACTGGATGCAACACAAGACATTGACAAAGCAATTGAAAAAACATTAGAACTCTTAAAAAATTCGAATCAGCCGTTGGTATTAGCTGGAAATGGTATCAAGCTTGCGAATGCACAAGATATTTTCTATGAAATATTGAATATTTTGCCTATCCCAGTCCAAACAACATGGAAAACCATTGATATGTTTGGGGAAGACGATAGGTTGTATGTAGGGCATCCTGGGGCAATGGGGGACAGAGGAGCCAATCTTATCTTACAAAAAGCAGATGTTTTGATTTCGATTGGAAGTAGATTAGACACAAGCTTGACTGCATTTAATGAAAGTAATTTTGGTAAAAACGCCAAGAAAATTATTGTTGATATTGATGCCAATGAATTAAATCGGATGAAGGTACGGCATATAGAAGATAAAGTTGCTTGTGATGCAAAGGTTTTTCTAGAAAAATTGTTGCAATCGGTAAAATCTGGAATATGGGAACAGCAGAAGAAAAAATGGAAAGAATGGTTAGCGGAATGCCACGGCTTGAGGGAAAAATATCCAGTTGTGACAAAAAAACATGTTCAAGTGCAGGATAAAGTAAGCGCTTATTACTTTATAGATGTTTTATGTAAAAACCTTACACCAGAAGATATTATTGTACCAGAAAGTTCTGGCTCTGCTGGGGAAATTACATATCAGGCGTTTCGGGTAAAAAAAGGGCAGAAGATGAAAAATGCTGCGGGACTAGGTTCTATGGGATTTGGTTTACCTTATGCAATTGGCGCGTGTTTGGCAAATCATCAAAAACGGACGGTACTCATTAATGGGGATGGAGCATTTCAGATGAATATACAAGAGTTAGAAACGCTGCGACGTTTAGATTTGCCCATTAAGATATTTATTTGGAATAATGAAGGATATGCAAGTATTCGTGCCATGCAGAAGAACACTTTTGATGGAAGGCTTGTTGCCAGTGAGGAATCCAGCGGTTTAAAAATGCCTGATATCCGTAAGGTTGCGGAAGCGTATGGGATTCCTGTCTTTCTTGCAAAGAATAATGAAGAAATGGAACAGGTTGTGCCAGAGATCTTAGGATATCCTGGAGTTGTATTATGTGAATTATTGATATCTCCAGATGAAACTGTTTCGCCAAGGACGAAAAGCTACCGCCTTCCAGATGGAAGTATGAAATCATCCTTATTAGAGGAGATGTGGCCTAGGGTTGAATAAATTTAAAAAGGAGTTGTTATGGGATATATAGATGTGGTTAAGGAAAAGATTTTTAATAAAAAAATATGCTTGTATCCTATGGGAATTGCAGCAAAAGCTACAATGGATAAAATAAAAGCCTATGGTATTGAGATAGATTTCTTTTCGGATAGCAATCCAGCGTTATGGGGTACGGAATATAAGGGGAAGGAATGTGTTCCAAAAGAACAGTTGGTTAAAATGGATCAAGACCAATTAATAGTAATAGTAGAATCATTATATTACAGAGAGATTAAACGAGATTTAGAAGGACATGGAGTTAAAAATATCTTAAGAATTTTTCCTGAAAAGTATTTAACGGATAAGTTTTTAGAAAAAAATGGAGAAAACTTGGACAACTATGTAAATGAAATAATGGGAATATTCGAAGATGAAAGGTCTAAGGAAGTTTTCAGGCATCTAATAAATGCCTGGAAGATGCAGGATATACCAGATGATTATTTTGAAATTATATATGAAAAAGAACAGTATTTTGATTCTCAGATTATAATACGAGATATAGATGAAGTTTTTGTTGATGTGGGCGCGTATGTTGGAGATACGGCTGAAAAATACCTGAAATTTTGCGATAATAAGTATGAAAAAATGCATTTGTTTGAATTGGATGCTGAAATATATCAAAAGTTGGAAAAGAATATTAGTAATTTTAGAGAGGGTAAAGTAAAAAAGGAAAAAATAATTTGCTATCCATATGGTTTGGCGGATGAGAACAAAGAGGTTAGATTTTTGAGTGGAGATAGCAGTTCTTCTATAGGGGAATCGTTTGATACATGTGGCAATGTCCGGAAGATGGATGATATTCTTCGCAATGAAAAAGTTACTTTTATTAAGATGGATATAGAAGGCTCTGAAATGCCGGCATTAGTTGGAGCATCAGATATTATAAGAACGCAGAAACCGAAATTAGCGATTTGTATTTATCACAGTCCAGAAGATATGTTTGAAATTCCAAGATATATAAAGGAACTTGTACCAGAATATAAGATATATATCCGCCATTATACAGATATGATGCTAGAAACGGTTTGTTATGCGACAATTTCATGAGGGATAGCATTTGATGTTTTTGGCATTAGATTAATGGTTTTTTAGAATAATAATTCTTCTTTTGGATTGGAGAATAAAATAATCTTTATTTTGGAGCGATGTAGCTATAAAGAGAGGATTATGTCTACAATAGATTATATTGTGGAATTGATAGATAAAAAGAAAAAACTGTATCATGGAATTGTAAAAAGAAAGTTAACGAAGAAAAAATGTATATATAGAACAAAGCAAAAATCTAATGTAATAGTATATTGGTCGCAGCATTTTAAATATAATTTAAGCGGAGGAAAGCAAATGGAAGAAATTAATGAACAATCCCGAAAGCCAATTGAACATGCTAGAAGGGAAAAATTAAAGAAAGAAAAGCCCTTGGTATATGAAAAAATAATTAAATATGATGAAAAAGAAGAAAAAGGTGAGTCAACGGCAATCATTGATTTTTGTTATGATTATAAATGTAATATGCATTGTTCCCATTGTTGTAATTTATCTTTTGCAAAAAAGGAAAGGGAGATGACGGTAGAGGATATTGCTGATATTGCCAGGCAGGCAGATGAGTTAGGTCTTGCGCAGTTTAATATATCAGGCGGAGAGCCGCTTGTATTTCCAGATTTAGATGATATTGTAAAAGCAATTAATCCAGAGAAGTTCCATATTTCTATGAGTTCAAACGGTTTATTATTAACGAAGGAAAAAGCAGAGCATTTAAAATCAATCGGCATAGATAAAATTCGTATCAGTGTAGATAGTATTAATCCAGAAGTATACAATCAAACGCGGCAGGTGAAAGGGGAGGCTGTTTATCAAAAGGCGATACAGGCGTTGTTTCATGCCAGAGAAGCTGGCTTGCAGGCTACGATACAGAGTGTAATGAGCCATCAGAATTGTATTTCTGAGGATACAGAGAAGCTGGCTGAATTTGCACATGACAATAATTTTAACCTTGATATCCTTATTGCCCGCGCAATCGGAGAGTGGGAAGGGAAAGAAGAAGTCTTAATTACACCTGAAGACAATAAGTTTTTGATTGACTTACGGAATAAGTATCCAGAAGTCCATAGGGATACGTTTCCAACGTATGGAAAAAAAGCGGAATGTGGATGTGTTAACAGGAATCTTCACATTACGAAATATGGGGACGTTCTTCCATGTGTGTTTATACACATTGCAATTGGAAATATTTTTGAAGAGCCATTGGCAGATATTATTGAACGTGGGAATAGGATTAAATGGTTCAAAGAGAAGAATAGTTTATGTTTGTCAGGGGAAAATAAGAGATTTATTCGTGAATATATGTCAAAATTCTATGGAAAGCCATTGCCTATTAGTTACAAAGAAGCATTTTCAGAAGAAGATTTTATCGATGGAGTGGTAAGGTGATTTATGGAAAGTAGAAATGCGGATACAATTGAGTTACAGGTAAAGGAACTACTGGAAGTCTTAAGAAATGATAAACCAAATTATATATTTGGCTGCGGATGGATGGGAAGAAAGTTTCTGTGTGCAGTATGTGCGCTTGGATTTCAAGTTTCAGGTTTTGTAGTTACGGGCAAAAAGACTGAAACAGAAGAAGGCATTCCTGTATTTTCCCTTATCGAAATGGAAAATATCAAGACGGAAGCAAATATCTTCGTAGCCTTGCGGGATCAAGATGGTCAATTAAATGAAAGGCTACAGAATATTTTTACAAGAGTTTATCCTATTACTTATCCGAAGGACATTACATTGATTGAGGCAGCGTATTATCTGGATTATTTCAAAAAAAGACAAGTAGATTGCTTGAAGGGCGTCCTTGATTTAAATGGGTATCAATTTTTAAATCCTTTTTGCAGACCGGATGATTATCTGCTTTCATGGCTATACGAAGCAGGGGATTTGATTCTGCCTGTAATATGTAATGATTATAGTAGGATTGATGAAGGCTCCTATGAACGAGAGCATACTGAGTTAAAAGAGAAAGATATTGTGTTAGATTGCGGGGCTAATATTGGCTTGTTTTCTGCAATTGGTGCGCAGAAAGGATGTATGTGCTATGCATTTGAGCCTATGCCAGATGCAATACGTTACTTAGAGGAAGTGAGAGAGTTATTTCCTGAACATATAAAAATATGCCCATATGCGTTGGCAGACAAGGAAGGAAAAGCTGTATTCCATGTGCAGAATAATGATCTGATCGGAGCATCGTTATTAGAAAACAATAACATAATTGATAAAGAATATAATGTTAATGTGACAACAATTGATCAATTTGTACAGAAGGAAAACCTAGAACGTGTAGATTATATAAAAGCTGATATAGAAGGCTCGGAAAGAAATATGTTATGGGGAGCGAGTGATACGATTAAGCGTTTTCATCCTAGACTTTCTATTTGCACGTACCATCTACCAGATGATACGGAAGTATTGGAAGGCATTTTAAGAGAGATAGAACCAGAATATGTGATAAAGCATCAATGGAAAAAACTGTATGCTTATGTTCCGGAATAGTTCATAAATTGAGGATATTGATCATGATCAAATATACAGAATTAAAGAACCACAAAAGGCAAAATTTGATAGATGTGATTCCTTTGCAAAAACCGTTTACACTTTTAATCGAGCCGTCTAATTATTGTAATTTTAAATGCGTCCAGTGTTTCCAGAGCATTCAATGTGATAATTATTTAAAGGAACACAGAGGATTAATGAGTATGGAATTGTATCAGGAAATTATAAAGCAGTTCTGTTCTTGGGCGGGGCAGAAACTTAAAGTATTAAAACTGAGTTTATATGGAGAGCCGTTTATCCATCCAGAATTTTGTGAAATGCTGCGTATTGCGAAAGAGGCGGATATTGCAGAACGGATAGAAACGACGACAAATGCATCTTTGATTACGGAGGAAGTTGCTGAAAAGCTGGTTGCCTATGGGATAGATTATATCCGTGTTTCTATTTATGGCGCAAACCAGGAACGGTATGAGGAAATTACGAATACAGAGCAGGCTAATATTGAGGAGATATACCAGAATCTTGCGCAGATACAGCGGTTGAAACAGGCGAAGGGCGTGGACAAGCCGTTTGTAAGCGCTAAGATGCTGGATACATTTACAGAGGAAAACCAGGAGTTTATAGATAAATTTTCAGCTGTTGCGGATGAAGTATATATTGATAAACCTCACAATTGGGTGGCTCATGAGGAAAAAAGTTTTATTGGGAGTTTGTATAAAAAGGAGCAGGAGGAATCCTTAAAGCGGGATTTAAAAGAAACGATGTCCGACAGGATTGCGTGCCCGATGCCATTCACTACATTGGCGATCCGGAGTGATGGCGCAGTCAGCCCTTGTTGTGTGGATTGGGTTGGAGGAACCAACCTTGGGAATATCTTACAGGAAAATATAAAGGACATTTGGAATGGGGAGAATATGTACCAGTTCCGGAAAATGCAGTTAGAAAACAGGAAACATGAGAACCCAAGCTGTAGGAATTGTGAGTTGGTGCATAACGATTATTATACAAGGGATAACATTGATGGATTTCCAGTGGAGCGTCTGAGGTAAATATGAAAAAGATTCTAATTACAGGGGCAAATGGGTTTATTGGACGAAACCTGGCAGAATATCTGGATACAGAATATAACGTGGTAGCTATTTCACGGAAAGAAGCAGATTTGTTGGATCAAAGGCAAGTGGAAAAATTGTTCCAGAAAGAAGATATCGATGTAGTGATTCATGCCGCGACGCAGGGGACTCTTGGGAGGGGGAAGGAGTACGAGCAGGCGCTATTAAAGAATAATTTAAGCATGTTCTTTCATCTGGAACGATGCCATGCTGCGTATGGAAAATTAATAGTGTTAGGTTCTGGTGCGGAATATGGTAAGGAATGTGAATTGTCCCTTGTAGATGAGGAAGCGTTTGATACAGTAATCCCAGGTGACGATTATGGTTTTTCTAAATATATTATGTCAAAGACAATATTAAACAGTAATAATATTTACAACTTGCGGTTATTTGGCATTTTTGGACCTTATGAGAATTATAATTACAGGTTTATTTCAAACATCATTTGTAAGGCTCTGTTAAAAAATAAGATTGTGATTCATCAAAATGTAGTGTTTGATTACTTGTATATTAAAGATTTTTGCCGGGCAATTCCATGGTTTGTGGAACATAAGCTGAAAAGGCGTTGTTATAATGTTTGCACAGGCAAACCGCAGGATATTGTTTCTCTTGCCAGAGAAATTGTTAATCAGGTTGGGAATAAATGTGAAGTTGAGATTGAAATACCAGGATGGAACCGGGAATATACTGGGAGCAATCGAAGATGGTTGGAGGAAATGGGGACATTTGAATTTACGCCCATGGAACAGGCAATTGCAGAGTTAATCGAATATTATAAAACGACGCCATATTGTTTAGAAGGGGATTACTGATACGGAGGGTAAGAAGATTGTCTAAGCTGTGTAGATGCTGTTATAGGGAGATAACGGGAGAGCCTATACTCCATTATGAAAATATGCCCAAAGCAGCGCAATTTTTTCCAACAAAAGAAGAAGTAGGGCGAGAAAAGGGCGTGGAATTAAATTTGTATCAATGTCCCTATTGTGGGCTGGTACAGTTATTAGCGCCTCCAGTGCCATATTATAAAGATGTGATTCGGACGGCAGGTTTATCAACAGAATTACGGAAATACAGAGAAGCTTTTTTCCAGGATTTTGTAAATGATTATCATTTACAAGGAAAGAAAATAATTGAAATTGGCGCTGGCTGTGGTGAGTTTTTATCTATTATGGAAACAACGGGCGCAGATTGTTATGGATTAGAACATTTAGAATGCTCCGTAGAAGAATGCCGCAAAAAGGGATTGCGTGTGTACCAGGGATTTATTGAGGGAGAAACATCGGAGATAGAAAATGCACCATACGATGCATTTTTTATTATGAATTTTTTGGAGCATATACCAAATCCATCTGTTTTTTTGGCCGGGCTACGGAATAACCTACAAGATGAGGCGGTCGGATTGGTTGAAGTGCCAAATATGGATATGGTTTTAGAAAAACTGATGTTTTCTGAGTTTATCAGTGATCATTTAATGTATTTTACGAAGCAAAGCTTAAGAAGCTTATTGGAGATTAATGGATTTGAGGTGTTGTCTTGTGAAAGCGTTTGGCATGATTACGTATTATCTGCCGTAGTGAGAAAGAGGGGAAATATTGTTTTAGATACATTTCATATGCAACTTGATAAAATAACGGCTGAGATTCAAAGGTTTATAAATCTTCATGAAACAGACAGAAAAAAAGTAGCAGTATGGGGGGCAGGGCATCAGGCATTGGCAATATTGGCTTTAGCAAAGTTAAAGGATAAGGTGGCGTTTGTGATCGATTCTGCGCCCTTTAAACAAGACAGGTTTACTCCTGGTACACATATTCCAATCGTATCGCCAGCTTATTTTGGGATGCATCAAGAGGATGTAGGGGCTGTGTTAGTAATGGCTGCGAGTTATTCCGATGAAGTTGCCAGGATTATAAAAACGGAATACAAAAGTATAGCAGTAGGCATACTGCGGGAAGATGGGATAGAAATTCAATGAAAGTAGTTATTCTGGCAGGTGGGTTGCCAAGCACATTAATGGAAGAAGATGAGAAAATTCCGAAGCCCATGGCAGATATTGGTGGAAGACCGATTTTATGGCATATTATGAAACAGTATGCGCATTATGGCTACAAGGAGTTTGTGATTTGCACGGGTTATAAAGGTGAGATGATTAAGGATTATTTCACAAACTTTTACATATATCAGTCGGATATTACGGTAGATTTGCAGACAAACCACGTAGAAATCCACAGGAAGAAGACAGAGGACTGGAATGTAATGGTAGTGGATACAGGGCTTCATTCTTCCGTATCCGAACGGATACTACGTATCAAGGATATGCTTCAAGAAGAGACATTTCTTGTAACTTATGGGGATTGTGTTTCTGATATTAATATCTTAAAGATGGTAAAGCAGCATAAGAACCAAAGAAGGATTGCAACCTTTGCCGTTGCATATCCGACGGGACGGAATAAGATACTTCCAATTGATGAAAAAGGGGAAATTGATATTTTTGCAACACTTGATAATGGGAGGACTCCCTGGGTAAATGCCTGTAGTATGGTGTTTGAACCAGAGATATTCCAATATTTAGCAGATGCCAATTCTTTAATGGGGGAGAAAATGCTACGTATGCTTTCAGCAAACGATGAAGTGTCAGCGTATTGCCATTTTGGGTTTTGGACGCCAATGGAAACAGTGCGCGATAAAACGTTGTTAGAAAGTATGTGGAAAACTGGAAATGCGCCCTGGAGAATTTGGGAAACATGATGTTTATAAAAAGGGAAGGAAGAGATGAAAAATATACTATTGGTTAAGGGCAAATCAAATTATGATAGATGTGGAGTTTATATTGATGACATGGCGTCTGCCATGCGGAAATTAGGTTGTAATACATGTGTGTTGGATGGGTATTCTTTGGCGTCACCTATGGTATATAACCAGGTATTATCTTCGAGTAAATTTGATATGGTATTTGATGTTAATGGCACTTTATTTGGCTATGGGATTACAAAAAGAATGCCGCCTGAAGTCGTATATGGAATATATTTATGCGATCCGCCTTACCAGCATAGCAAAAGGTTGAAACAGGCGGATGATAGGACGATTATCTTTGCTTGTGATAATAAATTATGCGACTATATGATGAAATTTTATCCTATGGTAAAGCATGGGCAATTTGTACCATTATCAGGAGAGGCTTATCCAATACAGGTTCCCTATGAAGAAAGAACATTGGATATTATATTTACTGGGACTTATAACGATCCTATGAAAATAAGAGAAGAGTTAATGAATCGGTTTCAGGGTAGCGTCTTGGGTGAATTTGTTGAAGACATGATGCAGGATATTATTTCTTACCCGCAGTTTACTTTGCCAGAGTGCTTATCCAGGGTATTAAAGAAATACAATCAATGTGTAAGTGACATGGAGTTTGATGAATTGATAGAGGAGTTTTCTTTGGTGGATTGGTATGCGCGTTCCTTCTATCGGGACAAGGTGATCCGTACGTTATTAAATGCAGGTTTGGAGATACATGTATTTGGATATAATTGGGAAGACTTTCAGTCCGAGTGGAAGGAGAGGCTTATTATCCATGAGGGAGGGACATATGCAGCCAGCAAGGCATTAGCAGAAGCTAAAATCGCGTTAAATATTATGCCTTGGTTTAAAGATGCGTTCCAAGAAAGGCTCGCATCTGCTATGTTAAGTAAAACGGTTGCAGTAACAGACGAAAGTAAATATACTGTGGAGAATTTTGAAAATGATAAAGAAATTATCATTTATTCTTTAAAGGATATTGATGCTCTTGCAGAGCGTATCAAATATTTGTTGGCACATCCAGAGGAGGCAAGTAAAATTGCAGAATACGGATATCAGAAAGTACAAAATCATAAATGGTATCACAGGGTTTATGATATGTTAAGAAAGATTGAAGAAGATTTTGGTATTGTTATGATTCAAGATGGAGAGGGAAAGGAACTGGAGTTTGATATTGAGTATCCAGACGAAAAAACCGTTCGATTGGATGCAATTTATGAATTAAAGCGGATGGCTGATATATCAGGTAACGATCTTGGAAAATTGGAAAAGCTGTCCGATGAGGATATAAGGTTTCTGTTGAAGAAGTTTGAACGGTTTGATAATCAGTTTTCAAAGCGGCTAGATGGGGTAGAAATGAATCGTTACATTCGGGAGTACTTATTTGATTTGAATAAAGAATATCCAGGAAGCGCTGCAGAATTTTTTTCGATGCAGTGTAGAGCATTGATGGGCAAATTGTTGTTAGAGGAAACAGGTTTTATCTGTTGAGAGGGCTAGAATGGGAACGAAAATTGAGTGGGTTAAGACAGCGGTTCAATTGTGCATGGCTTCATTTGAAACTGAAAATGAGAAAAGAAGGCAATTTATTGAGTTAGAATCTCAGTATTACGCATATTCACCTCAAATACAAAGAGAAATCATGGTTCTAATGAAAGAAGAATTTGAAATCAATGATCTGATCTATGTATTTTCTGTTTTGATCAGATATACAGAAGGTAAGGAATTTCGCAAAAATTTAATGGACTGTTTGATAATGAGTGATTTTGATTGTGATACAAGGGCTATGTTAGAGTATCAAGCAATGTCTTTTGTAGTAGGTGAATATAAGAGAAAACGGATTTTTCGTAGGAAAAATATAGAAAAATTCTCACAGAAGTTATCAGAAATGGAATATCCTTTCTTACCACCACAGAAACGGAATAAAAAACGTATTGTAATAATTGCTGGACAAATTGTGAGTTTGGAGAATGCTCCTACAAAAATGATACTAAATATGGCGTATACCTTACAAGAGCATTTGGGATATGAAGTGTTCTTTTATATATGTCCTTGTGATTGGCGGGAAGTAGACCTGGCACTTTGGCATGGACTGGTTCGTGAAGTTACAGTTGATTATTATAGGGATAAGATGGCGGCCATTGCATACCAGGATACAGTTTTTAAAGGATTTCAAATCAATATGGGCGAATTACGATGGAAGGAATATGGTATGATGCTTTCCTTTATCCATGCATGGAATCCACTGTTTGTGCTGAATTGTGGCACAATTAATCCGATAGTTGAACTTATAGGCACATACACGACGCTTGTGTCTATGAGAATGTCGGTGGAATGCCCAATTTCAGAAGGAGAAATTTTAATCCGGCTTGGAAAAGAGGATGACGCAACAGAACAAGGATATGAAGAAATGTTAGGCAAAAACCAAGTTCAACTCTTTATGAAAGAGAGGTTCCCGGTAATTCCTGAGACAGTTTCGAAAAGTTATACACGTTCAGAATTAAATCTTCCAGAAGGGCAATTTCTGATTGCTATTGTGGGAAATCGTTTGCAGTCGGAGTTTAATGATAGATTTGTATCTGAAATGAAACGGATGTTAGATAAAATACCGAAAATATCGTTTGCTATTATTGGAAATAGTGAAGGTGTAAAGGAGTATTTTAAAAATGAAGTTTTTAATGGACGCATATTTTATCTTGGATATTGTAAAGAATTAATAGGAGTATATGGCGTAATGGATTTATATCTGAACCTTGAGCGGAAAGGAGGCGGCTTCAGCAGCGCAATGGCATTGATTGCAGGGCTCCCCGTTGTAACATTGCCAGATTGTGATGTGGCATATAATTGTGGAGAGGATTTTATTGTTCAGGATTATGAAGAAATGCTGCATACCGTTTGCCGTTACGCTACAGATTCTAAGTTTTATAACGCCAAGAAAAAATGTGCAGAAACGTACAAGAAGGAAAATACAGAGAAAAAATTACATCGTTTTGTAACTGAAATGTTGGAGGGCATCATTGATATTATTGAAAAATAAGAGAAACAGGAGCCAAGACAATGTTAGCATTCAATGAACCTGTGTATACACAAAAAGGAATCGGATATATTTCAGAGGCAATTCTGAAGAATAAACGATTAAATGGCGACGGACCGTTTACGAGGGAATGTACGAAATGGTTTGAAGAGAAATTAAATACGAAAGTCCTGCTTACAACATCCTGTACCCATGCTTTAGAGATGGCAGCTTTATTGTTGGAGATTCAGCCAGGCGACGAGGTTATTATGCCTTCTTTTACATTTGTGTCTACAGCAGATGCCTTTGCGCTTCGCGGTGCGAAGATAAAGTTTATTGATATCCGGAAGGATACCATGAATATGGATGAAACGTTGTTGATAGATGCGATCACAGAGCGAACTAAGGTCATTGTTCCAGTGCATTATGCCGGAGTAAGCTGCGAGATGGATAAGATCTTGCAAATTGCAAATGATTATAATATTTCAGTGGTGGAAGATGCGGCGCAAGGCATGATGGCTACTTATAAAGGAAGGGATTTAGGAACGATTGGGGATTTTGGTACATACAGCTTTCATGAAACGAAAAATTATACAATGGGAGAGGGCGGGCTGATTTTAATTAACAACCAGGAGTATGTGAAGAGGGCAGAAATCATCCGGGAAAAAGGAACGAACCGTACAGAATTTTTCCGTGGCGAAGTGGATAAGTATAGTTGGGTAGATATGGGTTCTTCCTATTTGCCGAGTGAAATGAATGCGGCTTACCTATTAGCGCAGCTAGAGATTGCAGAAGAAATTAATCAAAAGCGTCTGAGATTGTGGAACTGCTATGATCGGGAATTAAAATCTCTGAAAGATGCAGGGAAGGTTGAATTGCCTTATATCCCAGAGGAATGTCAACATAATGCCCATATGTATTATATAAAAACGAAGAATTTAGAAGAGCGTACAGAGTTAATACAATATATGGCAGAGATGGGAATAAAAGCAGTGTTTCACTATGTACCTTTGCATTCATCTGCAGCAGGCAGGAGATATGGGGAATTTGTAGGAGAGGATAGGTACACGACAAAGGAAAGCGAACGTCTGGTGCGGCTGCCAATGTTTTATGCATTAAAAGAAGACGAGGTTGTATATGTGGCAGATAAAATACGGAACTTCTATGCTGGAAGGTAGTATGATGGAAGGTAAAAAGTAGTCTTAGAGTTTATTAAGAGTAAGGATAAGGGCGCTAGGATCTGATGGTTCAACCAACTTTTAGAAGGGGGAAATTTATATGCCAGTAAGTATTTACAAAAGAGTACCATGAAAAATGGTTGAAAGCTATTAACTATATTAGGAAGGGTTCATCTATTATTTATACTCTAAAAATAGATTAGAGCAGGCAAGCAAAAAGTGAGGAAAGTTTATGAAAAAAGTAGCAATTTTGCAATCTAATTATATTCCCTGGAAAGGGTATTTTGATTTAATAAATATGGTGGATGAATTTATTCTATATGATGATGTCCAGTACACAACGAATGATTGGAGAAATCGAAATAAAATAAAAACTCTACAAGGTACTCAATGGTTAAGCATTCCTGTATTGCATAAAGGCAGAGTGCATCAGAAGATTAAAGAAACGGAAATTATTACATCAAAATGGGCAGAAAAACATTGGAGGGCTCTTCAATGTAATTATTCCAAAGCACCTTACTTTGAAGAATATTATTCACATATCCAAGAACTATATCGTAGGGGAAAAGAAGAAAAGTACTTGAGCCAGGTAAATTATATTTTTATAAAATCCATTTGCGATATTTTGGGAATAAAAACAAAAATTTCTTGGTCTTCAGAGTATATTCTTGAATCTGGAAAGACGGAACGCTTAGTGAGTATCTGCAAGCAGGCGCAAGCGAAAGAATACATTTCTGGACCTGCAGCTTCAAATTATATTGTCGAAAAACTCTTTGAATTAGACAATATAACCTTAACATATATGGATTATTCTAATTATCCTGAATATCCACAAATGTATGGGCAATTTGTACACGAAGTCACAATTCTAGATATGTTATTCCATCTTGGGAATCAAACCCAAGAATATATGAAAAGTTTTTCCTTTGAATAACAAGATTTTAGTATACAATACAAAACCGGAAATGAAAGGTAAATAAATTATGAAAGAACAGGAACTATTCGATAAAACAGAAAAATATTTTGGTCAGACGGTTAAGGAATTTGGCGCTAATTATGCAGGAGTAAGATGGAATGGGGAAGAGGCACAAAAAGTACGCTATGACCAATTGATAAAATTAGTAGAAACGAAAAAAAGCAATTTTTCAATTTGTGATTATGGCTGTGGATATGGATATTTCCTTTCTTATCTAAAGGAGTATTTCCTAAATTGGAAGGGAACATATGTTGGAATAGATAGTTCTATTTCTATGATAGAAGCTGCAAAGTCAATTTATGGAGAAAATAATAAATATTTTAAATTTCTACATAGTACAGAAATCAATGAGACTTATGACTATATAATATCAAGTGGAATTTTTAATTTGAAAATGGGAATTTCGACAAGTGATTTCAACCTTTTTATGTTGAATACGATTCAAAAATTTGACAAAAACAGCAAAAAAGGATTTGCTTTTAATGCATTGACAAGTTATTCTGATCCGGATAAAAAAAGTGAAGATTTATATTATTCTGATCCGTTATTTCTGTTTGACTACTGTAAACAAAATTTTTCAAATAATGTAGCGTTATTGCATGATTATAAATTATATGATTTTACTATTATAGTAAGGAAAAGCTAAACAAGAAGCAATGTGTGAGATAAGAGTTACTATCCTATGTTCTTGAAATAAAAATGATGCAATGATAGAAAGCAGGTCGATTTTAATCAACTAGGAACGTCTGCGATTGTGAAACCTCTATGATCATGAATAAAATTCCCTAAATGGAACAGGGAAGGTTGGAGGGAAGTATCGGGATGTTATTTATATGGCTATGTACACCTATTGCGCCTTTATTTTTCTGTTTTATCAGGTTTTATCTAATCCTTTTTGGATTTGGATATTACAGCAGTTTTGCAATGTTGGAAAAATGGATATGCTAATCGTCATAGATGCTAGCTTTTACAGAGTCGGAAAAAGTATAACCGTCGGTGCAATCTGATTCAAAATTATAAACAAGGACGAGGTGTTTGTCTGGATCATCGAACCGATATTCCCGAACCCCGGCAGTATGGTATTTAAACATATTTATATAATAGCCTATCCGCTTGCTGCTGGGTGAAACAATTTCTATGATCCAGTCTGGTGCGTCCAAACAGCCTTTGTCTGTAAGCTTGCTTTTGTCGCATATGGTACAGATATCAGGATCGACGTAGTTTGTATTATCTGTATTTAAGAATAACGCAAATGGGGCGATGTAAGGTCTGCATAGTCCGTTTCTTCTGGAAATATTCCCAGATGGTTCTAAAGAGCGCCCCTGTAATTTCCGAATGCTTGCGGTTGGGTGGAGGCATCCTGGATGGATGCCCGTTAACCAGTTCTATTCTGCTGCCTTCCAGCAAATTGTAGATATCATCCATTATATGATTTTTTCTTGCGTAAATGCGTTTAACGTTTCCCACGGAAACGATATTCCTCTTTCAACCGTTCGTAAATCTCAAAGGCGACCGGGCAGACTTCTACGGCTTCTAGAACACTGAGAAGGCTCCATAACTGTTCCGGCTGCTCGGTATAGGGATAGTTCTTGCAATCATCTGGCTTGCAGTCCCCGAGTTTGCAAGACCCATCTTCCAATAAGAAGTCGCAGGGCTTGTGTTTCGTATGGTAATCAAGTCCGACGCGTTCTTTTTTCAGGAAGAAGTCAATGAACTGTTCTGTGGAAATCCCTAAGTGCGCGGCGTCTTTCTCAATATCTTCTTCTGGGATAATTCCATAGTACTGTTTGCAGCAGTTGCGGCATTGGCTGCAGTCATAATCAGCGAACAATTCCCGGTGTAGGCGCTGGAACTGCCGATCTAGTTCCATTTCATCTGCATGCATTTTCAGGTAAGTGCGGAATTTGTAATTTTCATCTTCTTTGCGTTTTGCTTCTTGATAGACATTATCTGGATGTAGCATCGTATGGTGTTCCTTTCCGTTCAAATGTTATTAGGTAATTGCGAAACCCTCTCTGGGACAGACGCGGATGTACAATCCATACAAAAGCGGGCTCCAGACGCCGTCGCAAGTCGCTCTTTTTTGTACAGATTGTACATCCGCTGTTTCTAGAAAGGGAGTTTTGCAATCGCCTACAAATGTTATGGTATCAATAGATAATTCTATTCTTTCGGAAAAACCCCGTTTTGTCAATAGAAAATGGTAAAATACTTGAACCTGAAATATGAATATGCTATATTTGTGGGCAGTAGATGTTTTTTATTCCCGCGAGCAATGCACTCCTAGGGCGCTTAGCCATGCAGCCGCGCTCGCGCGGATATTTGGCGAATGCCGCGGTAGGGAAAAGCATAAAGAAATGTAACTTCTTGCCAGGATGGCAAGGATTGTAGCAGTCTGGATGGTACGGTTCCGTAGGGATCGAGGGTTAGGAGGATCTGGCTGTAACATGGATTGAGCAGGAGGCTTTAAGATTTTATGTTAGAGTTTTATAAAGGCAAAAGAATATTAATTACGGGACATACCGGCTTTAAGGGAAGCTGGCTGAGCGTCATGCTTCAGATGGCGGGCGCTGAGGTGATTGGCTATGCGTTGCAGCCGCCGGAGGGTGAAAATTTATTCCAATTGTCTAAAGCAGGGCAGGGTATGGTTTCCATAGAAGGCGATATTAGGGATTTGGAATCGTTAAAATCTGTATTTGAGCAGTATCGCCCTAGCTTGGCGCTCCATATGGCGGCTCAGCCGCTTGTACGTAAAAGCTACGAAGATCCGGTTGGCACATATGCGACGAACGTTATGGGCACTGTGAATGTTTTAGAGTGCATCCGGGCTATGCCAGGCGTTGAATCTGTGTTAAATGTCACAACGGACAAGGTCTATGAAAATAAAGAATGGGAATGGGGATACCGTGAAGAGGATGTTTTGGATGGGTACGATCCATATTCGAACAGCAAATCTTGTTCCGAGCTTGTCACGCACAGTTATCAAAAGTCGTTTTTCAAGTCCAGTGGGATTCCCATTTCTACAGCGCGTGCTGGGAATGTAATCGGCGGCGGTGATTTTGCAAAGGATCGGATTATTCCGGACTGTATCCGAGCTGTTTTGGCGGGGCAGGAAATCATCCTGCGCAACCCTTTTTCAATACGTCCATTCCAGCATGTGTTAGAGCCGCTGTGGGCGTACCTGATGATTTTGGAAGCGCAGGCTGCCGATCCAAAGAAGCAGGGATGTTACAATGTTGGCCCAAACGAACAGGACTGTATCACCGTTGGGGAATTGACGGATCTGTTCTGTAGATATTGGGGAAAAGGCGCTTCCTGGATGGATATCTGTGATCCGGGGCCTCATGAAGCTTCCTTTTTAAAGCTGGACTGTGCGAGGATAAAACGCCGCATTGGCTGGGCGCCGAAGTGGGATATCCATAAGGCTGTTGAAAAAACGGTAGAATGGGCGAAGGTTTATCAGGACGGCGGAGACGTCAGGGCTTGCATGGAGCAGCAGATTGAGGAGTTTATCAAGCGATGAAGGTAGTGATTTTGGCAGGCGGGAAGGGCACGCGGATTAGTGAGGAATCTAAGAGCCGTCCAAAGCCCATGGTAGAAATCGGCGGCAGGCCTATTTTGTGGCATATTATGCGTCAGTACGCTGCGTTTGGGTTTGAAGAATTTATCGTATGCTGCGGCTACAAAGGGCATATGATTAAAGAATACTTTGTGAATTATTACCAGCATAACAGCCAGATCGAGTTCCATTTAAGGGATGAGAAACAAAAGGTACTGACGCCAAGCCCTGAAACCTGGAAGGTTACTTTGGTGGATACGGGGTTAGAAACGCTGACGGCAGGCAGGATTTTAAAAATAAAGGATTATATTGGGGAGGAGCCGTTTTTGCTGACGTATGGGGACGGGGTGTCGGATGTGGATATTTGCAAGCTGATCCAGTTCCATAAGGAATGCGGGAAAACAGTTACGATTTCAACGACCCAGCCAGAGGGGCGGTTTGGCGCGCTGCGGCTGGATGAGTCAAAGAGCCTGGTCACAGGTTTTAAGGAGAAAGCGCGCAAGGATCAGCCTTGGGTAAATATTGGGTTTATGGTCATGGAGCCAAGCGTATTTCCGTATCTTGGGGATGGAAGCACGATGCTTGAAGCTGAGCCGTTTGAGCGTCTTGCAGCAGATGGGGAAATGGCGGCGTACCGTCACGAAGGGTTCTGGTCCCCGATGGACAATATCCATGACAGGGATTATCTGGAGAAGCTATGGAATGCGGGGGACGCGCCGTGGGGCGTAGAGCCGTCTCTGGAATAGGAGAATCCTAGGAAATAGTGGTTGGGTGAGAAATTAGGGAAATGGAATATCGTTAGAGATTGGAGGGTTTGGGATTGTTTGAGGGAATGACAGAATTAGAAGCGCGGAACGCGCTCCTTGCTATGGTGGATGGATACTACCAGAAGTTTCATAAAGAGGAACAGGGATTTGAGCCAGGGGACAGGATTTCCTATGCGTCTAGGGTTTACGGTGCGCAAGAAATGAAAAACCTTGTGGACAGCGCGTTGGAATTTTGGCTTACTTCTGGCCGTTATACAGAGCAGTTTGAAAAGGGGCTTGCGTCATACATTGGGGTAACGTATTGTTCTTTGGTTAATTCCGGTTCGTCGGCAAACCTGCTGGCGTTTATGGCGCTTACTTCGCCATTGTTGGGAGAACGGCAGGTAAAGCGCGGCGACGAGGTGATTACAGTTGCGGCTGGGTTCCCGACGACGGTAACGCCGTATATCCAGTATGGCGCCGTACCCGTGTTTTTGGATATGTCAATTCCGGAGTATAATATTGACGTCAGCCAGTTGGAGGAAGCGTTATCTAAAAAGACCAAGGCGGTTATGATTGCCCATACCTTGGGCAACCCGTTTGATTTAAAGGCTGTACGCGAATTTTGCGACAGGCATGGGCTGTGGCTGGTAGAGGACAATTGCGACGCATTGGGCAGCGAATACTGTATGGATGGCGTATGGAAGAAAACAGGGAGCATCGGGGATCTTGGGACAAGTAGTTTTTATCCGCCCCATCATATGACGATGGGCGAAGGGGGCGCGGTATATACGGATAACCCACTGTTACATAAAATTATCCGCTCGCTCCGTGACTGGGGGCGCGACTGCATGTGTCCTTCTGGGAAGGACAATCTATGTGGGCATCGTTTTGACCGAAGGTATGGGGAACTCCCGCTTGGGTATGACCATAAATATGTATATTCTCATTTTGGCTATAATTTAAAAGCGACAGATATGCAAGCGGCGATAGGCTGCGCCCAGTTGGAACGCCTGCCAGGATTTGTGGCGAAGAGAAGGGAACATTTTGCCTTTTTAATGGAACGGCTATCTGGCTTGGAAGAAAAGCTTATCCTTCCAAAGGCTTGCCCAGATTCCAATCCTTCCTGGTTCGGTTTTTTAATTACCTGTAAGGAAGGCGTGGATAAGGGAGAAGTAGTCCGGCATCTGGAAGCGCATGGGATCCAGACCAGGATGCTGTTTTCTGGTAATTTGCTGAAACAGCCATGCTTTGACGAAATGCGTAAAAGACAAGAGGGATACCGTGTCATTGGAACCTTGGAACAGACGGATTTTATTATGGAACGCAGTTTTTGGATCGGAGTGTATCCAGGTATGACGCCTGAGAAGCTTACGTTTATGGCGGATAGGATACGGGAGGCGGTTGGAGAAACGTAAAGAGCGCTGGAGGCTTTGGAAGGAATGGGATCGACGCAGGATTTGATTTTAATTGGCTCTGGAGGTTGTATGAGGGAACTTCTGTGGCAGATAGAGGAACAAAACAAACGGGCGGATACGCTTATCTGGGCGGTTCAGGGATATGTGGATCTGCATCCTGCGATCACACATGGTTCGTCTGATCTTTGGGTGGGCGGAAGGCGTTACCCTTATCTGGGGGACGATTGTTATTTATTGGACAGGCGGCAAGAAACAAATGTTGCCATTTCCGTGGGGGAACCAGGCTTGCGTAAAAAGATTGCACAGAGGTTGCTGGAAAACCCGAACCTTAAGTTCCCAACCTTACTTATGGATAACGCCAGGGTGTGCCAGGACGTAACGTTTGGGAAGGGGTGTATCGTGTCTATGGACTCTAGGATATCTACCAATGTGTCGCTGGGCGATTTTGTTTTTGTAAATATGGGCGCTAGGATTTGCCACGATGGGAAAATCGGAAGCTATACGACCATAAGCCCAGGGGTTACAGCAGCCGGGCAGGTTACGATTGGGGAAGGCTGTGATATTGGGATGGGAGCAAATCTGATCCAGGGGATTACCGTGGGGAGCCATACTGTGGTGGGCGCTGGCAGCGTGGTGATCCGGGATATTGAGGCTTGCTGCATGGCGGCGGGCGTTCCGGCAAAGCGGAAGTTTGATTATCAGAATAAATCAGGAATTACGGAGGGTTAGAATGGCAGTAAAGATCATTGCAGAAGCGGGCGTGAACCACAATGGAAGCCTTGCGCTGGCAAAGCAGATGGTAGAAGCGGCTGCGGCTGCGAAGGCGGATTACATCAAGTTCCAGACGTTTGTCCCGAAACATTTGGTGGCTTCTTCTGCGCAGAAAGCAGAGTATCAGAAGAAGACGACAGGGAAACACGAGAGCCAATTGGAGATGTTAGAGCGCCTTGCGCTTGGGCAGGAAGGTTTTTTGGAGTTAGAAGCGTATTGTAAGAAGCTTGGGATTGGTTTTTTATCGACGCCGTTTGACTTAGAGAGCATTGCGTTCTTAAACCAGTTGGAAATGGAGTTCTGGAAGCTGCCTTCTGGGAGCGTTACGGATCTGCCGTATCTGCTTGAGATCGCTAAGACAGGAAAGCCAATCGTGATGTCGACGGGGATGTGCAGGATGCATGAGATAGAAGCCGCGGTTATTCGTATGAGAGAGGCTGGGGCGGGTGAAATTACTTTACTGCACTGTAATACAGAGTACCCTACCCCGATGAAGGATGTAAATTTAAATGCAATGGCAACGCTGAGAGAAGCGTTCCATCTGCCTGTTGGGTATTCTGACCATACCAATGGGATAGAAGTTGCAGTTGCAGCAGTAGCATTGGGAGCAGTCGTGATTGAGAAGCATTTTACGTTAAGCCGTAGCTTAGAAGGACCCGATCATAAAGCGAGCCTTGAACCAGAGGAGTTTGCCCATATGGTACAGGCGATCCGGAATATAGAAGCGGCAATGGGAACTGGACGCAAAGAGCCGTCCAAGTCAGAGCAAAAGAACATGGCGGCTGCTAGAAAGAGCATTGTGGCAAAATGCGCCATCCGAAAAGGGGAGCGGTTCAGCGAGCAGAACCTGACGACGAAACGCCCTGGGAATGGAATATCCCCGATGGAGTGGCCAAACCTGATGGGGAAGGAATCTCCGAAGGATTTTGAACCAGATGATCTGATTGTGCTTTGATGGGAGGGGGCGTTTATTTGAAGAAAGAGAACCAGCAGCGTATTAAAATCTGTGTGGTAACTGCGACCCGGGCGGAATATGGGATTTTAAAGCCGTTAATCCGAAGGCTGGAAGAGGTAGACGGATGGGATACGCAGCTTGTGGTGACGGGCGCGCATCTTGTGGGGAAGCTGGGGGATACTTACCGGGAGATTGAACAAGATGGGATCCAGATCCATAAGAAAATCCCGATTAATACCGAGGGGAATACAGAATTTGATATTTCGCAGATTATGGCAAATGCACTGGTAGGATTTGGCCGTTATTTCCAGGAGGAGCGTCCAGATTTGCTGGTTGTGCTTGGCGATCGTACGGAGCTTCTTGCAATTTGCCTTGCAGCGGTGAACGCCCATGTCCCGATTGCGCATATTCATGGAGGAGAGCTGACGTTTGGGGCGGTCGATGATTGTATGCGCCATGCGATTACGAAATTGAGCCATCTTCATTTTGCAGCGGCAGAAGAGTACCGGAACAGGATTATCCAAATGGGAGAGGAACCAGGACGGGTATTTAACGTAGGGGCGTTAGGTGTGGAAAATATCCGGAATGAGGAACTGATGACGATAGAAGCGTTGGGAGAGGACGTCGGCTTCCCTGCTAGCCAGGATTATGTGGTGGTTACGTTCCAGCCGGTAACCTTAGAATGGGAACAGGTGAAGGAGCAGGTCCAGGAATTGTTCGCGGCAATGCGTGAGAGGGCAGATTTCTTTTACCTTGTGACAAAGGCTAACGCGGATGCGGGCGGGGATCTTATCAACCAATTTATGGAACAGGAAACGGCGAAGTTCCCAAATATGAAGCTGGTATCATCCCTTGGCATGAAACGTTACTTGTCGGCGGTGAATCATGCAAGGTTTGTCCTTGGCAATTCTTCGAGCGGCGTCATCGAGGCTCCGGCGCTTGGCACCCCGACGGTAAATATTGGAAGCCGCCAGGGTGGGCGGATCCTGGCAAACAGCGTTATATGCTGCAAGCCAGAGCGCAGTTCTATCCTGAATGCAATGGATATTGCCATGTATAAGGAGCATGGCGTATGTGAAAGCCCATATGGGAATGGCGGGACTTCCGGGCGGATCGTCCAGATTTTGAAGAGGGTTTTCCAAGAAGGGAAGATCTGTTTAGGAAAGAAATTTTATGATATCAAATGGGAGGCGGACAATGGGACATTTGGCGGTAATCCCGGCGCGTAGCGGGTCTAAGGGATTAAAGGATAAAAATATAAAAATGCTGCGGGGTAAGCCTTTGTTGGCATATACGGTTGAGGCCGCGCGGCAAACGGGCTTATTCGACTGCGTCCATGTCTCGACCGATAGTGCGGCGTATGCCCAAATAGCCGAAGATTACGGGGCGGAAGCCCCATTCCTGAGAGGTTCTGAATTATCCTCTGATACAGCCACTACTTGGGACGCCATGCGGTATGTGATAGGCGCTTATGGAAAACGTGGGAAGGAATTTGATACGGTAACGGTATTGCAGCCGACTTCCCCGCTTCGTTCCGCAGAAGATATCCAAGGCGCGTTTTGCCTGTTTGGGCAGAACAAAGCTGATTCGGTGATTAGTGTGTGCGAGGCGGAGCATTCCCCTCTTTGGATGAATACGCTCCCGCAGGATCAATGCTTAGAAGGCTTTATCCGGGAAGAGGTAAATGGGCCAAGGCAGAGGCTTGGGACGTATTACCGGATCAACGGCGCAATCTATATCGTGAAAACAGAGGTCTTGATGGAGCATGGCTCTCTTTATGGGAAACGTGGGTATGCATACTTGATGCCAAAGGAGCGGTCGGTGGATATTGACGACGCGATGGATTTCGCAATGGCGGAGTTTTGGATGTCCCGGGCAGGGCAGTAATATGGAGTGGATAGGAGCTGTTGGTATGTTTTGCAGATAGAAGCTGGGAAAAACAGGATTGCAGATATGGCTATTCCATGGTACAATTTTTAAGAAAGTACTTAGGTAGTTCCAGAGAAAGAATTTCGCAATTGCCTAGAGTTTAAATCGTGGGCGTTTGAGAAACTCAATATCTAGGAACAGCGGTTGTTCAATCTATACAAAATAAGGGCGACTTGCGACGGCATCTGGAGTCCGCTTTTGTATGGATTAAACAAACGCGTCTGTTGCAGAGAACGTTTCGCAATTCCCTAGGTTAAATCGAGGTGAAAGGAGTGGCAATGTGATCCGTACAGTTTTGGCAGAGGAAATCACAAGGAATATCAAGGAGATGTGTATAGAGGCCAATTATTATTTACCCAAAGATATGAAGGAATCGTTGGATCTGGCGGCAGGGAAGGAAGAATCGCCTCTTGGGAAGAAAATCCTGGCTCAGCTTCAGGAGAATTTAGCGATTGCTGGGGAAGAGATGATCCCAATCTGCCAGGATACGGGAATGGCGGTTGTATTTGCCGAAATCGGCCAGGATGTGCACGTGGAAGGGGGGTTTTTGGAAGATGCAGTAAACGAGGGCGTACGCCAGGGCTATACGGAAGGTTATTTGCGGAAATCGGTCGTGGGGGATCCGCTGCTTAGGGAGAATACAAAGGATAATACGCCTGCCGTCATACATTATCAGATGGCCAGCGGGGATAAGGTACGTCTTACCCTTGCGCCCAAGGGCTTTGGCAGCGAGAATATGAGCCGTGTCTTTATGCTCAAGCCGGCGGATGGGATAGAAGGCGTGAAGGACGCAGTCTTAACGGCCGTCAAGGACGCAGGGCCGAACGCCTGCCCGCCGATGGTCGTGGGGGTAGGGATTGGCGGTACGTTTGAAAAATGTGCTCTGCTTTCGAAAATGGCGTTAGCTAGGCCAGCCAATGTGCGTTCTGAGATAGCACATATCCGGGAACTGGAATTGGAACTGTTAGATAAAATCAACCAACTTGGCATTGGACCGGGAGGGCTTGGAGGCAGGACTACGGCGTTTGCCGTCAATATCAATACATATCCGACCCATATTGCCGGTCTTCCAGTTGCAGTAAATATCTGCTGCCATGTGAACCGCCATGTAGTACGCGAGATATAGGAGGTGCAATATGGAGCATTATATTACGACGCCCATTACCGCAGAGGTAACGTCAAAGCTACGTGCAGGAGATTACGTGTTCCTGTCAGGGACTGTCTACGTGGCGAGGGATGCTGCGCATAAGCGTTTTATGGAAAAGCTGGATAAGGATGGGGCGTTACCGTTCCCGATTCAGGATTCTACCATATATTATATGGGGCCGTCCCCGGCGCGCGAAGGCCGCCCGATTGGTTCCGCAGGGCCTACTACGTCAAGCCGTATGGATAAATACGCCCCTAGGCTGTTGGACTTAGGGCAGAAGGCAATGATTGGGAAAGGGAAACGCAGCCAAGAGGTTTTGGATGCGGTTGTACGCAACCAGGCGGTTTATTTTGCAGCAGTAGGAGGCGCAGGGGCGCTGCTTTCAAAATGTATCCGCAGTTCTGAAATCATCTGCTATGAGGATTTAGGCGCGGAGGCTGTATTAAAGCTTGAAGTGGAACGTTTCCCGGTAATTGTAGTGGTTGACTGTGAAGGTAATAATCTATATGAAGTTTCTAATTAGGAGGAAAGAACATGCAAAGAGATGATATCAGGGCAGAATTAATCAAGCAATTTCCAGCAGAAGTTATGGAAACCAGGGCGTCCATTAACGAAGTATGTTATTCTTGTCCGACCTGCAACCGGATGTTGTCGAAGGGGATGGATAAATGCGGCGGCTGCGGGCAGATTTTAAGCTGGAAGAACATTGAGAAGAAAGAAGGGGAAGGCGGGATGAAAAAGGCAGTACTGGAATTTGAGGTATCCGCTGGATTTACCCCTGGCGATTGCAGGCAATGCCCGATTTCTTTTGTGGAAAACGGTGGGGCCAGCGGTTACGAATGCCCGCTCCGGATGCGCGGGGATTGCAGGATTAAGATTAGCTAAGCTACAGAAGCAGGCGGTGGAATCTTTCGGGACATAGAATAGAATCAGAGCCATTTGCGCATACTGCCTTTAAGAAAAAAGAAAGGCAGGGTATTGCTATGGCAACCGATTTTAAACAGAGTGAAACGATGAAAAACTTAATGAGAGCCTTTGCGGGGGAAAGCCAGGCGAGGAACCGTTATACATTTGCGGCTTCCCAGGCGCACCAGCAGGGGCTTTATGTAATTGAGAAGATTTTCCAGTTTACCGCGGATCAGGAAAAAGAACATGCAGAGGTTTTTTATAACCAGTTAAAAGAACTTGCTGGGGAAACCATTGAGATTGACGGGACGTATCCAGTGGATTTGAACCCGAATACAGCGGAATTGCTGAAAATGGCGCAGCATAATGAATATGAAGAGCATGATGACGTGTATCAGCATTTTGGAGATACCGCCCAGGCGGAAGGGTTTGGGAAAGCAGCCATGAAGTTCCACAAGATTGCAGAGATTGAGAAATTGCATGGGGATCGTTTCGGTGCGTTTGCAAAGCTTTTAGAAGAAAACCAATTGTTTGTATCTAAAGTCGAAACGAAATGGATGTGCCTGAACTGCGGTTATGTGTACGAAGGGAAAGAGGCTCCCAAAAGCTGCCCAGTATGCGATCATGAGCAAGGATGGTTTGTAAGGATTGAACTTGCGCCATACTGCGGGCAAGGGCGCTTTTAGGGCATTCCCCCAATAGCATAAAAAGAGGCTGGTGCAAAAGGAATGCTTCCTATGCGCCAGCCTCTTTTATTCCCGCGAGCAATGTATCCCTAGGGGCGGGGTATTTGACTCTATAGGTATGTGCATCCTATAGAACAAAAACCCTCCGGGAGGATGCGCGGCTCGCGGTAGGGAAATTACTGCTTTGCAGACCGCTCTTTCCTATGAAAAAACGTTATGCAGGATTATTTCCTACCACAGCACTGTTTGTATTTTTTGCCGCTGCCACAGGGACATGGATCGTTGGGGTATACCTTGGAGGATTCCCGTTTCTTCGGACCACGCTGTAAGGAGTCGTCCCGGTTTGTCCCAGTTACTTTTGCGACTTGTTCACGTTCGACCTTCTGTTCAATCCTTACGTGGAAGAGCAGACGCACGGTTTCTTCTTGGATATTCGCAATCATATTGTCGAACATATCATATCCGCTCATCTTGTATTCTACCAGTGGATCGCGCTGCCCATAAGCCTGCAGGCCAATGCCCTGGCGGAGCTGATCCATATCGTCGATATGATCCATCCATTTCCGGTCAATGGTTTTCAGCAAGACGACACGTTCTAGCTCACGGACCGCTTCCGGTTCTGGAAATTCCGCTTCCTTCATTTCATAAGCTTTGACTGCCTGCTCCTTAAGGCTGTGCTTCAATTCGTTGGAATTGAGGTTCTTTACATCGTCTGGCTCAATCGGAATGAGCGGGATAATCGGAAGCAAGAGCTGGTTCAGTTCTTTCAAATCCCAATCGCTGCTTTCCTGGTCGGCAGAAATACAGGTGTCGACGGTATTTTCCACACGGTCGGTAATCATCTTATAAATAACGTCGCGCATGCTCTCGCCGTCTAAGACACGGCGCCGTTCTGCATAGATGATTTCGCGCTGTTCATTCATAACCTGGTCGTATTCCAACAGGTTCTTACGTATCCCAAAGTTGTTGCCCTCGATCTTCGTCTGCGCTTTCTCAATGGCATTTGTCAGCATCTTGTGCTGGATCTGTTCATTCTCCGGCACGCCCAGGGTGGTGAACATATTCATCAGCTTCTCAGAACCGAACAGGCGCATCAAATCATCCTCTAAAGAAATAAAGAACTGGGATTCCCCTGGATCGCCCTGCCGTCCGGAACGTCCGCGGAGCTGGTTGTCAATACGCCTTGATTCATGGCGTTCCGTACCGATGATTTTCAAGCCGCCAGCGTCCTTCGCGTCGTCATCTAATTTGATATCCGTACCACGGCCGGCCATATTCGTTGCAATTGTCACTGCGCCATGCTGTCCGGCCTCGGCAACGATTTCAGCTTCGAGTTCATGGAATTTAGCGTTCAATACCTTATGCTGGATCCCATGGCGTTTCAGCATCCCGCTAAGCAGCTCGGAGGTTTCAATGGTAATCGTACCAACCAGGACAGGTTGTCCCTTTTCATGCGCTTTTTCGATCTCATCGACAACGGCGCGGAATTTTTCTTTTTTGGTCTTATAAACGGCGTCTTGTAAATCTTTACGGATCACAGGCTTGTTGGTGGGGATTTCAATTACGTCCATGCCGTAAATATCGCGAAATTCTTTTTCTTCGGTCAAAGCAGTACCTGTCATACCTGCCTTTTTGGAATATTTATTGAAAAAGTTCTGGAACGTAATCGTTGCCAGCGTTTTGCTCTCTCGCTTTACCTTTACGTGCTCTTTTGCTTCGATTGCCTGGTGCAGCCCGTCGGAATAACGGCGGCCTGGCATGATACGTCCGGTAAATTCATCTACAATCAAGACTTTTTCGTCCTGTACGACATAATCCTGATCGCGGAACATCAAGTTATGCGCGCGCAGGGCAAGGATAATATTATGCTGGATTTCCAGGTTGTCGGCGTCTGCAAGGTTCTCGATATGGAAGAATTTCTCTACTTTCCGAACGCCGTCCTCGGTCAGATTCACAATCTTATCCTTTTCATTGACCACGAAGTCCCCGGTTTCTTCGTGTACGACGCCCATAATGGCGTCCATCTTGGAAAATTCTGGCATATCTTCCCCACGTACCATCTGCCTAGCTAAAATGTCGCAAGCTTCATACAAGCTGGTAGATTTGCCGCTCTGGCCGGAAATAATCAAAGGGGTGCGGGCTTCGTCAATCAAAACGGAGTCCACTTCGTCAATAATCGCGTAATGCAAATCGCGCTGGACAAGCTGTTCCTTGTAGATGACCATGTTATCACGAAGGTAGTCAAACCCCAGTTCGTTGTTTGTCACATACGTGATATCGCAGCCGTATGCTTCCCGCCGTTCGTCGTTGTCCATGGAGTTCAAAACCACGCCTACGGTAAGCCCTAAAAATTCATGGACCTTCCCCATCCACTCCGCATCACGGTGCGCCAGGTAATCGTTGACGGTAACGATGTGGACGCCTTTTCCTTCCAAAGCATTCAGGTAAGCAGGAAGGGTGGAAACCAGCGTCTTACCTTCACCCGTTTTCATTTCTGCAATACGTCCCTGGTGCAGGATAACGCCGCCAATCAACTGTACGCGGTAATGCTCCATCCCCAATGCCCGGCGGGCAGCTTCCCTTACAGTGGCATATGCTTCCGGAAGTATCTGATCTAAGGTCGCGCCTTCTTCCAGCCGTTTTTTAAATTCTTTCGTCTTACCTTTGAGATCTTCGTCTGACAATTCCATCAAGGATGGACGGTAAGACTCAATCTTATCTACAATTGGCTTGACCCGTTTTAACTCCCGTTCGCTGTGTGTCCCGAATATCTTATTCACAATACTCATATTCTATGCTCCTATTTTTCGTCCCAGCAATAAACCTGCTGCTGTTATTTCGTTGCTGCCCACTCCTGCTGTTTTTCTGCGTATTTGAATGTGGCGATGGGTATGGAGTGGAACGGAACGTTTTCCTGTCTTTGCAGACAACTTCTTACATTGTATCACTTTATGTTTTTAGAAACAATAGTTATTAGCATGAACGATTTATGAATTTTTTATGAAATTCCCTTCCACGTAATCTGCGGTTATGCTATAATGTGGGCACTTGGTATGTTCTGGCATGGGACGTGCGGCAAGCTAATCTTGCAGACAGGCGGTCCGTATGGCCTGGCCAGATAGCAAAATGATGGAAGAAAGGAAGGATGGATATGGGTTATTTATATAAGACAAGAGGCACTTGCTCTACGATGATTGAGGTGGAATTAGAAGGAGATATTGTAAAGGATGTAAAATTTACCGGAGGATGCAATGGCAACCTTCAGGCGATCCCAAAATTGGTGGAGGGATTGACGGTAGAGCAGGTGGAAGCGAAGATTGGCGGCATTTCCTGCAACGGCAGGCCTACGTCTTGCGGGGATCAGCTTGCGAAGGCATGCCGCGCCGCTTTTGAGGCGGCACAGCAGCCATAAGCTTATGTCTTGGCGCTTCCTGCGGGCAGTGCACGCAAAGGGCGCTTAGCCAAGCAGCCGCGCTATGTGCCCTGGCATAACACTATGATTTTCCGCGGCGTTGTCTGTGGCGGTATGCTTCTTGTGGTGGCGGAATAGTATACAAGCAGGTATTGGTTGCCAGGGGAACAGGGATAGGGCTGTCCGTTTACCGTAGAGATTTCTGTGCTCCTGTCTAGGTTCAGGCGCAGGGAATTGTCGGCGGCAGTCAGGTTCCTCTGGAAGAAATTTAACATGACGGTTTCGTTCCCACGCAACGGGGCAAGAAGCTGCGCCTGGTATTGCGGTGGGAAAATAAGCGGTACGGGCAAGCTTGCATCGTAAAACGCTGCTATCGGCATCCGGGGACGGAGCCTGGTATTCCCGATTACTATGGTGTCTGGAGATACCACGAAATGATTTATGCCATTTGGCGTACGGACGGTAATAAACTGGTGGCAGCAGTCGTTCGGAGTTTGGGAAATGTTTTGGATAATCCCGGTGATGGGGATTAAGGAATCATAATTCATAAACAAACCTTATTTTTTCTGTTTTTTTATAATTATGCAAGAATGGAAAGAAGGTGCGGCGCAGGCATTGCAGCAGTCATATGGTACGGCTGCAATGCCTAGTAGTTTATTTTACTTTATTTGTTTTACTTTACTTTATTTGTTTTCTTTGCCCTTTTCAAAGCAAGGCTATGGTAAAATTTTGCCTGTTCAAGCAGCAGTTCCTGCCGTTCTGCCCCCAGGGTGCGGTAGAGGTGGATCAAAGCCCCTTCCGCAGGGCTTAAAGAAGAGGGCGCAGGTTTTTTTTCGGTACAAAGCCCGAGCAAATAGTCGGTAGATACGTCGAAATAGCGGGCAAGCCGGATCAAAGTGCGGAAATCTGGTTCCCGGTAATTGTTGATATATCCGTTTAACGTCGTGGGTGCAATGTGGAGTTCTAGAGATAATTCTTTCTGTGTCATATTTTTTTCTTCGATCAGGTTTTCCAGACGTATGCTGAAATCCATAAAAGCGCCTCCCTTTTAAGAAAATCCAATGATATTATCTTAATAGAAGTATGCCCGTCGAGAACTAAAATACGCGTAGTGAATAAAATTATACGCAATCTGAGTTTTTGGGTTGCTTGCAGTTTAGAAATTCCTCTGTTTACGGCGGTAGTAGATATGTGCCTGACAAATAAGATAAGTTTGTTCCGGCGCTTCTAGCGCACGGTAAGTATCCAGCAAGTCTTCTTCCTTGTCGTCATAACATTCATTGTGGCGGTAAGGGTTGCGGATGTTGGTGACGCCTAAGAGGTAATCGGCCGTTACTTCAAAGTAGTTCGAGATTTTAACCAGTATCGTGAAATCCGGTTCACGATTTCTTCTCAGGTATCCGTTCAGCGTAGATGGTGCGATATGAAGTTCCATAGACAATCTTTTCTGGGTAATGCCGTGTTCTTTTAAAAGATTAGCCAAGCGGTCGGAGAATTTCATAAAAATAGTCCTCTTTGGTAAGTATGATGGTAGTATTTTACGAAAAACTCTCTGGAAATCAGTGGAAAAACACAAAACGCGGACATGATATACAAACGCGAATCGCAATTCCTGATAGCGAAGAACGGATATAAGAATCTGTATGGAATTAAGAGAAAAAGCAAGAGAGGATGGCAAAGGCTGCCATCTTAGCGCCATCCCCCGTCCAAGGAGATGACCTGTCCCGTCAGGTAGGAGGGGCTTTCTGCAATGGAAGCCGCAAGGCGCGCCACTTCTTCTGGCGTCCCAAACCTCCCGGCAGGGATTTCCTCTTCGAGCTGCTGGTGTTCTTCTTGGGAAAAGCATTGGTTCATCCTGGTATTGATTGCCCCACAGGCGATAGCGTTTACAGAAATGCCGCTTGGAGCCAGTTCCTTTGCCAGCGCCTTTGTAAATGCATTGACGCCGCCCTTAGAAGCCGAATACGCCACTTCACAGGAAGCCCCGACGTTGCCCCATACCGATGATATGTTAACGATTGCCCCAGATTTCTCACGCAGCATTAACGGGATGGCATGTTTACAGCAGCAAAAAAGTGAAGTGAGGTTCACCTGCATCACACGTTCCCATTCTGCAAGGCGCATATCGGTAAGCAGCCCAATATAAGAAATCCCAGCATTGTTCACCAAAACATCGATCCGCCCAAACTTCTCCCGGATTGCCCCAAACGCGTTTTCCACAAACGTTTCATCACTAATATCACCAACCAACGGCAGGCAAGGGACATGGAACCTTTCCGTAATCACCTGTGCCAAGCGTTCTAATTTATCCTTCGAAGACAAGCAATTAATCGCAAGCGCATATCCCTTCCGGGCAAATTCCAAAGCAACCGCTTCCCCAATCCCATGGGAAGCCCCTGTAACAAACACAACTTTTACCTGCATAATACCCTCCTTGAAAAAATGATCGTCACAAAATAATCCCTACCAAATCGTCTTAAAACACGGAAAAACTCTTATAGGGAAAACAAGGCTATCCAACTGTAATAACAGTAAACTACCATATACATTTCCCCCCTGTCAATGAAAGATAAATCCTTGTATTTAAAAAGGGGGTATGGTATAATGTTCGCGAAAGCAATGAGCGGTGCCAAAACTGCAAGAGGGAAATCGACTGCTTGCAGCCGAATTTGCCTATAGCAGTTTTGATAGGGCGAATGCCCGTGAATGAAAGAGCCGAAGGCTCTTGAATGTGCACAGCGGCACTCCAATACAAACTAAAATGCAAAGCCACAAAGAAAGCAAAGCAAGCCCTCCGACAGAGAGCAGCCAAATTTACCTATGTAAGTTTTGATAGGGCGAACACCCGTGAATGAAAGAGCCGCAGGCTCTTGAATGTGCACAGCGTAAACTTTAACGCCCACCAAAATGCAAAGCCACAAAGAAAGCAAAGCAAGCCCTCCGACAGAGAGCAGACAAATTTACCTATTGTAAGTTTTGATAGGGCGAACACCCGTGAATGAAAGAGCCGCAGGCTCTTAAATGTGCACAGCGTAAAACCTAACCCACACGAAGCAACGTGCAAATCACCCATATAAAGGCAAATTCCATAAAACTAGTTCATGAATGCATTTTACGGCGTGCAAATAGCCAAAACGCTGTTATACCTAAAGACAGCCCGCTACAAAGCCCTGTGCATACACCAAGCGTTGCCATGGCGTTTCCAGCCGGTATATTGAAACCCTGTGCCATTCCAATGCTTTCCCCATTATTCACATACAGCAAATGTCATCGTTTGCCTACCTTATTCTAGCCCGCCTGTTGCACCCAAGACGTGTTACCACAGTACACCGAACACTTATTAACCATCATTTATAATAAAAATAAAATAGTAAAGGGGTTGGACACCATGCGTATTACAATCAGTGGAAAAAACATTGAAATCACAGAAGGCTTGAGGAAAGCCGTAGAAGAGAAGCTGTCTAAGCTGGAACGTTACTTTACGCCAGAAACGGATGTTACCGTAACTTTAAGCGTTGAAAAGGAACGCCAGAAAATTGAAGTAACAATCCCAGTCAAGGGAAACATCATCCGTTCCGAACAAGTGAGCAACGACATGTATGTTTCCATCGACTTGGTAGAAGAAGTAATCGAGCGGCAGTTGAAAAAATATAAGAACAAGATTATTGACCGTAAACAGTCTGCAACGAATTTCCAGAAGGAGTTTATCGAAAAGGAGATCGAAGACGAAGATGAGGTTGCAATCATCCGGACGAAGCGTTTCGGCATGAAGCCCATGTATCCAGAGGACGCCTGCGTACAGATGGAACTTTTGGGACATAACTTCTTTGTCTTCCAGAACGCAGAAACAGAGCAGGTTAACGTTGTATACAAGAGAAAAGGAAATACGTACGGACTGATTGAACCTGAGTTTTAAGGGTAAGACAGGGCTACCGCATTAGCAAAGGCTTGGCAAGGAATCCATTGCTCTGGACATGGGCATTATATGATTCCGCCTAGCTTTTGCATAATCCGGTAGCCCTTCTGGCATAAAAGCGATAGGAAAGGGGAATCCTTTATGGAAGGTATTTTCTGGTTACTTGTAGTTATTATTATGGCCGTGATAGAGATTATCACCCTTGGCCTTACGACAATCTGGTTTGCAGGCGGGGCGTTAGTTGCGTTTGTAGCGTGCCTTCTTGGCGCAGGCATACTAGTGCAGGGAATCCTTTTCGTTACAGTATCGATCTTGCTGTTAGCGCTTACAAGGCCTTTGGCCGTAACATTTTTTAACAAGGACAGGGAAAAGACCAATGCAGAGAGCCTGATTGGGAAGACGGCAATCGTCCTTGAGGAGATCAATAATATAAAAGCACAGGGGAAAGTCAGCGTAAACGGACAGGAATGGACGGCTCGGGCAGAAGGAGGCGCGGATATCCCCAAAGATGCTTTGGTGGAAATTATGGGGATTAGCGGCGTGAAGCTTTTGGTAAGGGAAAACGCAGCGTTCTCTAGCCAAAACAAAGGAACGGAATAAGGAGGGAACGGAATGGAATATGTAGGGCTTATCGTGATATTTACACTAGTTATATTTCTCTTGATGATATTAGCATCTTGTGTGAAAATCGTACCGCAGGCGCACGCTCTTGTAATTGAACGTCTGGGCGGCTACCAAGGGACATGGGGCGTAGGGCTACATTTCAAGGTGCCGTTTATTGACCGGATTGCAAAGCGCGTCCTGCTAAAAGAGCAGGTTGTAGACTTTGCGCCGCAGCCAGTGATCACAAAAGATAACGTAACCATGCGGATCGACACCGTGGTATATTTCCAGATTACCGATCCAAAGCTGTTTGCGTACGGCGTGGAAAATCCGATTATGGCGATTGAAAACCTGACGGCAACAACATTGCGGAATATTATCGGCGATTTGGAATTGGATGAAACGTTAACATCCCGCGAATTGATTAATACGAAAATGCGCGCTTCCCTGGATGTAGCGACAGATCCTTGGGGCATTAAAGTAAACCGCGTGGAACTGAAAAATATTATCCCGCCCCAGCAGATCCAGGATGCAATGGAAAAACAGGCGAAGGCGGAGCGTGAGCGGCGTGCTGCCGTTACCCAGGCGGAAGGGGAGAAGACCGCGACTGTCCTTGTGGCAGAGGGGAAGAAGGAATCTGCAATCCTAGACGCCGAAGCGGAGAAGCAGGCGGCGATCTTGCGTGCCGAGGCTAAGAAAGAGGCGACGATGCGTGAAGCGGAAGGCCAGGCAGAAGCCATCCTGCGGATCCAGCGTGCCAATGCAGACGGGCTCCGTTTCCTAAAGGAAGCCGCCCCGGATGCAGCCGTACTGCAGCTAAAGAGCTTGGAAGCTTTTGCAAAAGCTGCGGATGGAAAGGCAACAAAGATTATTATTCCATCTGAAATCCAGGGAGTGGCTGGATTGACGAAGGCAATTGCAGAAACCGCAAGAGAAATGTAGATTAGGAAGCATACATCAGGCTGCCGTTTCAAAAGGCAGCCTGCCTTCCTGTCAGCGCCAGGTTAAGAGATGCCAGGCATAAATCAGCAGGAAGATGGTTCGCTTTCGATACTTGGCTTATGTATCCTATCCGATATGCAAAAGAGGACGGGCGGTTCGTATCGCTGCGGCGTTTTGCCTTGCTGCCTATCAAAAAATAGAGAAAATAGAGAAAGTAGAGGGAATTATGGTGTTAAAAGGACGGAGTTTTTTGAAATTAAAGGATTTTACGACAGAGGAAATCAAATATCTTATCAAGTTGTCGGCGGAATTAAAGGAGAAGAAAAAACAGGGCATTGCCCATGATGTCCTGAAAGGGAAGAATATTGCATTGATTTTTGAAAAGACAAGCACGCGCACACGCTGTTCGTTCGAAGTAGCGGCCTATGATCTTGGGATGCACGTTACATACCTGGATCCTTCTGGATCCCAGATTGGTAAGAAGGAAAGCATTGCCGATACCGCCAGGGTGCTTGGAAGGATGTATGATGGGATTGAATACCGTGGCTTTGGCCAGGAGATTGTAGAGGAATTGGCGCGGTATGCAAATGTCCCTGTTTGGAATGGCCTGACGAACGAATTTCATCCAACCCAGATGATTGCCGATATGCTGACCGTGCAGGAGAAATTCGGCCGTCTGGAAGGGCTTAAATTTGTCTATATGGGGGACGCCCGCTACAATATGGGAAATTCCTTAATGGTAGCCTGCGCAAAGCTGGGGATGCATTTTGTAGCATGTACGGATAAAGCGTATTTCCCAGAACAGGGATTGGTGGATTACTGCCAGGATGTGGCAAAGGAAACAGGGGCAACCATTACGCTGACCGAAGACGTAGCCCTTGGTACGAAGGATGCAGACGTTATTTATACCGACGTGTGGGTATCGATGGGCGAGCCGGAGGGGGTCTGGGAAAGCAGGATCCGCGCGTTAACGCCGTACCAAGTGAATAAAAAGGTAATGGAGAACGCAAAAGAAACCGCGGTTTTCATGCATTGCCTGCCAGCGTTCCATGATCTGGATACCACGATAGGAAAGCAGATCCACGAGAAATTTGGGATAACGGAAATGGAAGTGACAGACGAGGTATTCGAAAGCAGCCAATCCGTTGTATTTGATGAAGCAGAAAACCGGATGCATAGCATAAAGGCCATTCTGTATGCGACGCTGAAATAGTGCGAAAGCAGCCCAAAATGGAGAATTGAAATGAAAACGAAGATATTGCAGATGCTGCGCCAGCAGGGAGAGGGGACGTACCGTTCCGGCCAGGAACTGTGCAGGCAGCTTGGCGTTTCACGGACTGCCGTCTGGAAATATATCAAACAGCTTAAAGAAGAGGGGTATGTGATTGAGGCCGTACAGAACAAAGGGTATTGCTTGCTGTCCGCGCCAGATATCCTTTCCAAAAGTGAGGTTGAGAGCGTTTTGCCTACCAGATGGGTTGGACATCCCGTTTATTATTACGATGAGATTGACTCTACCAATACGCAGGCAAAACGGCTTGGGGAAGAAATGGAAGGAAAGGAAGGCCATGGCGCCGTCGTTGTCGCAGATAAGCAGAGCGACGGGCGCGGCAGGCGCGGCAGGGGTTGGGAATCCCCACATGGGAAAGGGGTGTTCTTTACCATACTGCTGAAACCGGAGGTTGAGCCGTCCAATGCCTCAATGCTTACATTAGTTATGGCGTTAGCTGCAGCAAAGGGGATAGAGAAAGCCTCTGGCCTTAAAACAGCCGTGAAATGGCCGAATGATATTGTGATTCATGGGAAAAAGGTCGTAGGCATACTTACAGAGATGAGCGCCCAGATTGATTATGTCAATTATATTGTCATTGGCACTGGGATCAATGTGCATTACAGAGAATTTCCAGAGGAGCTTGCCCACAAAGCAACATCCTTGGATTTGGAGTTAGAACGCCAAGGGCTAGAACCCATGGTGTCCCGCGCAGCCCTTTTGGGGGCTGTTTTGGAAGCATTTGAGCATTATTACGGGGTATTTATGGAAACCCAGGATTTGTCCATGCTGGCAGAGGAATACAACGCCTGCCTAATCAACTGCGGAAGGAAGGTACGCGTGCTGGATCCATTAGGCGAATATGAAGGGAAGGCGCTTGGGATTGAAGCACGTGGGCAGCTTATGGTGGAACGTGGCAAAGAGGTCGTAGCCGTATCTTCTGGCGAGGTGTCTGTCCGGGGCATTTATGGTTATGTATAGGAGAGTAAAATGTATCAGGATGACGTTATTTTATGTGGTTCCAGCGCATACACGAAGAAATATTATCTGAACCAAGCGTTTGCGGCCTTGCCAGAGGGGATCCGACAGGAACTGAAAATTATGTGCGTGCTCTTTACCGAGGATATTGGAGGCACGCTGACGCTGTATTTTGACCAGGAAGGGAATTTGACGTTCCAGACAGACGCAGACGACGGGGATCTGCTCTACGATGAGATTGGAAGCGTACTGAAGGTTCGGAAGCTCCAGCGGACGAAACAGGAATTACTAGAGTCTTTGGAACTGTATTTTAAAGTATTTTTCCTGGGGCAAGACCTGCCAGAAGAAGAGTCGGAGGGTTAAACGATGTTGTTAGTTGTTGATGTAGGAAATACGAATATTACATTTGGCGTGTTTGACGGGGAACAGTTAGAAGCAAATTTCCGGATGACCACAAAGCTTCAGCGGACATCAGATGAATATGGGATATCCGTACGCGATATGCTTGCGCACAACCGGATTATGCCAGAAGAAATCCAGGATGTGATTATTGCGTCAGTCGTCCCAAATGTTATGCATTCCTTGTTAAATTCATTTATCAAATATTTTTCAATCCATCCGGTTGTCGTGGAGCCAGGGATAAAGACCGGGATCCGCATTGCTACGGAGAATCCCAGGCAGTTAGGGGCAGACCGTATTGTAGACGCAGCCGCAGCGTACGAATTATATGGCGGGCCTGTATTTGTCATTGATTTTGGGACAGGCACTACATATGATTTGGTAGATGGGACAGGTACGTTTCTGTCTGGCGTGACTGCGCCAGGGATCCGCACGGCTGCAAAGGCATTGTGGGAAGACGCGGCGCGGCTGCCTGAAATTGAAATCCGCAAACCGCCCAGCATCCTTGCACGGGAAACCATCAGCAGTATGCAGGCCGGCCTGATTTACGGCCAGATAGGGCAGACCGAATATATTATAAAACAGACAAAGAAGGAGTTCGGCTGCAAAGATTTAAAGGTCGTGGCAACCGGGGGATTAGGGAAAATCATTGCAAATGAGACAGATGCAATAGACATCTATGACCCGACGCTGACCCTGCAAGGGCTTCGGCTGATTTACAACAAGCAGAACCGAGGGAAATGATCAGCCATCTGAGACGGGGCTGGATTCGTGTATTGGCCGCCTGGCTATCAAGTGGTCGATACACGAAATGCTGAAAAGGACAAAAGGAATCAGGAGATCAATGGAGACGTTAAAAATAGGAAATGTTACACTGGAAAATAATCTAGTGCTGGCGCCAATGGCAGGGGTATGTGACCTGCCATTCCGTGTGCTGTGCAAAGAACAAGGCGCAGGGCTTTTATGTATGGAAATGGTAAGCGCAAAAGGCATTTACTACCATAACAAGAATACCGAAGCATTATTGGCTACAACGTCCGAAGAGCGCCCGGTATCGCTTCAGCTTTTTGGAGCAGATCCAGATATCATAAGCGAAATGGCAAAACGGATCGAAGAGCGCCCGTTTGATATCCTGGATATCAATATGGGATGCCCCGTGCCCAAGGTCGTAAACAACGGAGAAGGATCTGCCTTGATGAAGGATCCCAAATTAGTGTATGAAATTATTTCCAAGACAGTCCAGGCAATCCAGAAGCCAGTGACCATAAAAATACGAAAAGGGTTTGACGACGCACATGTGAACGCCGTGGAAATCGCTAAGGTGGCGCAGGAGGCAGGCGCGGCGGCTATCGCGGTACATGGCAGGACCAGGGAGCAATACTATTCCGGAACTGCAGACTGGGATATTATCCGGCAGGTGAAGGAAAACGTTTCCATCCCTGTCATTGGGAACGGCGATATCCTCCATGCTAAGGACGTCCTGCGTATGAAACAGCAGACAGGCTGCGACGGCTTTATGATTGGCAGGGGAGCCCAAGGCAATCCTTGGATTTTTGCCCAGATCCAACACTATTTGGAAACCGGGAAGGAACTGCCCAAGCCATCCTTGCAGGAGGTAGCAGCCCTGTTACTGCGCCATGCCAGAAACCAAGCCGAACTGAAAGGAGAAGTAGCAGGAATCCGGGAGATGCGCAAACATGCAGCCTGGTATACCAGCGGCTACCGCAATTCAGCCAAACTCCGTGGGGAGATAAACAAAGTCGAAACATACCAGCAATTGGAGGAGCTTTTTTCTGAACGATTGAACTGTTACAAAGCATGACATGGGAAATTTAAAACCGCCGGATGTCATATGTAGGACCATTGGTAAAAAAATGAGAGCCTGTTTTCTCTAGTATACGGCGTGTTTTTACAGGGAAATGTATCTTATTTATAATGGAATAAATGAGCCGTTGCAATATTGAGGTGGATAAAACTTGCTCAAAATAGCCTGGAATATGAGGAGTTTAATGCTCATATATTTGTTAAAAAATAGGAGGCTTGTTTTATCCGTAAAAATACTTATAAGCGAAGAGGAATCATTTATCAGGTAGCGTATCAATTACAGAAAAAGGTAACAAAGCTGTTGGGAAGACAGACAGAGTTCCCCAAACAGGAGGAAGAAATACAGGAAGGAAACCCGTATTTGCCCAAATTGCGGACGATTTTAACGCAGGTTCTGGAAGCATATGACATGGAATACCAATGTTTCTGCCCGCTTCTGCTTGATACGGACACACCGCCAGAGTCCATGTTGGATATCGACGACGTGGCGTTAGTCTTAGAACAAATCTCTGGAGATTTGAATTTTTTGAAAATTGCCACCGACCGTCCTGCATATTTTCAGGCATATATTGAAAGAATGTATGAGGATACTGGGCTTGTGGTGCAGACAGAAGAGAAGAGCCAGGTTTCTTTGTCAGGAGTGAATGTCATATTGGATATGGAACACAACGGAAACTGTAGCCGAAAGTATATACAAGAAGGGATTCTTTACCTTCCAATCTATAAACGCCCTTGGGAGAGAGTAGAAATGGCTCAAAATCTTGACATTTCCATACCCATTGGTTATAATACTGTGATTGTAAAAGTTTGACAGTTTGTTTAAAGGGTAGAAGGAAATAATTCAGTATTTTGAAGCCTTTATAACTGGGAAGGTTTGGAATTTTGGGTTTTACAATGTAGAAAGAACCAGTTCGTGTAGATGATAGGGGGATACAACTAGGAAGGCTAAAGGCCCTGCGATATAGAAAGAATGAGTGTCATGCAGGATAAGGGAACTGTAAGGTTGAGAAGACCGGAGATTTTAACATAAAAAGGAATAGGTGGCGTCAGCATAAGGGAATCTTGTAGTTAGGATGGCCAGGGGTTTTTCTATTATAGAAACGATGGGTTTATCGAAGATAGGGGTTGTTTGAAATTGGGAAGGCTAAGGACTTTGCGATATGGAAAAATGATTGCGATACATGATCAGGGATTCTTCCAGTTAAGAAAGCCAGAAATTTTACGATATAGAGAGAATGGGGGATTGCTGTATTAGGGGCATAGATGATGGGAAGTTTAGGGGTTTTTCAATGGTAGAGAGAAAAGGACTTGCAAGGGATGAAAGGCTCTTTGGGTGCAGATTTCTGGTGGTACTTGAGGAAAAACGAAATCATACCCTGCCGGCTTGTATCAGGGTAGATGACGGAAGTATAATTGAAAATCATGCCGATTGGAAAACCTTACGGGCGCCAAGCGGTTTATGAATAATTAATATAATGTAAAGGTAGGAAGGTGTAAGCATTATGGAAAAGAAAAATTTATTAACGTATGAGGGATTGCAGAAGCTGGAAACAGAATTGCATGACTTAAAGGTCGTGCGGCGGAAAGAGGTTGCCCAGAAGATCAAAGAGGCACGGGAACAGGGGGATCTTTCCGAAAATGCGGAATATGACGCTGCAAAGGACGAGCAGCGCGATATTGAAGCTAGGATTGAAGAAATTGAGAAAATTTTAAAAAATGTAGAAGTCGTCGTTGAAGATGAAGTGGATTTGGATAAAATCAGCGTAGGCTGTTGTGTAAAAATTTATGACTGTGAATTTGAAGAGGAACTAGAATATAAGATTGTCGGCTCGACAGAAGCAAACAGCCTGCAGGGTAAGATTTCCAATGAATCCCCTGTAGGGAAGGCGTTGATTGGGGCAAAAGTTGGCGATACCGTTAGCATTGAAACCCAGGCAGGCACATTGGAATACAAAGTATTGGGGATTGAACGTTCCAATTAAGAAAACAGGGAAGATGGAGCAATCGGGAACCTGACTCCCCAGTGCAAAGGACAGAATGGAGGAAAAAGATGGCGCAGAACAATCCGTCGCAAGAACAGGACTTAAATCAGTTGTTAAAGGTTCGTTATGATAAGCTAAAGGAATTGCAGGAAAGTGGGAAAGATCCATTCCAGATTACGAAATTTGATGTAACTTGCCATAGCCAGGAAATCAAAGATAATTTTGAATCCATGGAAGGGCAGACAGTCAGCGTGGCAGGCCGGATGATGTTTAAGCGTGTCATGGGGAAGGCTTCTTTCTGCAATGTACAGGATCTGCAAGGGAATGTCCAGGCATACGTTGCCCGGGACAATCTTGGGGAAGAAAGTTATAAGGATTTCAAAAAATACGATGTAGGGGATATCTTGGGGATCAAAGGAGAGGTGTTTAAGACAAAGACAGGAGAAATCTCTGTCCATGCGCAAGAAGTAACGCTTCTTTCCAAAAGCCTTCAGATTTTACCAGAAAAGTTCCACGGCCTGACAGATACCGATCTCCGTTACCGCCAGCGTTATGTGGATTTGATTATGAACAATGAGGTAAAAGATACCTTTGTAAAACGATCGAAAGTCCTTAGCAGTATCCGCAGGTTTTTGGACAGCCAGGGATTTATGGAAGTAGAGACTCCAATGCTGGTATCCAATGCAGGAGGCGCGGCAGCAAGGCCCTTTGAAACGCACTTTAATGCATTGGATGAAGATTTGAAGCTACGTATTTCCCTGGAGCTTTATTTGAAGCGCTTGATTGTAGGCGGTATGGAACGTGTGTATGAGATAGGGCGCGTGTTCCGGAACGAAGGGCTAGATACCAGGCATAACCCGGAATTTACATTAATGGAATTGTACCAGGCGTATACCGATTACCATGGCATGATGGATTTGACAGAAAATATGTACCGCTATGTGGCAAAAGAAGTGACAGGATCTGAAATCATTACGTATGGCGGCCACGAAATGGATTTGTCCAAGCCATTTGAACGTATTACTATGGTGGACGCTGTAAAGAAGTATGCAGGCGTTGATTTCCATGAGGTTAAGACGATAGAGGAAGCAAGGGCATTGGCAGACAAGCATCATATTGAATATGAGGACAGGCATAAGAAAGGGGATATCTTAAACCTGTTCTTTGAGGAATATGTAGAAGAACATTTGATCCAACCGATCTTTGTCATGGATCACCCCATTGAGATTTCCCCTCTGACAAAGAAAAAGCCAGAGAATCCAGAGTATGTAGAACGGTTTGAGTTCTTTATGAACGGCTGGGAGATGGCGAACGCCTATTCCGAACTAAATGATCCGATTGACCAGAAAGAACGCTTTGAAGCACAAGAAGCGCTGCTGGCAGCCGGCGACGATGAAGCGAACCACACGGACGAAGACTTCCTGAACGCCCTACGGATTGGAATGCCGCCAACAGGCGGGATTGGATACGGGATTGACCGTATGGTGATGATGATGACAGATTCACCAGCGATAAGGGATGTGTTGTTGTTCCCGACCCTTAAGAACTTGGATAAGTAGGAATGCCGTAAAATCAATGGTTTCAGCCATTTTAATGGAGGTTCTGAACCTGGTTTGAACCAATTTTGAACCAATTTTGAAGGGATTTTTGAAAAGTTATGGACACTTTCCGCAGGATAGGGCAATGCTGCATCCTGCAGGTTTTCAGGAGGCAGGGAACTGCCTCCGATTTTTATCTATGGCAGGAGGGGTTTGGGATATATGCCAATACAGACAGCCATTCCAATTCTGCCTATGAAGCCAAAGAGGAACCAGAAGCCAAAGAAAACCCGGAAATAAAGGGAAAACTGAAATATAGGCATTCCAGAATTTGAGTCAATATACAAAATATAAAAAATCTATTATTTAAGTAAGGATATGACAGGAACCGGAGGTAATCGCCTTCGGTTTTATAATGTGAAAAGATTGGAACGGGGATGTTTATAAAACTATCTTTAGGTAACATCCCCCTTTTTATGTCCGTTTTCAGGAGGAAAGGAAGTGGCAGGGATGAAGATATGCGAATACTGTATTGCCCTTGATGGGGACTGCAGGAATGTCTTAATAGAAAAATATTCAAAAGACTATATGGGTTATGATGCCTTGGACAGCCCCGATAAGATTGTGGAGGTTATGGAGGATGTATTCCATCTGTCGGATAAAGCAGAAGAATATATGTACCTTATCTGCATGACGGCAGGGTGCAGACCAATCGGTTTTTTTGAAGTGTCGCATGGGACATGCAATACTGCTTTGGTGGGCGTGAGGGAGGTTTTTGTAAGGGCGTTGCTCTGCGGGGCTTCGGATATTGTCATTGTCCATAACCATCCCGGCGGGCAGGCGGAACCATCAGAAGGAGATTACCGGGTGACGGAAAGGATACGGGAAGCCTCGGATTTGATGGGCGTTCTCTTCTGTGACCATATCATCGTAACCAGGGGCAGTTATTTCAGCTTTTCAGAGAAAAAGAAAATGGGCAGGGAAAAGAGGGGACGCCCCTGAAAAGTTATTTGCTATTGCAATGGCTGGGGTTTACCGATATAATAAAAACAGGATATCCCATCTCCTGAACAGAGAGGGTATTCGTGGAAGGGAGGACGTATGCAGAAGAAGACGCCGGATTATGATAATGTGTTCAAGACGATGAAGAGCAAGCATAAGCGCCTCTTCATTTCGGTCATTAATGACATTTTCGGAAAGGACTACCCAATGGATACCCAGGTCGAAGTCCTGCCCTCAGAAGGGTATCTGACGGAGGATGGGACGGCAGATGGGGGAAAAGACATAAAGGAGCAGGTGTCGGATTTCCTGATGAAAGTTGGGGGCGAAGTCTACCTGCTTGAGTGCCAGAGTTACGATGACGGCTCTATGGCGGTCAGGATTGCCGAGTACGCTTTTATTGTTGCAAGGCAGTCCGCAACGTGGGATATCGGTCATGCGGTCATCCCAATGCCAAGGTTTTCGGTAATCTATGTTAAGAGGACGGGAAGGACGCCAAGGACGACGAAGGTTACCTTTACTTTCCCGGATGGTCAGAGCATAGACTATGAGTCCGCAAATGTCATCCTGGAGGAACTCACAAAGGAATATATGGTAGAGAAGCGGCTGTTCCCTTATATCCCTTTTTATATTGCAAGGTATGAGAAAGAGATAACGTCTGGGGGCGGCATAGAAGATGCGGTAAAGGATTTGGAATATTTCCGCGACGAAATGCTGCGCCTGCATAAGGAAGGTACGCTGTCAGATGATGAAATCGTAGACTTGATGGGATTTGTGAATACTATTATTACCCATATTACAAATGGAAACAAAAATGAAGAAAGGCTGGTGAATGTTATGGGAGGGACAGTAATTGAGACAGAATCGGAGAAACTGATACGTCAGGGGATACAGCAAGGGATACAGCAGGGGATACAGATAATCATTGAGATGGGTCAGGATGTTGGGCTTGATGATGCAGCCATCCTAAAAAGGCTGCAGGATAAGGCAGGGCTGTCCCAGGAGCAGGCGGCATCTTATTTGAAAAAATATGGGAAACAGCTTGCGTAGCTTTTTGTGATATCCCAGACGCAATACCAAGGATTCTGGAAGCCCAGAATCCCAATGGAATAATTCCCAAATAGAAAATATGTGTAATTTTAAATCGGGGAATCCCTGGAAGAGAAAACCTTCCGGGGATTTTCCTATTCTCAGAGATTTTCCTGGTGATTGTTATAGGCGGCTTTTCTGCCTGACATATTCGCACACGGCTTCCCTGGGGATTTTCCAGACCCTGCCAATACGGAACGCTTTTACCTCCCCTGTGTTTAACAGTTTGTATGCGGCATTCTTCCCAATGAAAAGCAGTTCGCAAAGCTCTTCTACGGTTATCAAATCTGAAAGGTCATTCTGGTACATGGGGATTCCTCCAATCTTTTATAACGGTTTATTCTATTGTTAGTTCTGTTGTTAATCTTATATCATTCCTGATAAATTGTCCGACATTTCTGTAATCTTGTTACTATAAGGAAAAATGCATCTGGCATTTGTTCCTTTCAGATAAAAACAGTTAAAGAAGAACAGATTGGAATAAATCCTAACAATATAAAAGAAAGGAAAGATAACACTATATATAGAATTTAGAAGATAACAGGGAAATATATGTATGGACAAATATTCTATAGGGCAATAGAAATATTATAGATAATGAAATCGTTTACAGATAAAAAATAATGGAAGCAAAGGACTGGTAAGGAAGGGTAACTAACGGAAACATCCGTTAAAAGAAAATTATGGAAGGTGGGAAAGAAGGATGTTAAAGTTGAGTTTCGATGTAAGGAGGGTAAAAAAATTATATGGGATGGCAGGTGGTATTCGGGATACATACCGATACGGACAGCCTGCATATCCATTTCAATGTAAATACAACGTCTTATGAAAATGGGTGCGCATGTGGGAAAGGACAGGGGGATTTGGAGGAAATGAAGCAATATGCAGATGTGCTGGTATGGAACCGCTATGCTGCAAGCCTGCCAGAAAAGAAACGGCAGGAAGCCGTATTAAGGAAAGTAGGGATTGTAGCAGAAAAATAAAATGTGTTTTCATACTGGGGAATGCAGTATCTGTGGCTGGTATTGTAAGATTGGCATTGGCAGGGAACTGGGACAGTAGCATCCCAGTTCTTTTCTATGCCAGAAACTATAATTTAAGGAAAGGATGCGCCAGGAGAGGCGCGGAAAGAGAGGGAAAGGATATGGACGGAAGGATTCGGGACATTTATAACAGCCTGCTGCAGAAGCATGGAGGGAAAGGGAGGATTGGGAAAGAAGTAGAACAAGAAATCCTGAATATGCTCAAAGGGATGGAGAAACTGGAAGGGCAGGAGCGTGAAGAGTGCAGGGACACCCTATATTTCATTGCCTGTGCCGCACAAGAGGATGGCTTCGTAAAGGGATTCCGGTATGCGTCCTGGCTGTTTGCAGAATGTATGCGGGATGGGTTTACGGAGGACTGAAGCTTGTGTATAGAAATACATAGGAAACGGTTAGGATATCTTGGGAAATCTTTTTAAGATATCCCTCCTGTCTGTTCACTATCAGGCGCATTGGTTTTTTCAAACAGGTCGCCAACCGTGCAGCCTAAAAGGTTGCTGAGCGTGTCGAGGTTCTCAAAGCGGATGGATTTGGTCTGGTTCGTGACCATGCGGTTGAAGTTCTGGTAGCTTAAGTCCATCTGCTTGAAGAGCCAGTATTTGGAGTGGTTCTGTTCTTCTAAAATTTCCAGTATGCGTAAACGTACCATGATATGCCTCCCTGAGTCCAGAAACTGGGATAAAATCCAGGTTCTGAGTTTTTGGTAATTATACTGGAAAAATTACTCTTGAATAACTGATGTATAGAATATATAATGTAGACATCAGATGACAAAAAATGATAAAATACGAAAAAAGAAGGGAGGAAAATTTACAGAATGGCAGGATATGTCTAAGGCGTCTGTTAAAATAAGTGGAGAAATCAGAAACAGGCTGAGACAGATATATGGAGGCAGTAGAAATTTTAGCAAGATATGGACGAAAGTTGGGGCAATTCAATTATTTTAGAAAGAATGGAGGAGGATAAATGATAATATTACTGATATGGTATACTTAATCGCGGAGTGCTTGGCTAATTAGAAAGACTATTTATGCAAATGAAATTTGGATAGAAACAGAAAAGGCTTATTTATGGAAAGACTTATTGCAGCATGGCTTTTAGGGTTGATATTAATACCTTGAGCATTAGTGTAAGAAATGATATTTATTAAAATATTAGAGGAATATGTTTATTTCAAAGAAGTATAGTCTATGACAATGAAATAAAAATGGTCATGTACTGGAAAATAAAAAATGAAATAAAATTTGTTATATTTAGAATCCAAATTTATGAAATTAAAAGAACAGAGAGCAGAGTATAGAAGGAGAAAGAATAATGGTTTGTACGAACTGTGGAAAAGAAATGCAGAAAGGATGGAAAATCTGTCCTAATTGTGGTATTAAGCCTGAAGAAACGGAAGAAAATATGAATTCTATGGCTAAAGAATATCATTTTATTGGAATAAGAAGAAATGGGAAGAGTGAAGATGCAGGGGGTGAAGATGGAGGTCAAAAGATAGGGATACATACAAATGTAAAGCTGGAGGGTAACAAAATAAAAGTATTTAAACCTGGTAAGCCATCTTCTGAGAAGCAGTTTTGTAAAAATGATGTGGAAAGCATAGACTTACCATTACTGCCAATTTGGAAAGCATCAGATTTTTTCCGTCTTGCGGTGTTTGGAGTATTGATGCTCATTACTTATGGATTAAGTATATTTGCAGTTTTGTATAGTATCAGAATCATGATATCTAGACATATAAGGATTAAATTACATTCAGGAATGGTGATTAAAATACCTATTTGTCAGAAAGCAGATGCATCTGAATTTTTAAAAGAATTAGATTATTCTCCAACTGAAATTGAAAAGAATAACTTGAAAAAGATAGAGCAACAAAAATGGCTTAAAAGAGAAGCGACATTAACTAAAATAATGTTTAGTATTGTGGCAGCAACAATGTCTTTCGGATTTTACTTAAGGGAACAGAGTATGCATAATCAGAAAGATGAACAGGTGATGCAGGAAAATATAGATGAAACACTGGATTTTTCAGAACAGAGCAATAGTTCAGAAGATAACTCTTCCGTGGAAGAAAATATTTCCATGGAAGAGTATCTTAATAATTGTGAGGAAGTTACTGGGGAGCAATTAGCTAGGAATGCAGAAGAATATATAGGTAAAGATATAAAAATGGAAGGAAAATTTAATATATTAGCTGGTTCTATTGTATTGGATTGGTTTACAGATAGTGGAATTATAAAAATTGTATATGATGGGAAAGCTGTTGATTCGCAAGGAAACGTTATTGGCAATGTAATGTCGGGTGATTATGGGTATGTGGCAGGAAGATATGGCGGAGAAGATATAGGAGGTACACCATATATAGAGGCAGTTATTATTGTACTGGAGGATGGAGAGGATAAAACAGGTGAAAAAGGTGGGGAGCCGGATGGCGAGGTTTTAGACAATGAGGTCTCAGACAATCAGGAATATATTTTTGCTGACAGTGGCAATCGATATCTTTCTGAAGAAGAAGTAAGAAGCGTGGGGGTGGATAAGCTCAGAATTGCAAGAAATGAAATCTTTGCAAGGCATGGCTATATATTCAATGACGAAGAATTAAGGCAATATTTTAGCAATATGTCATGGTATAAAGGTTCGGTTCCGTCAGAAGAGTTTAACATGGATGTGGTATTTAATGATTTCGAAAAGAAGAATATAGAATTAATTGAAGGGCTAGAAAGTGAGGTGAATAATATAGGAGATGAACAAGATTCAGATGGCTTTATTATACCATCAGGCACATATGTAAATAATGAACTATTTGAAGGACATCAGGCATTAATGAAACTTATTTATTATGAGGGTGATGAAGTCGGAGTGGAATTTTTAACAGAGCCACGGCTAAACGGGATTAATTTGTATGGGTTTAAAATAGATGACAGGACTATACAAGTAGCAGAAGAATATGAAGGAATTATTGTTACACTAACCTGGGATAGTGAAACCGAGGTGACGGCAGTATCTTCTGGTGAATTTACGGGAATGGATAGCAGACTATTTGATGACATGACAAATGCAAAATATAGTCTGATACAGTGACTTGTCGGTGTTATGCCCATGGATGGAATCATATAATAAGTATATATAGGGTAGGATAATTATAGAAATTTGAAGAACCCAAAAATTCAGTTACATATCATAATAATGAAACTATACCAGGCAGGGAGGATAAAAACTCCCTGCTGTTCTTATGTCCAGAAAGGAGGGATGTGTAAAACCGAGAACAGTACAGTCATAGAAATGCAGGGAACCATAAATCTAGCAAACCAACACACGATGGAAGAGGTGGACGCAATGAAAGATTTGGAAATCGCAGTGTTAAGCATCGGCTGTGGCATTCTAAGATTTCCGGTATGCGTAAACGTACCATATTATGTCTTCTTGTGTTTGGAATCTGGAATAAAAAACAGGATTCCGAGTTTTTGGTAATTATACTGGAAAAATTACTCTTGAATAACTTATGTAAAAGATATATAATGTAAACATAAGATAAAAACAACAGAGGAAAGGGGAAAATAAATGGGATAAAGTAAGGACAGTTTGATTATTAGATTTGATAAAGCAGCAAAACAGTGTGAAGGGATTCATTATATAAAAGAATGTATGTAAATTTAAAGGAGGAAGACATATGGGATTTTGGAATATTGTAGGTTCTTTGGTAGAATTGGGGACAGAAAAATTAACCGAATGTGCAGAAACTTATAATGACAGTTATAGTAAGAATAGCGAACGCTATGAATGTATGTCAGATGAAAGACTACAGAGGGAAATTGAAAATTTAAAAGGTCAAACGGGTGGTGATAAATTTAAAAAAGCCGCAAAAAGGAAAGCATTACAAGATGAACTTGAAAGTAGAAGATAATAAAGAAAGGAAAATATAATGGGAGTAAATTCAAAAGATTTAGATGAGCGCGGATATGCACTTTGTGGCTGTTGCAGGAAGAAATTTTCGTTAGGGAATTTGGAAGATAAATGTGAATTTTGTGGAAGATGGTTTTGTAAGAATTGTGCAAAGCCTGTTCCTAAAGGTCATGGATTTGGAAAGATTTGTAAAAGGTGCTATGTCAAGATAAAAAATGAAGATAAGAAAAAATAAAATGGATAATGGGGTTTGTCAGAGAGTGTCAGATTATGTGTGTAAGTCGTCTGGACTACCATAATGAATGTTATCAAAATGCTAAAAGTCCGTAAAGGCTGAAACCCTTGTCTTGACTGGCTTCTGGCACTTTGGGCAAAGTAATCAAGCAATCTAAAGAAAATTTTAGACAACTTATTTACAAGGTTTTTATGACATGGAGGAAGTTGTTTTCCTTATATTTTGCAATCAGCCAGAATGATTGAATTGTAGGCAAATTCAAATCATATGGAGGAATTATAAAATGTCAAAAACAATTTTTGAGAAATTAGGCGACAAATATGAAGTTCAAGGTGATTAGTTAATAGCGTGCTTATCTGTACCTATCAAAGAAGAACAGCCGATAGGCACATAGGGACAACGGTATCTGGACTATTTGAAGCAGTACCGCAGGATTACATACACTAATCTTCTCACAAGCGGCAGGCTAGGTGTTTACCTTGCCGATATTGATAGACAAGCACAGGAAAGATTTAAAAGCCTTATAGAGGGGATGAAACAAGCACAGGGCAACGGAACAGTTGAAGGAAGAAAACACCTTAGAATGGACAGGAAGAATGGACAACATAAGGGCTTGTGCGAGGGAGATTGTAAATAAAGAAATCATTTACACATAGGAAAAGTTTTGAGCAGAGGAAAGAAATTACCCTCTGCTCTTTCTGAATCCTAAAAAACTATATAGCCAAACAATAGAAATGTTTCATCTTGTGCTGATATTAGGGAAATATTTATCGTTGTTCACGAATAACTTATGTAAATATCAGATAATATGATAAACAAAAAACTCTGTAAAATACTTACATAACATAATGAAACAGACAACAGAAGTCCGTTCTGCCTTATAGCAATCAAGGCGGATAAGCCCCAAAATGCTTATCCACCTATCAATAATTATAAACAAGAAATTTACCGTTTAGAAGAAATTATCATCTGGTATATGTTCCATTATGTCGCTAATATCGCACTCTAAAATATTGCAAAGGCGGTCAAGCGTATTTGTGCTTACCGGCTGATTGTATCTTAAACGGTAAAGTTGAGCCTTGCTTACATTATACTTTTTCGTTAGCATTGATTTTGAGATGCCCCTTTTTTCTGCCGTCTCCCATAGTTTGTCGTACTTAATCATGTCAGCCCTTCTTTACTTTTTTTCTATTATCGCAGGAAAGAAAGCAGGCTATAAGGTTCCATATTTGGAACCTTAAAAGGCTAAAAAAATTATCGTCTGGTATATGTTCCATGATGTCGGAAATATCACATCCCAGAAGATTGCAAAGACGGTCAACCGTGCAAGTGGTCACTCCTTCGTTGTGACGCAATCTGGAGAGTTGCGCCTTACTGATATGGTATTTTTCATGGAGGGCATTATTTGATATCCCCTTCGCTTTAGCCATTTCCCATAATTTGTCAAACTTTATCATAATCCATCGAACTCTTTCTCTTGATTTTCTTTTATTATTGCAGTATTATTTAGTTGTCGAAAGGTTCCATATTCGGAACCCCTATAAAATAAATTAACTTAAGGAGGGTGAACCGTGGACAAGAGGAAAAAGAATACTTATTTATCTGAATTATTTTTGGAGAATTTGAATGGGGATTTCTCACGTCAGGCAGTATTAAAGGCATTAGGGAAATGTAATGACGAAATACAAAAGAGGATGGGCGCATATCCTTGCACCAGAGGGCTAATCGGCAACTTTTTTAACAGAGGGAAACAATCGAGGAAACTATCAAGGCAGATGATGCAGGAATTAGTGGTTTTTTGGGACGTTTACGGAGAGTTTGACAATATGTTCAGACCAAGTACAAAGAGGAACTATGTAATCTTGGAGATGTTTAAGGTATATAGGGATACTTTTAGAAGCACCACTTCCAATCATTCATAGGGTTTCCTATCGTCTGAAAATCCCCGTTTCATGCGGTTTCGTGGCACTACAAGATGTGTTTCGTTCCACTTCGTACTGGCTCGTTTTGGGGATTTAAACAACCAATAAACACCAAGGTTCCCGTCATTCTGTACCTGTGTGGGAACCCTGGTGTTTTCTGTGCCTGAAAAAGCTGATGCTGTGTGCCTTACTCGCCCGCCCCTGCCAGTGCCTGGCTGATGGCGTCCGAAGTCTGCGCCAGCGTCTCCGCAAACACATGGGCGTAGATATTTTCCGTTGTCCGGGTGTCGCAGTGGTCGAGATGCTCGGAGATCACTTTCGCTGGTATGCCCATGTTTATCAGGAGCGAGGCGTTCGCGTGACGGAGGTCGTGGATG
>CAOKNO010000006.1 GCA_948470065.1 uncultured Eubacterium sp. | reverse complement strand
TTTTCAAGCATTGTAGCGATTCTATTTTCCCTCAACTGTCAAAAACAGGATTATATGTGATTTACATAGAAATGTCAAACTTTTTTTGAAACTCCCTTTCGTTTTATCAGCAGCATACCAACAAACGCCAACGCTGCGATCCCAGACAGTATCGCCCCTTCTCTTAGAAGCGGCGTATGGTATACGAGCCTGATCTTATGTTCCCCCGCGGTTAAAGCACATGCCAGATACATCGAATTTGCCTGGAACAGTTCTGCTTCTTTGCCATCGACGTATGCGCTCCACCCTTTGGAATAAGGGATTGCAAAGCAGAGGAGCTTCGGTTTATCTAAGGCAATGCGCCCCGTAACCTTACCCGCGTCGATTACAACATCCTCTAGCGCGTTTGCCCGAAGCTGCCCAAGCTGTGCGCCATACCGTTGCATCGGCTGGCAGACCGCCTGTATGGAATCGAAAGAATACCTCCCCTTACTTGGAAACTTTATCGTAACGGAGGTCGCCTTCTCTTTGGAATACCCAAAATTCACGGTAAAATCATGACGCCCCGTATAGTTGTTGTCCTGTTTTGTCTGGCAAAGGAACGTCTTCCTTGTCCCCGTAGATGATTTCATGACAACCATGACCCTGCTAGGCGCCTTTCTATGGGATTTTCCGGAAGCAGCCTCATACTGCGGCGCATAATGAAGGTTTTTTACCATAACGTATGTCTCACTGTCTGACAAGCCTTCAAATTCCAGTTTTACCGACCCTTTCTTTGAGGTGACAAGGAAGGAATCCCCTTCCATCCGTACCCCTTTCCCTTTGCACGTTATCTTACTATCCATAACCTTATTGGTAAATTCCAACTCTGCCTTCTCCACGCCCGGCGCGTCCGCCTTCAATACGCAAGCCTGAAGCAGCGCTTCTTGCTTTTCTACCGCCGTAAGCTTCTCCCATTCCTTTTCAGGAACGTACGTTCCATATGTGTAGGAGAGCGGCATGGCATAGGCGTTCCGGTATACCGTATATTTCGGTCCTCCCACATCTACTGTGCCCATATGGTCGAACCCATACGGGATAAGGGCGCTTAAACCAGCAGGAACCACGTAATAACGTACGGACGCCAAAGACAGCAAGGACGCCCGTTCCCCATACGATTTGTAATTATAGCTGCTCAGCTCCTCCATCTCCATCGTCCTGCGGAAGCCTGCCACATATGGATTAGAAAACGACCAATAATACTGGGTAGAGGATAAGCCTGCCGTCATATTGGCATTCTGTGTCAGGCCAGACCCAGAGAAACGGTAAAATCCCTCCATACCGTCAATCACCGCCATCTGCTTGACAGCCATGGTTTCATTTCTCAAAAACTCCTCCTGCACCTTATCCCGATCCATACAACGCTGCGCATAGCCTTCCCTGTGGTTCCCCTGCTCTTTCGACGCATTTCTCCAAAAGCTGTTATTGCAAAACCCCGCTAGGATCAGAAGCAGCAAAGCAGCCTGCTTCCCTCTGCGCCACAACAAGCTACGGGCGCCTGTTAGGCGCAAGGCGCGCTTCTGCGCCACCCCAGGCAGCCATGCCACGCACAGGAATGCAAACATCAGCCCAAGCGCAATCAATACCTGATCCTTACAAGATTCCTCTAGCATCAGGCAGGCAAACAGATAGACGGCAAAGCATCCTAACAGGAATATCCCTTCCCTGCGGCTAAGCTTCATCAAAGAAGGCCACATAGCGGCCACTGTATAAGCCACTGTCAAGGCAAGCGCCCAGGACCATCGGTTCGACATATAGGAAAATCCATTGAACACCTGCCCGGCAACGGGGAATATAGCCGCCAGGATACAGAGCAGGAAATAAACCTTTAGCAAACCATTTGTTTTCTTATGCCAAAAGAGCATACAAAGCGCCAAAAAAGCTGGGATGGAAAATCCCATACAGATCCAGTATTTACCGCCGCCAGCTAAAAACACCCCTGGCAGCGCATTGTAATATTGCTGCGGATAGAGCCATTGGAATTGGTTCCCAGACGGCATCCTCGCGTCATTCAGAACCGAATACAAGACAGGCAGCACAATGACGGCGGCAAGCAGTACGCCCAATACGGAAGCCCCTCCAATCCGGAAAAGCATCAAACACGCTTCCTTCCATCTCCTGCGGTACGACGCCAGAAGCTTCAATGCCACATAGATCACAGCTACCAACACCAGCATATAGAAAAAATAGAAATTGCTGGCCGCGGAAAGCGCGACCGAAAGGATGAACACATAGGGGCGTTCCTTTTTCAGGATTTTCCCTATCCCCAGAAGCAATAACGGCAGGCAGAGCATCGGCGTAAGGAAAAATGGATGCCTGGTTGCATTGTGTACGCCCCAATAACAGAATACATACGTCAATGCGCCCGCCAGCACACCGCACTTATCATCCTGCCCATGGGAAAAGCACAGGCAGGAGAACGCAATCCCAGACAAGTACAGACGCATCAGCATCATGGCGTCATAAAAGATATGAAGAAAGCGTGTCGGCACAAATACAGAAAGGGCGCAAAACGGATCTCCGATCACATAATAGTGGAGCGTCCCCAGGATATCGTTCCCTTCTCCCAGGCTAAAATCCCAATTCGGGATGGTAAGCTGATGTTCAAACAGCAGCCCCCGTAAGATGGAGCGCAGGTATTTTGCATAATATACCAGGGCTTTGTAATGCTGCTTCCACCCATCCCCTTCCCAGATAAACGTCTTCCCATACAAGAAATACCAGGAAAACACAAACAGGGCGCAAACCGCAAACGCCACGGTATACATAATAAAATACTTCGTCTTCCCATGGAGCAAAGCCCCCGTCCGCTTCCCTCCGGCAATGCGCGCCAAGCCTGGTTTCGCATCCCTACCGATACTAGTTTCCATAATCTTCATCCTTCCACTTCTTTGTTCTTATGAGCCCCAGGCTGTTATTATCTGATCTTTTCCACATCTGCTTTGTTTGCCTCTGAAATAATGTAATGCGGACGGTGTTTTGTTTCCATATAAGTTTTGGCAATGTATTGCCCCATAATCCCAAGGCAGAATAACTGGATCCCTCCAATCAGGATAATGACGCAGATGGTAGACGCCCATCCATCCACAGAATTGCCAAACAGGACTTTCCTCAACACGATAAACAGCAAAGAAACAAAGGAACAGAAGGTCATAAACATCCCAAACCATGAAGCAATGCTGAGCGGGGCGTTGGAAAAATTGATAATCCCGCCCACCCCATATTGGAACAGCTTCCAGAAGTTCCATTTGCTCTGCCCGGCCGCACGCGCAATATTTCCATAAGACATCCAATATGTGCGGAATCCAATCCATCCAAAGATCCCCTTGGAAAAACGGTTGCATTCTCCCATAGAAACAATCGCTTCCACCATTTCACGCTTCATCAGACGGAAGTCGCGCGCGCCGTCTACAATATCCGCATCCGAAATACGGTTGATCACTTGATAAAATTTCTTTGCAAACCAGCTACGGACAGGCGGCTCCCCTTCCCGGCTGTCACGCCTGGCCGCCACACTGTCATATTCCCCATACTGCAAAAGCTTTAACATCTGTGGAAGAAGAGCCGGGGGATCCTGTAAATCTGCATCCATAACTGCCACATAATCCCCCGATGCATTGCAAAACCCCGCATACATTGCCGCTTCTTTCCCAAAATTCCTGGAAAACGACAAATACGTAACATGGGCGTCTTGCAGCGCCAGTTCCTTTAGGATAGAAAGCGTCTGGTCTTTGGAACCGTCGTCTATAAACAGCAGTTCATAACTGCAATCCATTTTGCCCATGACTTCCGTAGTTTCCTTATGGAACATACGGATGGACTCCTGCTCATTGTAACAAGGGATAATCAGTGACATTAACATACTCTTCACCTTCTTTTATGCATCATTTACAATGATTTCTTGATTATTCTATACCTATATTTGTTTTAAAGGAGAAAAACCATGCATTTTTAGTAAAAATTGCTAAAATTCTTCCTCTTGAACCATACCCAATGGATCCCAACTGGCTGGTCCAAACACTCAAGGTCCCTCTGGCTGGCCCAAGCCTCCCGTGCTTCCTTGGCCGTTTACATTCCCAGCTTCGCCTGGTTCTTCCGTATTCCCTGGATCGGTTGGCTGGGTTGGGTTGGTTGGATCGGCGGGCTGCCCAGGGCTGGACGGCTGGCCTGGATTGGGCGGCTGGCCAGGCGCGCCTGGATCCGCGGGTTGTTCGCCTTCTCCTGGTTCCCCCGGCACAATCGGCTCGTCTACCCCTTCCTCGTCGTCCTGGATAGACGTGCCCTCTCCTGGCGGATCCTCCCACTCCCCTTCGCCAGGATCTTCCTCAGGAGCAGGACCTGGATCCGTCCCTACCGCATTACCGCTGCCGCCGTTGCCCTCTTGTACAGTAGGGGCGCTGCCTGCACTGGCAGGGGCGGCGCTATTGCTGCTATCTTTCCCGACGCCCTGGTTCACCATGCCATCCTGTTGCATATGGGCAGGCTTTTTATGGCGTTTTGCATCCTGCTGCTTTTCAACAGGCTCCTGGGCTTCTTTGGGTTCTTCCTTCGGCTTTGGCTCTAAATTCTCCTGCCGGGTATCCTCCATGCCGCAGCTTATAATCTGAAGTCCATCGCTTTCCTGCTCCAGGTTATCTCTTTGGATCAATTCGAATAACTCTTTTACCTGCATCGACGCCAACTGCCCTTTCGTGTAGCGCCTGCCTTCCTGTCCAAGGATACGTTCAATTAATCCCGCTTTGCCCAATGTAATCTGATACTGTTTCGCTGTACGCTCTTCATTATGTGTCTTTTTGACACGCTGGGTAATCATCTGGCACCGCAAAGACGCTTTCTCAAGGCTATTTTTCACCTGGGATTCCAAACGCGTTTCAATTTCCTGTTCCATATACCTGCCCCGGTGCACGGAAATCAACGCCACGTTTTCTTCCCCCTTTTTCAGGTATGCGCCCTGGCAAAGCTTTTGAATGATAATATCTGACGCCTGCTGTACATCCATATGCTCTATGTCTATCTGTTCTAGCAGCTTTTTTGCATCTTCATTTACTGCCCGCACAGATATGACATGCTCCTGCCCATCCACCTGCAATTCAATCCCTGGGTTCACATCAATGGAAACGAGTGCAAAACGCTCCTGGTTCCAGGCGTTCCCTGCCAGAAAGAGCAGCAGCAATCCCGCTGCCAAAGCTATGGTACGGTAAAACAGCAAATATGTGACGCTTTCCTGCTTCGTACATCCATCCGTATGCGTATCCTTCTCTATGGAAGCCTCTAACAGCTTTTCACATAAATCAGGCACCATCGGTTCCACCGCCCGGTTTAAGGACTCTAACACTTTCTTATCTTCCATAATCAATGTAGCCCCCTTTCTCCTAAATAATTGCGCAGCTTCTTCAGTCCTCTGTGGTATTTGCTCAGCACCGTTGACAAAGGTTTTCCTAAGTTCTTTGCAATTTCCTTGTGTTTCTGTCCAGTGACTGCATGAAGCAGGATAATGCTGCGTTCCTCCTCTTCTAGGGTTTCCAATGCGGCCTGCAATATAATCCGGTCGTCTTCATCCATTTCATACGACAAAAGCCCCATATCCCCAACGTCTTCCATACTGCTGTCGCTATAATGGCTTTCCTTGCGTAGCTGCATCATACAATAATTTTTCGCAATCTTGAGGATCCATGCCAATGGCTTGCCCATTGGACGGTATAGATGCGCGGCGCTTCTGATTTTCAAAAAAGTATCCTGCATTACCTCTTCTGCATTGTGGTGGTTCTTCAAAATGGAGAGCGCATAAACGTATACTGTCTTTGCATGCATTTGATACAGCTTCCGGAACGCTTCCTGGTTATCTTTCCCAATTTGAGCCAAAAGGTTCTCCGCCCCATCCTTTTTTTCTTTCGTACTTTGTCCGACAAATGTGTGTTCTACCATGGTAAATAATAACATAATTTCCCTCCCACCTTATTAATGCACCAGCCGCCTGTTTTATTGCATATCTTTCCAATTTTTTTATTTTTCCAATATCTCCCCGGATATGAAGATACACAGGACAGATGCAATACTTGTGGGAAGAAAAAAGAATCTTAGAAACACAGGACTCTCCGCCGCAGTCCAATCCCCACAGAGTTTTTTGGTTCATAGGACGCACTTTAATTTATGAAACAAAAATCCTTACTGGCTCTTCTTATGTCCGAAAAGCAGTAAGGATTGTGTATCATGCGCCGTATGGTTGTTTATTTTGTGTAGAAACGATAGATGGTCTTTGTTGTAAATACCTTACCAGCCTCTACGATAGGAGATGGGAAATTCTCCTGGTTCACCGCATTGGGATAGAACTGGGACTCTAAGCAGAAGCCACTGTGCTTCACATAAGCCGCCCCGCCTTTTCCTGCATGGTCTGTAATAAAGTTCCCGGAATAGAACTGGACGCCGCAGCAATCGGTGGATGCTTCCATTGCGATCCCGGTTTCTTCACAGTATGCATGCGCCATCACTTTCATTTCCCCCGCCTTGTCGCTCAGCACGTAATTGTGATCGTAGCCTCCGGTGTACTTCAACTGCTGGAAATCTGCGTCAATATCCTGTCTAATGGGCTTCATCTGGCGGAAATCCATCGGCGTCCCTTCTACAGGGGCAATCTCGCCCGTCGGGATGGACTTGGAGTCACGGACTGGGTTATACGCCTCCGCCAGGATCTGTAATTGCTGCCCTGCGGCTGATCCACTCTCCTGGCCGCCTAAATTAAAATAGGAATGGTTTGTAAAGTTCATCACCGTAGTCTTGTCGGCTTCTCCCCGGTAGCTGATTTCCACAGCGTTGTCATCGGTCAGGGTGTATGTAACCTCTACCTTCAGGTTGCCTGGGAAGCCCTGTTCTTCCTCAGTACTCAAATGGTATAACGTAATGCTGTTCTCTTTGTATTCCTTTACTTCCCATACGACACGGTCAAAGCCATTCGGGCCGCTGTGAAGGCTGTTCTCATTCTCATTTGCCGGGATTTTGTATACCTTCCCATCAATGGTCAATTCACTGTTGTCAATCCGGTTCCCATTCCTCCCGATGGTAGCCCCGAAATAACATGTGTGGCTGTCATATTCCGCCGCATCGTCGTACCCCAAAACAACGTCGCGCAATTTGCCTTCCTTATCCGGAACGAGCACAGATACCAATGTCGCCCCATGATCCGACACCTTTATCACTGCATGGTTCTTATTCTCCAACACATACAGCGACGCTGCTTCCCCCCTTTGGTTTGTCCCAAATGATAATGTTTGCATAAATATAGTCCCTGCCTTTCTTTGTTATATTCTATAGTTCTATTGTATAGCCCTATTGTATACCGATACCGCCCCAAAGTCAAACATCAAGACGATTATCCTATCACCGCTTTCACGGTCTGTTCTAGGACCGCCATATCAATGGGCTTGGCAACATGGGCGTTCATCCCTGCTTCTAATGCATCACGGATATCCTCGGCAAACGCATTCGCCGTCATTGCAATAATCGGGATCCGAAGCGCCAGCGGATGGCATAAGTCACGGATGGCTTTCGTAGCGTCGTAGCCGTTCATAAGCGGCATCTGGACATCCATCAGCACAAGCTGGTATTGCCCTGGGATGGATCGCTCAAAAGCCTGCACTACCAACTCCCCATTTTCACAGATATCGCAGGTAGCCCCTGCCGTATGTAACAGCTCCCGTAAAATCTCCGCATTGATCTCATTGTCTTCCGCCACAAGGATATGCATCCCATGAAGGACGCTCTGCTCCTCTGCCTCTTCCTCTAGCTTCTCCTCCTCGTCCCCATGGTTCAGGACAGATTCTATTTTATGGCGGAAGCTGGTCAGGAAAAACGGCTTCGGCAGGAAAGCATCCACTCCCACAGATTTTGCCTTGTCTTCTATCTCTGGCCAATCATAGCTGGTGAGTACAATAAGCGGAGCGTCTTCTAAAATCTCCTGCCGGATACGCCGCGCCGTTTCTACGCCGTCCATACCTGGCATTTTCCAATCCAATAATACGATATGGTAGCCATTCCCTTCCTGCGCCGCCTTCTTCGCCATCTCAACTGCCGTTTGGCCGTCCAACGTATATGTCACGTCTACGCCAGTCCCCTCCATTGTCATCTGGATGTTCTGGCAAATCACTTCTTCATCGTCTACCGTCAACATCCTGGTAATGCCATGCTTCTTCCAGAATCCCTGATCGATCGCCTGCTCGCTTATGTGCAGCTCCAATTCTACGGTAAAGGTAGAACCTTTCCCTTTCTCACTTTCTACCAAGATATTCCCGCCCATCAGATCCAGCAGGTTCTTGGTAATCGCCATGCCAAGCCCAGTCCCCTGTATTTTGTTCGTGACACTGTCTTCTTCCCTCGTGAAAGCATGGAAAATCTTCTGGATGTATTCTTTGCTCATGCCATACCCATTGTCTGCCACGACAAAACGGTAATGAGCCAACTGCTTGGTATATTGCGGAAGCTCCTGCACCGTCAAAGTGACATGGCCGTCCTCCGGCGTATATTTGACCGCATTAGACAATAGATTTAACAAGATCTGGTTCACACGAAGCTTATCCATCACGACACGCTCATGCTTGAGATCCCTACTGTACACCTCAAAGGTATGTCCTTTCGCTTTCATCTGCGGGCGGATGATGGCGTCGATGTTTTCAATAAGATCCACCATACTTTCATCCGACAGATTCAAGGTCGTCTTACCAGCCTCAATTTTGCTGATATCCAGGATATCATTGATCAGACCCAAAAGGTGCTGGCTGGAAGCAGTAATCTTCTTCGTATACTCCCGCACTTTATCGGGATTCTCCACATCCCTTGCCAAAAGAGCCGCAAAACCGACAATCGCATTCATAGGCGTCCGGATATCATGGCTCATGTTTGAAAGGAACGAACTCTTAGCGCGGTTCGCCTCTTCCGCAATCTGGAAGGCCTGTTCCGCCGTTTCCTTCGATTGCGCCAGCATGGCGTTTGATTCCTCAAGCTGCTGGTTCATCTCCTCCTGCCGCCGCAGGTTCTCCCGTTCCCGCCGAATCTTTCGGACACTGTTCTGCTGCTTCACAACAGATACCACAACTAGAACCAGCATCGCCAAAAGGATGATCACAAAAATCAGCAGCATCCGGATGACAGCCTCTACCATCTTCACCGTTTCAGAAGCTACATATTTGGCCGGAATCAAAAACAGCAGCAATGTATCGTACTCCTCCAAAGAGGTAATACAGTAATAATAATCCATGCCGTCGTATGTAAAATCCGTACTAATCGTATCCTGCGCCTTAAGGGCTTCCCTGATATCAGGATATGCCTGGCCTTCCATTTCCTGCAATACCTTCAGCACGTTATAGGCCTGGATCATACCCTCGCCTGAAATATTGTCGTGCATACGCGTCCCATCGGCCTTTAGGATATACGTTTCATTCTGGTTCCCATATGAACTGCTGTCATAATACTCCATCAAGGTATAGACATCTTTCAATAGTGCAATATGCGTAAACGTCTCTCCAGATTCCCCTATCTGCATCGGCGTATTCAATTCCTGCACGAAACACCAGTGACTGCCTTGATAATTAAAACTGTCGGACAGGAAAGTATACCGCTTTTCCCCGCCGGAAATCCGTACCATATCCGACCAGACGCCATGCTTCCCATCCGCATCATAACAATTCCCCTTGCCGTCTAAAAGCATCAGCATGGAACTGTAATTTTCCACTACCAAAAGTTCTTCTAACGCATTCAGGCTGTTAACGGCTTCCCCCACGGATTCAAATTCCTGCGTTTCAAGCATATTGGACGCAGCCGTCAGATAATTCCAATGGGAATCCAGCGCATTGCTCAGGTTTGTCTGCACCTGAGAAGTAATTTCATTTAACTGTGTGGTACGTTCCACAAAAATCTGCTCCTGCAGGTATTTTGCAAAATAGAATCCGCCCGCCAAGAGAAACAGGAGCAGACAGGCCGCCGAAGCAACCGGAAGTACAAGATTATATTTCTTCCTTTCGGATTTCATTCAACCTATGTTCCTTTTCTTAACTGTCGACACGATACAAGTATCCATAACAATCATTAATCCCACAACAACCCCTACTACTCCCATGGATTCCCATCCGGGGATACGGTCTTCTGCTCCTCTAGCCATTTCTTTAAAAACTCCCGCAAGGAACCGTCGTATACCTGGGCGTCATATTTTTTGGCAGTTTCTTCCGTGTAGCCGTCCAAAAAAAACGCTACCTGGTAAGACGTATCGTCCTGTAACTCTTTGTTTCCCCGGACCACCAAGAGATACGGAAACGGATTGCCATCCCCAACTGCATCAAAACCCGCTGCTTCCAATTCTTTTGCCTGGGCGCCTGTCATTGTCATCACCGCATATTTACCGTCCACAGACGGCGTGATTGTATTGGCAACCTCCACATTGATCTTACCCTTGTAAAGCTTCCCGGTGACCCCTGCTTTTAATTCTACATTGCCTTCGTGGAGCCCGCCGAACGGAACCATAACTGCATCCGCCCCGGCTGCGCTTCCAAGCGCCTTCCCGAGCAAGATACCTGTTTCCTCTAAGGTAAAATCCGCGGTACTCTCACAGAAATCCAGCACATCCGAATGGTTCAGGTAATCCTGCTGCAGCTCATCCATACGGTCAATACACGCCTTACCATCCATGCCATTCTCTCCACGGAACCATTCTTTATAGGCCTGCCCTATCTCAGACAAGATATTCTCCCAACGTGCATACGTCATAGGAAAAGCCCTTCCCTGCCACAATGCCTGCTGCGCGTCATAAATCAATGAATCTTTTCCCACTACGTCGCTGCTCAGCGCGCTCATAACACATGGGGTTTCTTTATCAATAAGCGTTTCCTGCCCTTCCTTTGAATACAGCAAAGACAGGATCTGGATGGCGTCCTCTAGCTTCTCCTCATTCCCTGGTTCCGTCAGCCTCTTGCTGATACCCAAATAACAAGAGGGGCTGTACATATAGATATTTTTGCCGCCATCCTCGCTAATAAAAGGCATCATCCCAAGTTCATCCCCAGTGTCTGGAAATTCCGTGATGTTGACAGAAAGCACTGCCGTACAAAATACAGCTTTCCGGTTCCCCAGATAATCCAATATCAGTTGCGCCGTGTTCCGATCCTCCGGATCGGTCTGTAACATCCCAATATCTATATATCGTTGGACATACTCCATGGTTTCTTCCCATGTCCCTTTTGCCGTAGCGTCCCCCGCTAGGAAATCCTTTTCCCATTCCACCCCTTCCGGGGTAGTAAGCCAACTAGTCTTTGCTAGATTGAACACCGTTGAAAACGGCCCGCCTGTCAGATTTGTGCCAACTATGCCAGGAATCAAGCCTTCCTCCTGGATCTCTTTACACAGAGCTTCCAATTCATCAAAATTAGAAGGCGCCTCCCAGCCCTTTTCTTCCATAAGCGTCTTATTATAATAGATCCCGTACATCGCGTTATTAAGCGGCAGCAGGTAAATCCCGCCGTCAATGGAAACCTGATCCAGGATAGCGTTTGAGAACCCATTGACAAAGGAATAGCTGGATAAATCTGCCAGACGCTCTTTCGCAAGATCCCTGTCTACCATATGGGGCGTGACAAAAATATCCGGGATATCATCGGCACGCATCTGCGCCCAGCTATATCCTGTATAGTTGCCGCCTGTATAAGAAATAAAGTCCAATTCAATTTCTGGGTAAGTTTCTTTTAACATATCCAGAAATTTCCCTAGGTTGCCACGGTTGCTCCCCAACTCCCATGTCAGCGCCTTGCTTTCTTGCCTAGGCTCCTCTTTGGCTACGCCGCATGAAGAAAACAACAAAGCTGCCGCCAAGAAAAGAAGCAGCAGGCAGTACTTGAATCCCATATTCATAAAGAGCCAAATCCTTTCTTGATAATTGCTAGGGCTATTTTAGCATACCCAAATCAGCAAAGTCAAGGCAAAGGCATACGGGACAAGGCTATAACTTTTTTTGTATTGTCCTATGGAATGGAATTGGTTATAATAGGGGATAGATTGCAATAGGGAAACGTTTGGGCTGTTGCAGTCAAATACCCATTATTGCAAAAGGAGGTCTGGACAAGATGGCAAAATTTAACCCTACCCAAATATTCCAATGGATGGATTTGTGGTATAAATTTACGAAAACCCACCCAAAGTTCCTGAATTTTTTACAGGCAGCCGCCAAGGAAGGGATCCAGGAAGGGGCAATCCTTGAAGTTAACCTTATCACACCAGAAGGGAAACGCTACCGTTCCAACCTGAAAATCACAAAGGACGATATGGAACTGCTGGCACAGATAAAAGAAACCATGCCATAACAAGTTCTATCCTGTATGGGCTCCCTTCTATATTACTAGAGCCTAGGGAATTGCGAAACGTTCTCTGTAACAGACGCGTTTGTTCCATCCATACAAAAGCGGGCTCCGGATGCCGCCGCAAGTCGCCCTTCTTTTGTATGGATGAAACAAACGCTGTTCCTGATATTGAGTTTCGCAAACGCCTATTACTAGAGCCGCTGCGTTAAGAGATTCTGTTCTCCTAACGCAGCGGCTCCTAATGGCTCAAGATCCTTTCTTATTTTATCTTGATACGAACCGTTTTTGCATATGGCCCATAGAGTTTCTTGCCATTCTCTTTATAAAACGCACGGACTTTGACATATAACGATTTCACGCCTTTTTTGGCTGTGATAGACGTTCCCTTAGCGCTCCCTTTTCCAATCACCTTTACAGACCGGAACCCCTTTGTTTTCTTCGTGGAAGTATACACCGCATAACCCTGAGCGCCAGGCGCTTTCTTCCAGGTGAAGGATAGCTTCCGTGATTTTCCTGCCTTCACCTTGATGGAAGGAGGGGCAAGCGCTTTTCGCTTTGCATATTTGCTGCTTTGCGCACTGTTGTAAGCTGGATTCTTTGATCTCGCGGCTGCTTTATAGTAATACGTTTTCCCGCTTTTGACCTTCTTGTCCGTGTAAGTAACCGTCTTTGACGTCCCGATTTTCTTGTAACCGCTGCCAGGCTTTGTGGAACGGTAAATATCATATCCAACCGCCCCAGCTACTTTTCCTACCGTAACCTTTATGGCTTTGCTGTTTTCCTGCACCGCTTTTACCGATGGAACCGCCTGCAGACATACGGTAACCGTTAGGGAAGCAGACACCTTGGAACCATCTTCTGAAGCAATGGTAATCACTGCGCTGCCAGCGGCCTTCGCCGTGATTTTATTGCCGGATATCCCCACGATACCTGGGGCGCTGCTTGTAAGGCGGACTTTCTTATTCCCAGCGTCCTTTGGCAAAACCGTATATGCAAGGGCATAACTTTGCCCTACGGCCAGCTTCCGGCTTTTGGATGCAAGGGATATGGCTTCTACTAATTTCTTCTTTGGTTCTTCTGGCTTCGGCTCTTCCGGCTTTGGTTCCTCTGGTTCTTCTGGCTTCGGTTCTTCCGGCTTTGGTTCCTCTGGTCCCGGCTCTTCCGGTTCTGGCTTCTCCTCTAGCCCGTTGATTGCTTCCTGCAATTCCTTCTGGGCTTTTTCTACTTCCTCCTCCGTTTGGGCATTTGATGCAACGGCTTCTGCTGCATGGATCGCTTCCTGCAATGCTTGATAGCTTTCCCCTGTATATCCCTCCGGCTGGATTGCCTTAGCTTCTGCTATTTTGGAATCCAACGCCCTTGTGTCGATCTCTCCCTTAGCTTCTAATGCTTCCACTTCTGCTTCCGACAACGCATAATTATAGATGGTAAACCGATCCAGAAGGCCTTTGTAAAATTCCCCTGTTCCCCAGTTGGCTTTCCCAATTTGGAGGATGCTCCCTGCCCCAAGGATTTCTTTTAATGCGCTGCCGTTTTCAGCAGATGAAGCCAGGCTCCCGTTTACATAAACTTTCGTACAATCTTCCTGATATACCACCACAATATGGTTCCAGCCCGGCTGGTAAGCGGCGGTCGCGCTGGGCTTCCTTCCGTTCTGGAAACGCTCCGCCGTGATATTGTTGTTATTCTCTAAAATCCCAAGATAGCTTTCCTGGTTTAAAACCTGCGCGTCCCCATTGGGCGCGGCATAGAACGGCCAGTTGGTTTCCTTGCGCCCTGCTTTGCTATAATAGGATACGGTCAGTTCTTCCACCCCGCTCAGTAACGGCGCGCCATCCTCTTTCTCGACTGCCAGCCAGGATTCTCCTGTGCCATCAAAGGACAAGACCTGGCCGCGTTCTGCGTCCTGTACAAAAACAGGTGTGCCAGCGCCAGACACAACTGCTTTGGCGCCTGCCCCTTTTAGGCCGTATTCCGCATTGTAGAAAGAAAAATCCGCAATTATGCCATTGTGCTGCTGTACCAGTTCCTGGTATGCCTTCTCCGCCGCCTCTAAGATAGAAGCATTTGTAACCTGGGATTTCTCTGCCGTATTCAAAGCATCGTAAGCGGCTCTTGCCTGGGCAATCCTAGCTTTGCTCTCCAGAGAAACGCTTACCGTTCCAATGGCATTGATTTTTTCCACAACTGACGCCACCTTTTCTGGGCGGATCACTTGATCCAGGAAAGCTTCGGATTCTGACTTGATTTCTTCTGGGGACATTGCCATACCCAGGATCTTAATCCGATCGATCCACCCTTTGTAATATTCGCCCGTTCCCCAGTTGGCCTTTCCAATCTGTAAGATACCGTCTTCCCCCAAAATGTCTGGCAAAGAAATGCTGCTTCCCGCGCGGGACGCCTCTGCACCGTTGATATAGAGGATCGTTTCTTCCGCTGTATACACAATCGTTACATACATCCAATCGGAAACATCTGCCTTCGCGCTTGCAGAAGCGGGCCGTTCTCCTGTGTTTTTATAACGCTCTGCCGTTAACGTCCCATCCACTTCCAATAAACCAAGGTACGTTTCATACCCTACAGACGGCGCGTCCCCATTGGGAGCGGCATAGAACAACCAGTTGCTGCCTCCCGTTTCCGGCTTTGCCCCAAAGGAAACCGTCAATTCCTCGCGTCCCGCCAAAAGGCTGCTGCCATCCGCTTTCTTCACATCCAGCCAATGTGCGCTGTCCCCATCCAGGTAAAGCGCGCCGTTTTGGATGGCAAACTCCCCTTTTGCAACAGCCTGCCCGCCAATCAGGCCTGTTTCTTCATCCTCGAAAGTAAATTCCAGCAAATAATCTGCCATTGCAGCTTCTGCTGCTTCTAAGAGCGGAAGGTTTTCCACGGCTTCTAATTCGCTTTCCTCTAACAGGCTGCAGATCTTCCTTGCTAAGATTACCTTCCGGCTGCATTCCGGCGTTAAAGCTACCACCCCGATGTCATGGATCCTGCGGATTGCTTCTTCAATTGTTTCTGGCTTTGAAACCAACAAGGATTGCATGTCACGCAAGGCTTGCGCAGACGACTTGGCCTCCTGTGCAGCCGCCGTGCCTGCCGCGTGGATTTCTTTGGCTCTGTCTAACGCTTCCTTATAAGGCGCCCAGGTCTTTGCCGTATAGGAAGCCTCATCCGTTTCCGGAACCGAAGCAAACAACGCTTCGTCCAAACGCATCCATGCCTGCACCTCATCTAGCGCATTGGCTGCCGGATCTACGGTAGACTGCAATGCCTGGCCATCCGCCAATACCGCTTTTGCAGTTGCTAACGCAGCCTGGTAAGCAGCAAAACGTTCCGCACTATACTGATGTTCTTCGTTTGCCGTGGCATTTGCAACTGCGGCCTGCAAAGCTGTCTTGTCTACGTATTTTAAAGCCTCGTTGCGGACTTCTTGCGCACTCCATGCACGGGAAATAATTTTGTAATTATCCACCATGCCTTTAAAATACTCGCCCATGCCCCAGTTTGCCTTCCCGACCTGCCAGATGGAATCGCCGCCTAAAATACGGGATAACGGCGTATCATTCGCTGCACGCGCCGCCTCTTCTCCGTTGTGGTAAACAATAATCTCTGATTCTGTCAATACAAGAACCAGATGACGCCATCCACTTGCCGTATACGCGCCCGACGCCGACGTCAAACGGCTGCCCTGGTTATCATAACGCTCCGCCGTTAACGACCCATTGTGATCCAAAAGCCCAAGATACCGCTCATACCCGTAATTCTGCGACAGCGGATCCGGGGCTGCATAACAGAGCCAGCCTGTCCCGCCTTCGTATTTCACCTGTAGGGATATGGTAAGCTCTTTTATAAGCCCACCTGGGATGAGGGAGCCGCCGTTTTCCCCAGTAATTTCCAGATAATCCCGGAATCCATCTAAATACAAGGCTTTGCCGCTGCCGTGATCCACAAGGCTGTACACGCCGTCCGCCTTCCCAATGCCGCCGGAAAATCCGTCTGTTTCCGAATCAAAGTCCAGATCCACCAACGTTTCTGGCAACGTCCCTTGTACATAGGCAGACGCTTCCGCCAAGGCTTCCCCTTTGGTCATGGCATGGCCCATTAGCTTTACATTGTCAATCTGCCCTTTGAAATACTTGCCTGCCCCCAGGTTGGCTTTCCCTACCTGCACAATGCCGTTTTCGCCTAAAATCTCATGCACGCCAACCTTGCTAGACGCCCTTGCCGCTTCCTCCCCATTGAGATACAATACCGTTTCTTTTTCTGCAAATGCCACAGAAATGTGGCGCCATCCTTCCGTACCTACTGCGGCTTGTAACGCTGGGCAATCCTCTCCCTGCCTCCTGCGTTCTACAAAAACCGTCCCATCCTCTTCCCAAATCCCAAGGTAAGACGCTTCCTGCCCTTCCTGCGCCTTATCGTCCAAGGCTGCGTAAAACAGCCATTGGCTTTGGCTTCCCTCCGGCTTGGCTTCCAGGGAAACAGTAAACGCCTTTTCCCCTGCCAGTATGCTTTTTCCTGTTTTTGCAGTAAATTCCAGGACGTCGCCGCGCCCGTCAAACGACGCTGCCATCCCCGTTCCATGGGCTGCCAAAGAACAGCTTCCTTCGGCTTGTGCATATTCCGTGGAAAAGCCTGTTTCCTCGCTGTCAAAGGAAAACGACGTCCCGACCTCGGTTGCTTTTTCTAAATTCCAGCGTTGCCCCGCATTGTTCTCATTCCAATAAGAACCAACGGCGTCGTTCCTCCACTGGACAATCCTGGCGTCATCTGCAGCGCTGTTTCCTTCCAATGCCAGCACAAGGAAGTTTAACGATGGGACAATCCGGTACGCGCCATAGTTTTCCTTTAGAAATGCAAAGCTTTGCGCCAGGGATCCATCTGCCTCTCCTGTGCCAATCTGCGTGCCGTACGCATAATAGCGGCTGAACGTATTGCCGTCCATTTCCGTTTCCCCTTCGTCGTTCACCTGCATCCGGTTGCCGGTCGCCATATTTGTAATGGTATACTCGCCGTCGCCCTTATTCTGTAATAACCACCACTCATCCCGTCTCGTCCCCTTCTTGGCCGAAGCCAGGTTCCCTGTTTCATTGACAACCAACGACTTCCCACTCGAGGCAGAAACAATCCGGTAAACGCCGTCAGACAAATCCCCTTCGATTGACGTATCTTCGCTGCGCCCGCTGCTATTGGAATACGTCAAGGTATACCATCCCAGCTCATCCAGGCTATTCCCAGCCTGGCCTTCCATATAAACGCCGTCTGCCTGCTCCATCATCTTCTTTACATTGGGCATTTCCAGACCCTTCCGATTGACATAATGGTTGTACATCTGTGCATAAATCGGACGCCAGCTCCCCCTTTGGTATGGATTGATCCCAGCATGCCACCTGGAATCCCCTTTCTTGCCCTGGCGGTATTCATAAGCGGCAGATGGCACTTCTTCTCCCAGGCTATTGTATTTTACCGAATATTCGACTGCTTTCATAAAACGGTTGTCTGAAAGGCCATACAAATCGTCCCCCTGGTTCCAGGCCGTTTCACAAATAACCCCGCATAACACAAGCCCGAGCGTCGTATGCCCTTGATCGCGGACGGATTCCTGCCATTGAGCCAGCCCTTCTTCTTCAAATACATAGGGCATGGTATGGTAAATGGAACCATTGCCCTTCCCCGTCTTATAATAATCCAGCGCCCTTTCATAGATATCTTTCCTGTCGCAGTATACGCCGATGGAAATCATAGACGCCAGATTCGCAAGTTCCCAGTTCGCCCAGTAATTCCCGATATACGCATCGTTATGCCGGATCATAAAATCTTCGTTCATTGGGTAAAAGACCTGAAGCAGAAGCCTTTTCAGCCCCTCGTTGTCAAACGAAGGATGATCCCGCATGATCTCCCCTATATTGGCCAGTTCATAGCCTTGCAGCCCCGCCGCCAAGAAACGGTCGGCATTCCCTCCCAGCCATTTCATTGTGGAAGACCAGGCATTGATAATCCGGCAAGCCGCCTGCCCATGCTCCTCGTCGCCGCTGACTTTCCAAATCAGGGCATTCTGGTAGGCGCGCCTTACGTCAATCCGAAGCTGGTTGATGCTGTCTCCCGTCCCGCCCCTCGTCACACCTTCTAACGGACGCGGATTCCAGCCTGCATTGGAATACGTATTCCACCACAAGGCGTCCCAGGTTTCTTTGTTGGGAGATACCTGATTGTCTATGTTTTCCCTCATTTTCACAAAACTCTCTTCGGAATGAAGCAAGCCTGGATGCTGGAATACCCGCTCCTGGCTCCTTACTTCTGCTTTTACCCGTACCCCCATAGACGGCAGGCTGCCTACGAATACCGCCAACGCCAAAAACAACGACAGGAAGGCACGCTTCCCGCACTGCAGGATCCATGCTTTCCTGCCCCCTTTCCTTTTCCCTTCTTTTTTCCCTTCCGTTTGTAGCATAAAATCTCTTCTCCTTCCTCTTCATCCTGCAAAATATATCCCGCTGGAATAAAGCTTCTGAATTTTACTTATAGACCATTTTATTATAACATCCCTTTTCGCTTCAAACAGCGCAAATTAAAATAGAAAATAAGCAATATCGCTCCTTCCGTATCCAAACATTGTCTCCAAATGTAAACTATCTTACAAAATTAGTTGACAATCATCCTATCTCTCGTTATAATGGGAACCACATAGATACATATGGCGCCACTTGGCAATGCATAAAAGATAGGAGAACAAACAAATGAAAGAATCGACCTTACCCCCAACCCCGCCTATGGGATCCAAACCGAAGCTGACCATCCGCCAGATTGCCTTGATCGGCGTTATGACAGCCGTAACGTGCGTACTGGCGCCTTTTTCCGTCCCAATTGGGCCAGTGCCGATCTCCCTTACAAACCTGGCGATTTATTTCGCGTTGTACCTACTTGGGACGAAAGAGGCCACCATTAGCTACCTGGCTTATCTGCTCATTGGGTTTATCGGCGTCCCGGTCTTCTCTGGGTTTACCAGCGGCCCTCAGAAGCTGTTTGGCCCTACTGGCGGCTACCTAATCGGATTCCTTCCTATGGCAATCCTTGCTGGGATCTTTATTGATAAATTTATTTCCAACCGCTTTTTATGCCTGGCAGGGATGATCCTTGGAACCATCCTCTGTTATGTCATTGGGACTGCCTGGCTTGCGTACCAGGCCAACCTGGATTGGAAAGCGGCGCTATTTGCAGGGGTTATCCCATTTATCCCTGGCGATCTAGGCAAAATGATCCTCGCAATGCTGTTTGGTCCTCAAATCCGCAGGCAAATAACGCAATCTTAATTTTCTTGAATTAATAATTGACTTTGGGAAAAGACTATGTTAGAATAAGTTTCGTCTGTAAGACTCTTATAGACGGGGCTTGGGACATTAGCTCAGTTGGCAGAGCACTTGACTTTTAATCAAGTTGTCCGGGGTTCGAATCCCCGATGTCTCATTACTTCAAAAATAAATAAACCTACCTTGTACTTGGTCGGTCGAGGTAGGTTTATTTTCATCTAATCTTGGGAGGCTAACCACTTTGTACCCAAAGGGCATACCGCTAATATTGGCGGATGGCGTCTTCCCTATCTTCCGTTGTATTTTCAATCTTTTGGATTACAATATAATAACAGTAAGTATCATTGACTTGGACAGCCACCCTGTCCCCAACCTTATGCCCCAGGATTGCTTTTCCCATCGGGGACTCCGTGCTGATTAAATGCTTCATAGAGTTTCCCCGGATGGAAGTCACCAGACGGAAGACCTGCTCTTCCTCGTCTTCCTCAAAATACACTGTCACGGTATTATTGATCCCTACTTCATCCTCCCTTGAGGAATCCGTAACAATCTCCGCCGTCTTAAGCATACGTTCTAAATAACGGATCCTGCTTTCATTCTTGTTCTTGTCCTTTTTCGCCGCATGGTACTCGAAATTCTCACTCAAATCCCCGTGCGCCCTCGCCTCTTTCACGGCTTCAATTGCTTCCTTGCGTACGACCAGCTTCCGGTACTCAATTTCTTCTTCGATTTTTTGCACGTCGCTTTTCGTTAATTTCTCTCTCATAACCATCCATCCTTCCCACAGCCTGCCGATCCTATACTTGCCATTAATACGCCAAAACAGAGCCGCTGCATACGCAACAGCCCCGTTTTGGCTGTACTCCCTTCCTGGCTAGGCTCCTTCCCCAACACAATAAGTGCGTATGGGAAAGGAACCGTCTATGCCAGAATGTTCGTGTTTTTTGTCCTTTGTACCTGGATTAGTAAATCTTAACCGTTTTCTTCTGTCCTTTGGACTTGAACAGTTTCTTATACGCTTTCAGCTTACTCTTCGGAACTTTTACCTTCGCCTTGGAATTGATATTCTTAAGCGCGTTCTTTCCGACAGATTTCAGCTTCTTGCTCTTAACGGTAATCTTCGTAAGCGCCTTGCAGTTATAGAATGCTTTGGAGCCAATCTTAGTTACATTAGAACCGATGGTTGCGCTCTTTGCTTTCTTGCATCCGGAGAATGCGCTTGCCCCAATCTCTGTTACCTTGAAGCTCTTGCCGCCAATCTCTACCTTAGATGCTACGTTGATCTTCTTTAGGCTGCTCTTCTTCGACGCGCTCTTAACGCCTGTCAGGATTACCGTCCCTTTGCCGTTCGTCTTAGCGTCAGCAATCTTATACTTGTAGTTCCCTACCGTAAATGTTGCGCCCTTCTTAATCGTAATCTGGAAGGTCTTAGCAACAATCCCGGTGTATGCGCCGATCCCGACGATCTCTACCGTTGCTGTGCCAATCTTCTTGTTGTTGCGGTAGCTTACCGTATAATCCTTATCTTTTACTAAAGCTTTCCCATTGTACGTCACGGTAACTGCAGGCTTTAATGTCTTGCCTGTATAGTACTGTGCTGGGATTGCATTTACCGTAGCCTTCGCAATATCAATGATTTCCGGCTGCGGCGCTGGCCGAAGCTGTTCATACCTAGTTTCTGCCGTCGTGAGCACTTCGAGGTTCGTTACCAACGCTTTCTGTACGTCGGTCAATGCATCGTATCCCTTACGTGCTTCGTCAATCCTGCCCTTGCAAGCTTCTGTATGTGTTACAAGGCCAATCGCATTGATCTTAGCAATTGCACGGTTTGCTGCCGCACGATCTGCTGCTGACTGGCGTTGCAGCGCTGCATACTGGCTTTCTGCTGCTGTTAATGTTGCATAATTCGTTACCAATGTCTTCTGTACGCTCGTCAGCGCTTCATATGCATTGCGCGCTTCGTCAATCTTCGCCTTGCATGTATCTGTTTCTGCCACAGTACCAATTGCGTTGATCTTAGCGATTACTGCATCTGCCGCCGCCTTGTTGTCTGCCGCTTCTTTTACAAGCGCTTCGTACCTGTCTTCCGCCGCTAACAACGTTGCATAGCTTGTAACTGCATTCTTCTGGATCTGAGTCAATGCATTGTAAGACTTGCGTGCATTGTCAATCTTCGTCTTACATTCTGCTGTCGCAGTAACCGTCCCAATTGCATTGATTTCTTTCGTCACACGGTCTGCCGCCTGCCTGTCCGCTAATGTCGCGCCTGTATCTGGATCCGGCCCGATTTCTTGATAACGTTCTTCGGCTGCGAGCAGGACGTCGTAATTTTTCACAAATGATTTCTTAAAGTCTTCCAGTGCATCGTACGCCTTACGGGCTGCTTTGATCTTATCCCCGCATGCATCGCTTCCATCTACCGTGCCAATCGCATTGATCGCGTCTGTCACAGGCTTCACAGACTGCTCTAGCTTGGCTTCAAATTCTGCTTCCGCGGCTACCAAAGCCCCGTATACTTCAGATGGAACCAAAGCCTTTTGCACTTCTGTCAAAGCGTCGTATGCCTTACGGGCGTCTTCTAACTTCTTCTTAGTTTCCGCAGTTATCGTCACATACTTGATATCGCTGATCGCATCATTCACTTCTTGCGCCGCTGCCTTATCCTCTTCTGTGACCGGAAGTTCCTTTTTCACAACCTTCCAACGGTAGATCCCCATAGCTGCCGCGCCCTTGCGTACGGTCATCAGCAAGCGGATGGACTTCGTGGTAATCTGCTCCAGATCGATTACATTGTACTGGTTCAGCTTCTGTACCGTTGCATATTCCGTCAGCATCGTGGCATCCTTCCAGTTGCCTTCGCTGTCCTTATACTGGATCTTCAGCGTTGCAGGAACGCGCGTTCCACCGCCGTCGTCGTACCAGTAAATCTTCATTTGTTCCGTCGTAACTGCCGTATCCCAATCATACTGTACCCAGTGCTCGCTGCCTTCCGCCTGCGACCAGTTGCCCCAGCCCTTGCCAGTGCCGGCATTCGAACTCTTTGGCTCCCATTCCGTCTTAATGCCTTCCAGGTTTTCCCAACTAGATGTATAATCAGAGGATACCTTTGCATGAACTCCCGCGTCGGTCGGATCTGGATCTGGAATCTCGGACGGCTTATCTGCATCTGTCCAAATCAGCATCTTGGAAGAATTGTTCTTAATCTGCCCTTCCACATAATCTGCGTCATCCCCGCGGTTATTCCATGCATAATATGGAACTGCCTGGAGCTTAGCGTCAACCAGTTCTCCGTTTCCTACATGGTATTTTACGTCGCCTGTGATTTCTACAACGCCCTTAAGCAGATCTTTGTTATAAGTTGCTGTAAGCTTCGCATCCCTTGGGATAACAAAGTTCAACGGGTTAAAGTCCTTGATACTGCTGTTAAGCTGTGCGTTACCAGCCTTTTCCATACAGTACACAACCGGACCCCTCTGCAGCGCTATCTGTCCCTTATTGGCTACTACCTCTGGATGTGCCTCTGTCATACGGATTTCCATCGGGATATCAATGCTTACTACGTCGCCTGGGTTCCATGTCCTTGTAATTGCAACATAGCCCTTATCTGCCTGTGCCGTAATGGTTTCATTTCCGATCTTGATGGTTACATCCTGGTTCTTCTGCTCGGATACCCATCCTGGGATACGTACCTTTACTGTAAATGCCTTTGCTTCTGCCGGGCTGACGGTCAGCTTCACAGCGCCATCCCATGGATATTCCGTTTCCTGCTTCAATGCAACTGCAGTTCCATCTACGTTCACGTTCCCTTCGCTGCCAACATACATATTCACAAATAAATTATCTCTGTGCACCGTGTAGATATAGCCACTCAATGCAGCAATGGTACGCATTAAGTTCGGCGGGCAGCATGCACAGTCAAACCATGCAGAACGCGCGTTTCCATTCGATGCTTCTAGCTTCGTGCTGTAGTAGAAACGGTTCCCGTCTAAGTTCGTCCCTACCAGGACTGCGTTATACAGTTCCTTTTCCACCATATCCGCATACTTGCCGTCTTCGTACAGCAGGTTCATCCTCTGGTTCCAGTTTGCCATTGCGATTGCTGCGCAGATTTCACAGTAAGACTGATCTGGCGGCAAATCATAATCATTCCCAAATCCTTCGGAACTGCTGCCAGGCGTCGTCGTACCAATCCCGCCTGTAATGTAAGTCTTACGGTATGTCACGGATTCCCAGATAGCGTTCAAGCTCTTTAAGTAAGCGATCCGATCTGGGTTCGTGTCTTCTAACATCGTAGCCACATCGGTTACGCCTGCATATAAGTAATTTGCACGCACCGCATGGCCGACTGCATTCGTTTCTTCCTTAAACGGCGTCGCATCCTGGGAATATTCCCCGGCGCGGTATCCGCTTTCACGCAGGCGGTAATCTTCTCCACGGCGGTCAATCAATAGCTTAGCCGTAGCAAAATATGGCTGCCCAGCGCCTTCGCCTTCGTATTCTTCCGCCAGCTTCCCAAGCTTCACAAGACCCAATTCAATCTCTTCATGCCCTGGTACTTCATGGCGTGTGCCGTTTGGCCCGAACAACGCTACGATATGGTCTGCAAACCGCTTCCCTGCTACGTACAGCCTGTAATCCGGCTGCCCAATCCCTTCCCGGTAACGGGTATAAGCATTGACGCCTTCTAAGAAATGGCCTGCATTGTACATTTCATGGTTTGAAAGATCACGCCAACGGTGTGTTCCTGGGGAACCGCCGCCGGAATATGTAGCGCTGCGCAAGGTGAAGTGGGTATCAATATACCCGTCCGCATACTGTACCTTCTCAATCTTTTCAATCCAGCTATCCAGTTTCGCCTGAAGCTTCGCCCTCTGTTCCGCCATTCCTTCGCTGTTATCGTTCTGTGTTGCAGAAAGCGTATAGGAAATCGCTTCAATGCTCTTATAAATATCGGAATCCTGGAATACATACCCGCTGAACGCATCGTATTTTTGCCCATTCAGCTTCTTAATTGCATTGTCAAAGTTCGGTTCTCCGCCGGAAGCCGCTGCAATCTTCTCAATTGCAACTTCCAGTGAGGTCATTGCGTTTGTTTCCTGCTTCGGCGCCCAGAAGATATCGTTCAACTGAACGTTTTCAAACGTAACGGTACTGTTAGACGCTGCTGCGACCGCTGGTTTCTTTACTACCACTTCCGCCGTAGCGTCATATTCTTCTCCGCCATACGTAGCCTTACCATGAACCGTAATGGTCTTGCCCACTTGATCGGCCGCATAGCTTGCCGGCTCTACCTTATCCCATACGACTGGGATTAATTTGGAATTAAATTCCTCTTTGAAATCAAAATCCGGTTTTGTATTGCTCTTTAAGGATGGGGTCGGATCGTCAAACGTCAGCCCATTTGCTACAACAGAATCTGGAAGGATCGGCGCAACGCCTGCTGCCGTTGCCGTCTTATACGTATCAATGCTTTCAATCCCTTCCACCTGTATGTCAAAGGTTGTTTCCTTGGAAATATCGCCCTTTGTTGCCGTCAATGTCAAGACAGCCTTCCCTGTGCTCTTTCCCTTTACAGAAACCTTACGCCCAGTTGCCGCGCCCTGGATTTCTGCAATTTCCGCCGGCGCAATTGACCACTCATACGTAGCGTTCGGCGCCATTTCACTAGGAACGGTGCTTCCGCTGTATTCTGCAGCCTGGCCTACGCTAATCTTACTTGATCCTTCCACCCGTGCGCCAAACAGTTCGTCTACGACACGTACGCCGTATACTTCCCATTCGCCGATTCCAATACCGTTGCTGCCGCTGCCGTTGCGGTCAACCAACAGGCGTAATTTCGTCGTCTTAACAGGTGTTTTAAAGGTTACTTCGTTCCAATAGCGGTTGTTTGCATTGATCCCGCCATTTGTCTGCGTGAACTTCACGCCAACCGAAGATACGTCTTCCCCGTCTTCGTTTGTCATCGCTGTGATGGTCTTCCATTCATCCGTTGCAGGATCCAGATACTGTACCTGGCAGGATTTCGGGAATGTAACGTTGCCGTTTGCGGTCAGGTTCGCATTGTCCGCCCACCACATTACCTTCATGTTGCGGATTGCATATGGCTCATCCCAGGTCAATGTAACCGGGGTCGGATAACTGCCGCCATTGTTCCAAGTATTCCAGGAAGTTGCCGCACCAGATGCAAGCTTGCCGTCGTTTACATTAGAAACCGGGGTATTTGCATGGTCTGCAGACGCCTTTGCCTTAACTGCAATGTTGTTGCCGTCGTCTACCGGAGGAGCAACCGCTTCTTCCCCGTATACTTCCCATTCACTAATGCCGACGCCTGTAGAACCAGATCCATTGCGTTCTACCAAAAGCCTTACGCTTGTCGTGGTAACAGGCTGTTCCAATTTCAACAGGTTCCATACGCCATCCTGGCCATATGCGCCGCCATGCTCTACGCCAATGGCCGCAAGATCCTGGTACTCGTTATTTTCATCCAAATACTGTACTTTTGCGCTCTTTGGATATGGTACGCCGCCCAAATCTGACCACCACATCACACGCATACTGTCTAATTTCTGCGCTTTTTCCCAGGTAAGCGTTACTGGGATAGGATATTCTACATCCCCTTCCTGTTTCCAGGAGTTCCAGCTTTCTCCAGAACCCTGCGCCAGCTTGCCGTCAATGATATTCTCTGGCTTAATCGTAGATTCATACTTATCGTTGGTATATCCAGCGGTTACCTTTGCGTTCTTCGCCACATTGACGCCTAGGCTTGGCTCTGCAACGGTTACGTTTACCTTTACTTCCTTAAACTGATCCAACAGCTCTTCTTCGTACGTCATCTTTAAGATCGGCGTGCCGTCTGCCGCCCAGTGTACACGCTTCATACGTGCATGGCGGCATGGATCGTTCAAAGGCTCGTTGTTAAACGAAGAATTTGTCCCGTCCCATCCACACTTCTTATAGTTGTGGGAGGTCGGCCTTGCGTGGTATACGAAAATCGCATTGCCGTCCTTGTCTACCGTAAAGGAGTTATGCCCAGGTCCTTCTTCCCCTGCCACATCACGGGAAGTCAGAAGCGGGTATGTGCTCTTTGTCCAGTTCTTTGCATCCAATAAATCCGCCCCGCCTTTGGCGCTGCACATACCGATGGCATATTCGGAACCTGTCCCTGCGCCAGAATAGCACATAAAGATATTGCCATCCTTCTGCAGTATGGTCGCGCCCTCGTTTACACAATAACGTACGCGTTCCCAGCCGTAATCCGCCTTTGTCACACGCGTTGCATTTGAGGTTACAACCCAAGGCTGAGTTTCGTCTACCGTTGCAATAAATAAGTCTGTATTGCCGCCCTGGTAAGCTGCGGTTGGCTTGCCTGCCCAGATCACATAAGACTTCTGGTTTACTTCATCCTTAAAGTATGTCATATCCAGGCAGAAGGGGGTTGCAAACGGATCGCTTAAGCCTTCCTTCACTACCATCTTGTAATCCTGCCATTTGGAAGCCTCGTTGCTAGCCTTCAGCGCAGTTTCGTATGGATCCTGATCGCCGTCTAATACCAATGCATGGCAATAGATGTTGAAGAGATCATTTCCCTTATGGCTCTCGGTGAAGTACACCACCCACTTATCGCCCACGCGGTGGAGTTCCGGCGCCCAGATATAGCGGTATCCTTTTGCTACCTCTTTGCCATTGTCCAGGAAGCCCTGGTTCCCAACCTTCCAGATTGTGACCTGCTTGCTTCTGTCCTGAAGCCCTTCTAAGGTCTTCGCACGCCTTAATACGACGCGGTCATACTGTTCCGTCTTATCATTTGCATCAATTTCATCCCCTTTTTCCGGGAAATAAGAGCCTGTCATATAATAATAGCCCGTCTGCTCATCCCAGAAAATATTCGGGTCTGCCATGCCTTCTACGAATTTTGTTTCATCGTAGTAAACCGTCCCGGTTGCTTCATCGTAATTGTCTTTTTCTGTTTCACTGTCGTTTTCCGGATCGTCTTCCGGCAATGCGCTTCCATTCAGTTCCTTTAAATTATTCAGGTACTTTGGCTGGATCACTTCCCCAGTCAGTTCATACGTACCTGGCTGTGTCAGATCCTTCCCTTCAAGAGCCTTGCTCCAGTCAATGTTAAACTCCTGGGTAGATCCGTCGCTGTAGGTTGCCTTAACGCTTGCGCGTTTCTCAGAAAGAAGCTTTGCAACATCGTCGTTTGATTTTACCTTTAAATCCTGCAATGCTTCCAAGCCTGTATTGATCACAGTACCCAATTTGTCTACAATGTGCTTATACTCTTGCTCTGTCAGCTCCACAGCGTTACCCAAGGTAATGGTATCGTCCGTCGTTATAAGATTCGTCCCATCCAGCATCAGCGGGAATTTCGCCTTATCCAATGGGATTGCCGCCAGTTCTGTGCTCTCTACTAAAGTATCGTCGTAATAATTTACCCCATCCTCGGAAGTAAAGATATGGAAACCGCGGGCTTCCGTTACATCCGGGGCAACAACTGTGAATTTACCGTCCGCTTTAAATACCCTTGGATCGGTCACACGCAGCGAGCCGCTGGTATTCTTGGAGAAAATCACGCCGCCGCCATGATTCAGTACATCAAACGTCTTGCCGTCCTTGCTGACCGCCATATAGACGCTCCTGGTCTCCTGATCCAAATTACCCGCACTGGCATAAGCCGGCTTTGCCGTGGAATAAACCGCCAGATAATACCCAGCCTTTAATTCCGTCACAGGCTCCTGTACGGTAATCTCAAATGCAGCAGATTCCAGTACCTTGCCTGATAATTCCACCTTTGCAGATACAGAAGCTGTCCCTGCGCCTACGCCTGTTACCTTCCCGTTCTTATCAACAGTCAATATCTCCTCATTGCTGGAAGTCCAGGTTACCTTGCTGTCCCCAATTACTGCGTCGGCAGGTTCATAAGCAAGCTTAAGCTGGATGGCGTTGCCCCTTACGACTGCCTTCTGTCCATTAATGGAAACAGCCTTTGGAGAAAGGTCTACAAACGTTTCATCGTAAAGCGTGCCAACCTCCAGATCATTTAACGCACGGTCATAGAAAGAAATATCGTCAATCAACGCGCCTGCGCAATTCCAGTATGTCGCAAGGCTCGCGCCAATACGTACCTTCGTCTGGTCTGGCGACTCTACAAGCCCGCCTGTACCTGCCATATCCTGGATTAACTGATTATAATCATTCTTATTTTGCTCATACTGGCTTGTAATTCTATGGCTGATCTTCTGCCCATTGCGGTAGAATGAAATCCCTGTCTTTGTAACAGCCATGGTATACATTGTCCAGCCATTTGCTGCAGTAAGGTTCATATCCCCAATGCTGAAGTCCATATAATTCTGATTCTGGGCAACGGTATTCCAGTATACCATCTGCTGGTTCAAAGCAAGCGTCCCCGCCCTGCCGTCTCCAACGCCTGCCTTTGCAGGAGCCACCTCAAAATCTAACAGACAACGGGCTCCTTCTGGGGTTCCAGTCGTATTTGTCCAGAAGCTTACCGTAAACCCATTGTCTACCGATTTTCCTGCAAACGGATTGCTTGGAAGGAGCGCAAATCCACGACTGTCATAATTCTGTTCCGTTAAGGATAACGCCTTACCCCTGCCAACCTTAGTCAGTTCCGGTTTCTTGCCTTTTCCAACGGCTTCTAACGTAACAGTCCGCTCCCCATCCGTAAGCGCGCCGTCCGTAAGCGTGAAGTCTTCAAAGTCATAATTCGCAATTGCGGTTTCCAGGACAGGATCTACATCCTCTGTCCCCAGCACCTTTACTGCAAACGGAGCCGATGCAACGCCTGCCACTGTCGCTGTCACATTCGCCGTTCCTTTGCTTACCCCGGTTACCACGCCGCTTGCATCTACCGTCAGGACGTTTGTATTATCCGAAGCCCATGTCGCCTTCTTGTTCACAGTCGTGTTTTCCGGAGCCAGGACGGTCGTTAATTGTATGGTCTTCCCAACGGATACTTCCGCTGCGCCCTGAACCGTTACGCTCTGCAGCGCAATGGGATCCGCTAACGTTTCCTGGTACAGATCCATAACCTCATCTTCCGACAATGCCTTCCCGAAGAAAGAAACGTCATCCAGATATGCGCCTGCGCAATTCCAATACGTTGCAAGGCTTGCGCCAAGGCGGACGTTTGTCTGCTCTGGATTTGCAATTCCGCCAGAACCTGCCATATCGTTGATCATCTGCACGTAATCTTCTGTACCAGAAGTCTTCGAATGGTTGATTTTCAGCCCATTGCGGTAGAATGCAATCCCTTCCTTTGTTACCGCCATTGTAACCATTGTCCAGCCATTCGCTGGCGTCAAGGCCATATCGCCGATACCAAAATCCGTAAACTTGTCATTCTGATCCGTTGTGTTCCAATATACCATAGACTGGTTGACTGCAAGCGTACCAGCCCTCTTTCCCGTAGAAGGCGCTACCTCAAAGTCCACCAGGCATCTGCTTCCCTCTGGAGTCCCTTTTGATTTCGTCCAGAAACTCAGGGTAAACCCATTGTCTACCGTCTTCCCTGCAAACGGGTTGCCTGGAAGCAGCGCAAACCCTCTGTCGGCATAATCCTGTGCTGTTAAGGACAATACCTTCCCCCGCTTCTCATCCTGTTCCAGAGTAGGCTTTTTGCCATTCCCTGCGGATTCCAAACGGACTGTCCTCGTCCCATCGTTCAATGATGCGCCATCTTCTGCGGCTGTAAAATCGTCAAAATCATACACAGCAAGCGCGGCGTCCTGCACAGGCGTTTGCGACTGCCCGCTTTCCGCTTCCTGCGGCGCTGCAGATACCGTATTTACAGGCACTGATGAAACCATCATTGCTGCAGCCATTACCAAAGACAAGGCTGTTTTTAAATACTTCTTTTTCATCCTTTTCCTCCTACCATTTATTCTGGCACGGACCATTCCCTGCCAGTCCAAAACAGATGGGGCATGGTTTTGCTATATAACTAGCCAGACGTCCTCCCCATGCCCCGAATCTGCTTAGGTTCTTATTGTTTCCAGCGATAGAAAGCCTTTATTGCACTTTAATTTTAATACTTGCCTTTTTGTTGTTAAATGTCTTAACAGTAATCGTTGCCGTCCCTTTCTTTACCGCCTTTACCTTACCGGAAGAAGATACGGTTGCAACCTTCTTGTTGCTGGATTTGTAAGTAATCGTATTGCTTGCCGAACCTTTCGTAAGCTTCGTCTTAATCTGGAACGTCTTACCCTTCTTTAAGGTCTTGCTCTTCTTATTCAGCGTAATCTTCTTCGGCGCAGGCTTAACTGTTACTTTGCAAGTCGCCTTCTTGCCGTCAACCGTTGCCGTAATCGTTGCAGAACCTTTTGCCTTTGCCGTAATCTTGCCATTCTTAAAGCTGATGGCTTTTGACTTGCTCGCCTTCCAGGTTACCTTCTTATTCGTTGCGTTCTTTGGTGAAACTGTCGCTTTCAGCGTAAACTTCTCGCCCTTGCCAAGCGTAAGCTTCGTCTTGTTCAGCTTCACGCTCTTTACCGCTACCCTTGCAGCCTTAACCGTTACCTTACAAATCGCGCTCTTTGCGCCTGCTGTTGCTGTAATCGTTGCTGTCCCTGTCTTCTTGCCTGCCGTTACCTTTCCATTTACAACTGCTGCAACGGAAGGATTACTGCTCCTCCAGGTCACCGTCTTATTCGTTGCGTCGGCAGGCGCTACGGTCGCTGTCAAGGTAGCAGATTTCCCGGTTTCTAAGGTCAGCGCGCTCTTGTTCAGCGTTATGCCTGTTACCGCTACGACAGGCGGCTCTGTTACCGTCACGGTAAGTTCTACCGTCTTATATGTTTCTAACAATTCTTCTTCGTACGTCATCTTTAAGATTGGCGTGCCGTCTGCCGCCCAGTGTACGCGTTTCATACGCGCATGGCGGCATGGATCGTTCAGCGGTTCACTGTTGAAGGAAGAGCTGCTCCCATTCCATCCACACTTCTTGTAATTGTGGGACGTCGGCCTTGCATGGTAAACAAAAATCGCATTGCCATCCTTATCTACCGTAAAGGAGTTATGTCCGGGTCCTTCTTCCCCTGCCACGTCGCGGGAAGTTAAAAGCGGGTATGTGCTCTTCGTCCAGTTTTCAGCGCTCAGCAGATCCTCCCCGCCTTTTGCACTACACATCCCAATGGCATATTCGGATCCTGTCCCTGCGCCAGAATAGCACATAAAGATATTGCCATCCTTCTGGAGTACGGTCGCGCCTTCATTTACACAAAAACGGACACGTTCCCAGCCATAATCCGCTTTTGTCACACGCGTTGCGTTCGAAGTGACAACCCATGGGTTATTCTCGTCCACCGTTGCAATAAACAAGTCTGTATTCCCGCCCTGGTAAGCTGCGGTCGGCTTGCCTGCCCAGATCACATAAGAAGCGCCGTTCACTTCATCTTTGAAATACGTCATATCCAGGCAGAACGCTAATGCAAACGGATCGTTTAAGCCAGGCTCAACCACCATCTTGTAATCCTGCCACTTGGAAGGCTCCGTGCCATACGTAAGCGCCGTATCATACGGATCTAAATCACCGTCCAAAACCAGTGCATGGCAATAAATATCATATACATTCGAGGAATGGCTCTCCGTAAAGTATACCACCCAGTTGCTGCCGACACGGTGGATTTCCGGCGCCCAGATATAGCGGTATCCGCGTTCCACCTGTCTGTTATTGTCAATATAGCCCTGGTTCCCAGCCTTCCAAATCGTAACCTGCTGGCTCCTGTCCTGAAGCCCCTCTAATGTCCTCGCACGCCTTAATACGACACGGTCATACTGTTCGGTCTTATCACTAGAATCAATCGCGTCGCCGTCTTCCGGGAAATAAGAACCTGTCATATAGTAGTAGCCCGTCTGCTCATCCCAGAAAATATTCGGATCCGCCATTCCTTCTACGAATTTCGTTTCATCGTAATATACCGTCCCGGTCGCTTCATCGTAATTATCCTTTTCCGTTGCACTGTCATTTTCCGGATCATCCTCCGGCAGCGTGCTCCCGTTCAGTTCCTTTAATTTATTCAGATACTTGGTCTGGATCACTTCACCCGTCAGCTTATATGTACCTGGCTTTGAGAAATCCACGCCTGCCAGAGCCTTGCTCCAGTCAATATTGAATTTCTGCGTAGATCCGTCGCTGTATGTCGCGTTCACGCTAGGCCGCTGTTCCTTCAGAAGCTTTGCCATATCGTCTTTCGTCGTTGCCTTTAAGCCCTCTAAGCTTTCTAGCCCCGTATTGATTACCGTTCCCAGCTTGTCAACAATATACTTATATTCCGCTTCTGTCAGTGATACCGCATTACCCAAGGTAATGGTGTTATCTGTTTTTAAGAGGTTCTCTCCATCCAGTTCCAACGTAAAGCTTGCCTTATCCAAAGGAAGCGCGGTCAGTTCGGTATTCTTTACTAAGGTATCGTCGTAATAATGAACCCCATCCTCTGATGTAAAGATATGGACGCCGCTAGAAGCCGTCACATCTGGGGCTGTTACCGTAAATTTACCGTTTTCCTTAAATACCCTTGGATCGGTCACCCGTAAGGATCCGCTGGTGTTCTTGGAGAAAATCACGCCGCCGCCATGGTTCAGGACTTCAAATTTCTTGCCGTCCTTGCTGACCGCCAGATAGACGCTCCTAGTTTCCTGGTCTAAATTATCCGTGCTGGCATATGCAGCCTTTTCCGTAGAATACACGGTCAGGTAATATCCTGGTTCTAATGCTACAACGGCTTCTTTTACTGTAATTTCAAATGCATTGGACTTCAGGGTCTTACCGTTAAAGACGGCTTCTACTGTAACGGTCGCCTTCCCTGCGCTTTTGCCAGTCACCTTCCCAGTGTTGTCGACTGTCAATACATTTTCATTGCTGGATTTCCATGTAATCTCGCCGTCCCCTACGACTGCGTCCACTGGCTTGTAGGAAAGCGTTAACTGGATATGGTTCCCTTTTACCAGTTCCTTCTGCCCAGCGATAGATATTGCGGTTGGAGACAGATCTACATACGTTTCATCGTAAAGCGTTTCAACCTCCGGCTCGGTCAGCGCCCTGTCGTAGAAAGATACGTCGTCGATCAATGCGCCTGCACAATGCCAGTACGTTGCAAGGCTGGCGCCAAGGCGTACCTTTGTCTGTTCCGGCGAACCTACCAGCCCGCCTGTCCCTGCCATATCCTGGATTAACTGATGATAATCCTCTGCATGCTGGCTTGATACCCGATAGCTGATCTTCTTCCCATTGCGGAAAAATGCAATCCCTGTCTTTGTAACAGCCATGGTATACATTGTCCAGCCATTTGCTGCCGTAAGGTCCATATCCCCAATGTTAAAGTCCATATAATTCTGGTTCTGATCGGTTGTGTTCCAGTATACCATAGACTGGTTTACCGCTATGGTCCCTGCCCTTCCATCGCCAACGCCTTCTACCGCAGGCGCTACCTCAAAATCGACCAAACAGCGGTTTCCGCCTACGCTCCCAGTCGTCTTCGTCCAGAAGCTTAAGGTAAGGCCTTTGTCAATGGACTTCCCTGCAAATGGATTACTCGGAAGGAGCGCAAACCCGCGATCCGAATAATTCTGTTCTGTCAGAGATAATACCTTCCCTCTGCCGACTTCTGTCAGCTCCGGCTTCTTGCCGCTTCCAACAGCTTCCAATGCAATCTCCCTTGTGCCGTCGGTCAGCCCGCCGTCTGCCGCCCTAAAATCATTAAAATCATAATTGGCGATCGCAGTTTCCAAAACAGGAGCCATTTCATCCGCGCCTTTTACGGTAACTGCAAATGCGGATGACGCAACGCCCGCTACGGTTGCCGTAACGTTTGCCGTGCCTTTACTTACCCCTGTTGCAACGCCATTGGCGTCTATTGTCAGGACGTTTGTGTTGTCAGACGCCCAAGCCACGGTCTTGTCAACCGTTGTATTCGCCGGATCCAACACTGCGGAAAACTGGACGGTCTTCCCTACTGCCAGTTCCGACGCCCCTTCTACGGTAACGCCCTCTAACGCAATCTCCGCTACCGTTTCCTGGTACAGATCCTGAACCTCTTCTGCCGACAATGCTTTCCCAAAGAAAGAAACGTCGTCGATCCATGCGCCTGCGCAAGACCAGTACGTTGCAAGGCTGGCGCCAAGGCGCACCTTTGTCTGTTCCGGCTCTGCAATCCCGCCAGCGCCTACAAGGTCACGAATCATCTGGCTATAATTTTCAATGCTATCATTAGCAATACTATGGTTAATCTTCTGCCCATTGCGGTAAAATGCAACCCCTTCTTCCGTGACTGCCATTGTAACCATTGTCCAGCCATTTGCTGGCGTAAGGTTCATCTCTCCAATATTAAAATCCGTGAAATTGCCATTCTGGTCCGTGGTATTCCAGTATACCATAGACTGGTTTACCGCAAGCGTACCTGCCCGCTTTCCTGTAGAAGGCGCTACTTCAAAGTCCACCAGGCATCTGCCTCCGCCGACTGTCCCGGTCGTCTTCGTCCAAAAGCTTAACGTAAGCCCATTGTCCACAGACTTACCTGCAAACGGGTTATTTGGAAGAAGTGCAAATGCACGGTTCTCATAATCCTGTTCTGTCAGGGATAATACCTTCCCCCGCATCTCGTCTTCTACAAGAACTGGCTTCTGCCCCGATCCCTCTGCCTCTAGCGTTATTGTCCTTGTCGCATCTTTAAGCGTGTCGCCCTCCGCAGTAAAGCTGTCAAAGTCATACACAGCAATGGCCGTATCAAGGACTGGCGTCCCTTCCCGCTCGCTTGCCGTACCCTGCTGCGCTGCAGATACCAGATTTACTGGTACAGAGGTAAACGCCATGGCCGCAGCCATCACGATGGATAGCGCTGTTTTCAAATACTTCCTTTTCATCCACTTCCTCCTCAATATCGTAACGATACGCAGTCCCTATTGTTTTATCCACCCCCGCAAGGACTGCGGGGGTGGGGTTTGGCGCTTTCATTCCAAGCTTAGATTCCCTTTATTTTACCGTAATCTTAACGGTTGCTTTCTTATTGTTGAACGTCTTTACGGTAATCCTTGCCGTACCCTTCTTCAAAGCCTTTACCTTACCAGAAGAAGATACGGTTGCAACCTTCTTGTTGCTGGATTTGTAAGTAATCGTATTGCTTGCCGAACCTTTCGTAAGCTTCGTCTTAATCTGGAACGTCTTACCCTTCTTTAAGGTCTTGCTCTTCTTATTCAGCGTAATCTTCTTCGGCGCAGGCTTAACTGTTACTTTGCAAGTCGCCTTCTTGCCGTCAACCGTTGCCGTAATCGTTGCAGAACCTTTTGCCTTTGCCGTAATCTTGCCATTCTTAAAGCTGATGGCTTTTGACTTGCTCGCCTTCCAGGTTACCTTCTTATTCGTTGCGTTCTTTGGTGAAACTGTCGCTTTCAGCGTAAACTTCTCGCCCTTGCCAAGCGTAAGCTTCGTCTTGTTCAGCTTCACGCTCTTTACCGCTACCCTTGCAGCCTTAACTGTTACCTTACAAGTCGCGCTCTTTGTGCCTGCTGTTGCTGTAATCGTCGCTGTCCCTGTCTTCTTGCCTGCCGTTACCTTTCCATTCACAACCGTTGCAATAGAAGTATTGCTGCTCTTCCAGGTAACCGTCTTATTCGTTGCGTCAGCAGGCGCTACGGTTGCAGTTAATGTAGCGGATTTCCCGGTTTCTAAAGTTAACGTAGACTTGCTCAGCGATATGCCTGTTACTGCGATCTCGCCGCCTCCTACTGTCACCTCGCAGGTTGCCTTTACCTTGCCGTCTGCCGAAGCCGCCGTAACCGTTGCTTTTCCTCTTGCTACCGCGATCACAGTGCCGTTTGCAACTGTTGCAACCTTTTCATTGCTGCTGGTCCATACGACTGTTTTATTTGTTGCATTGGAAGGAGCGACCGTTGCACGCAAGGTGATTGCTTCGCCTATTTCCATTGCAGCGGTAGCCTGGCTTAAGGTAATGCCTGTAACCTCTACATTTTCTACAGTAACTTCACAAGTAGCCTTCATTCCGTTTGCCGCGGTTGCTGTAATCGTAACCTTCCCTGCTTTCTTGCCATATACGCTTCCGCTGCTGGAAACTGTCGCGATTGCATCGTCGCTGGTCGTCCACTTCACGTTCTTATCCGTTGCGTCTTCCGGTGCAACCGTAGCCTTAAGCGCAAGCCTTGCGCCAACCTTAACCGTTGCTACAGACTGATCTAACGTAATGCCAGTAACCGCTTGTTCCTTTACCGTAACCTTCGTTGTAAGTTCGCGCTTTTCCCTACTGCTCAAAGAAAGCGTCGTTGTAATGGTTGCTTCTCCGGCCTTTACGCCTGTAATCTTACCATCCATATCTACCGTTGCTACGCTTTCATCGCTACTGCTATAACTCTTAGTAAATCCATAGTTTGCCGCCGCAAGCTTTGCCTCAAAGCCATCTGGGCAAGTTACATTAATCTGATCCGTTCCCCTTACAAACATCTCGCTTGTTGCTGTCACGGTCACTTTTTCAAATTCCTTCTTTGCTTCGGTTCTTGCAGTTTCTAACTGCTCCTTCTCTTCATCCGTAAAGTTCTTTTCAATTGAAAGCCCTGAAATCACGGGATCATCACTAGCCGTTTTATCTGTAATGAAATGAACTTCCGTAGTCCCTGCCACGCCTTCAACGGTAAAGGATATACTTGCCGTCTGCCTAGTCGCACTTTTGCTTAGGGTAAGTTCCTTAACTTCACTTGTCTTCTTCTGACCATTATCATCTGTGTATTCAGCATAGAACTTCATCGCACGGGTTACGCCCCACCATTCGGTATAGAAGCCTGTCGCTTTATAAGAGCCAGCTTCCAGCGGGATAATATACTCATTCTTCTTGCCAGAACGCGCCCACCATCCATTTGCATAGATGCTGTCTTCCTCTTGCTGAAAGTTTCCAGCCACTTCATCGTTATCGTTTACAACCCCCCAGCTTCCCGGCTTATAATACTGATCCGGAACTGCGTTACGCAATTCGAACTCCTCTGCAATTTCTTTGTAAGCGCCAGATTCTGAACGCTTTGGATTCCAGTTTCCAACGCCGGAGTCAATGTAATAAATGAAATCGCCAAAAATCACTTCAATATCTTTCGTCACCGTCTTGCCGTCTAAATCTGTACCTGTCCCTGTAATCGTACCAGTCACACGTACTGTACCGCTCTCTTGGAAATCTTCCGCAGTCTTATCCCAAGTTACGCTAACCGTTCGTTCTTCCCCTGCGAATACAATCACGACCTCAGTAGGAAGTGTATAGCCAGTCTTTACTCGATCCGGGATGCTGCCTTCTGCAAGGCTAGGCGTTCCATATTTTGCCATGATCGCCTGGTACTCCGCCCTGGTGATAGGCATAACCGTACCATGACGCGGCCTGGACGGAAGCTTCGCGTTTTCAATCCTGGTAAATGTGCCGGTAGATAAATCGTCGCTGCCCATCGGATAATATCCGCCAGCGCCATAATTATCTACCAGCAGGCAGAATTTCGCGCCTGCATTCTCAATATCGTCGTCATTGAACTTGAAGCAGCATGGACCCTCTACGCCGTTAGCAATAGCTGGTTCCTGATCGATCGGCTTATTCCAGCCTACGCCGTCCCACGTGCCCAAAAGGCTGTCTGCCTGTTCTGCATAGACGAAGTTCTTGCCTTCTGACTTGCTGTAACGGTAGTACTTCCCATTCGACTCAATTACCGTAGAATCAATGGTGCTGTGGCTTTCGTCAATCCATACCTGCGGATCGGTAAAGGTGTAGAAATCCCTTGTCTTGGAGTAATATACCCTCTGCTTGCTGTAATTGCCATCCTTTATCTTAGAAGCCCAGAACACAAGGTATTCCCCTGTCTTCTTGTCATAGTATGCTTCCGGAGCCCAGGTACAGCCAGCCTCAATGCCTGCGCTCACTGTTACCATACGCTGATCGCTCCAGTTCACCAAATCGTTGGATTCCCATACCATAATCGCCTGGCTGCCTGCCGTCTGGGCAGAACCCCAGTCTGTGCCTGAGCCAATGCAGAGATCCGTTGCGATCATATAGAACTTATCGCCTTCCGGAGAACGGATGATAAATGGATCGCGAAGCCCTTTCGTACCTAATTCCGATTCAAAGACTGGATTGCCATGGTTCAGTTCTTCCCAGTTCAGCCCATCCTGGCTGGATGCGAAGAATACCTTTTCCTCGCCTGCGCCATTCCCGATAAAGTAAGCGAAGATATAATCGGTCATTTCTTCTGTCTGCGCTTTAGCCTTCACCGTTACTTTGATTGGTTTTGTAACATCCCCGCCCTTCTGCTTCAAGGTTGCGGTTAAGGTTACCTCTGTATCTGTATCCTGGCGGTTTACAACACCGGCAGGCGTACTGTCATAGCCTGCATTCTCTACTACTTCCGTGCTGATTACATCAGGATTGGAGGAAGTCCATGTAATATCAGAGCCATATTTCCCCTTTGTAGGAAGCGTGATATTGCCCCTGACGTCATCACTGTTTGGAATCTCCAGCGCCTGGTATTCCGCTCCATCCACGCTCATTACCTGAAGGACATAAGATTTCTCAAAAGCCTTCTGCCCTTTGTATGTACCTGTTACCGTGATCGTTACCTCTCTTGGCTCAACGCCGCTGTAAAGCACCTTGCCCGTCCCATCAATCACTTCTGTGTCAGAAGAGTTCCATGCAAGGTCAATCCCCGTCTTAGAAGCCGTGAAAGAAAGATCCTTATGTACGAGCTCTGCGCTTTCATTCTCACCCATCATTTCTTCAAAAATGCCGTCCGCTACCGCGTCAAACAATTCCTGGCGTGTTACTGTCGGCGGTGTGCCGCTATAATACTCATTCCATACGTCTTCCTGGGTAAACGCCGTATTGTAAACAGCTACGCCATATACGCCGCCCTTATAGAACATATCTGGATAAGAAGAACGTCCGATGTATGCTACAATATTTTCCCCAAAATCTGTTGTTATCCTAGTCTTATTCGCCCTGGACACCTCTGTACCATTGTAATACCCTACAATTTCATCTGGGGTAATTACGGTTGTATACATTGCCCAATCGCTGCTTGTCACTGTTTTTGACGTCGGGGTTTCTGTTTCCCACGGTGCGCTCGTGTTCCTATCCCCAGTTGTCCATACGGATTTAAAGAGGCCGCCTGGAGCCGCCGGGTTCAGCAGCCAGTAATCCGCTGGCGGGTTTGCCGTTGCCCCAAAGAACATAGCAGCATAGTTACCTGCGCCAGTCGCATTCTTAAGCCATGTCGTAATCGTTAAGGTATCCTGCCCTACAAATACTTCCTTCGGGATTGATACATATGCAGCGGAAGAATTGCTCGCACCGCCTGGAAGCGTCAGTACGCCGTCAGCGATTGCAGCGCCGCTGCCTTGTAACGTCGCATCGAACCCATTGCCGGATTCATCCGCAATCGTCTTGCTTGTAAGCGCGTCCGCCTTAAAGGCGTAAGCTGCGCGCAAGCCTGCGTTCTTCGCCCTTACCGTTACGTTAAATTCCTTTGTTACCGTTGCCTCGTTCTTTGTAACCGTAGCGGTCAGCTTAACAACAGTATCCTCCTGCGGTAATGTAACCGTGCCGTCGTCCGCAATAACCGCCGTATTATCAGACGCCCAGGAAATCACTGTTTCATTCAGCCCTGCCGTCGGCAGATCCAAATCAGATCTTACGTTTGTTGGAAGGGAAAGCGCTGCCGCTGCCTGTTCTGCCAATTCCTGATCTGTCTTAACAACTGGAGCAGAAGTTGTGACCGTAAGCTTCGGTGCATTCTCACCTGCATTCACTACATGGAAGCCTGCGATAACGGTCTGAAGACGGAATACCGCATAATTGTCCCCATTCTGTATCGCTGCTTTTACCCAATCCGTTACGTCAAACGTCTTCGCCCCAAGACCGCCTTCCCTATTGATAATCTGTTCTGCACAAAATACTGTCGCATCATAGCTGTAATTGTTATCTTTCGCCGGGAATGTTGCCGGTTCAGTTGATAAACCTTCATATTTGGAAGCATCTACTGCAAATAACCCTGCCTTTGTCCAAAATTGATCCGGATTTCCCATATTGCCATTCACAGAATCCACATAAATCGTTACCGTCGCATTTGAAATGGTATTAGGATCCATGCTCTGTACTGCATCGGCCAACTCAAATCCCAGAGCCGCTACCCTACTGCTACCCAAAACAGTCTTACTACTGCTTGCTGTTTCACCGCTTACATAAGCCGCGCCCTGATCATTGCCCTCGCTAGACAGTTCTCCTGTCACGGCAATCAGGTATGTATTCTCAGGAATACCCCCTTGCCCCCCAGACGCTACAAACTTACTTGCCGCAATCGTCTGCGTCGTGCCTTCCTCACCTTCCGCCGCAATTGCGAATGAAGTAGGAATCATCGTGAATACCATAGCGAATGTCAATAACATTGCCAGATACCGCTTTAAACTTTGCTTCATAAAAAAGCCCTCCTCTTTTTATATTTATAATATCTTCGTGCAAACCGTCTTCATCCTTTATAGAATCTTGACATTTTTTTGCACTTTTTTCACTAACATTGTACTAGATCTTAATCCAAAAAGCAACAGAAGCCACAAGAAATTTTTATTAATTCCTTGCAGCCTCCGTTGCTTTGCATTACCGCCTGCTGAAAAGGCGGCAAGTTCTTTCCTTAAGGCACGAATGCCTTAAGGTAAATCATTAAGCCTTTTTCTTACGAGCCATAAGCACACTCTGGATTACCAGGAAGACGCAGAGCATAGCCGCCCTTGTAATCCCGGTCCACCATGCCTTATCAAGCCCGGCTGTCGATACGATACTCTGGATTGTCCCCAGGGAAAGCACGCCAAAGAATGTACCGGCAATATTACCAACGCCACCCGTCAGCATCGTGCCGCCGATGATGGAAGATGCGATCGCATCCATTTCCGCCCCTGTCGCATGGGATGCAGAACCAGATCCTACATGGAGGAAGTACACAAAACCACCAATCCCAGCAAGGAAGCCGCAGATCAGATGGGATAAGAAACGTGTCCTCTTTACATTAATCCCAAGCATTAAAGCGCTCTGCCTGTTCCCACCTACCGCATAGAAAGAACGGCCTAACTTGGTCCAACGCAGGAAACAGAACATAATGATTACAATCAGGATGGCAACGATAACGCCAATCTCTACATAAGCGTCTACATAAATCCCTTTACGGTTGAGCGTACCAAGCCCAGGGATAATAACACGCGTATTTTTCAGCGCCTTAAACGCTTCATTTGCAACGTTAAACGGCTCTGTGTTAACAATCGTCGTCATACCACGTGCAAAGAACATACCAGCCAGAGTGACGATAAACGGCTGGATATCCAGGTATGCAACCAGGAATCCCTGGAATGCGCCGAACGCAAGACCGATTGCCAATGCAATTACAATCGCCATAGCTACGTTCCCATTGTGGAAATCCAAGTATACGGCGCAGCACATACTAACCAGCGCAGTTACGCCGCCGACAGAGATATCGATCCCACCAGTAATCATAACAAGGCTCAGCCCGCAAGATAGGACGATCAGCGCTGCGTTTGCATTTAATAAGTTAAAAAATGACTGCGGGTTACGGAACCCTTGCCCCTGGAACACGATGGCTCCAATATACATCAGGAAGAAAACAATAATCGTAATGCTAAGGAGTAGGTTGGTATCCGTAAGATTCTTGATCTTATCCCCAAAACCGCCGGATGTTTTTTTGTTTGACATACTAAGCCACCTCCTTAGTCTTAAATTTCTTTGTTACCTTTGAAAACCAATCCCTTACGGTCGGCGCACTAATCACAACCAAGATGATTACAACAACCGCCTTATATGCCGGAAGCGCATCCGCCTGCACCTTGTAGCGATAAAGCGTTGTGGTCAAAAACTGGATAACATAAGCGCCCAGGATTGAGCTTGCCATATTGAACTTACCGCCGCTCAATGCATTCCCGCCCAAAGCAACTGCAAGGATTGCGTCCATTTCAATATCTTTTGCAATAACAGAATAGTTAATCGTAGAAACACGGCTCACCTTAATCAACCCAACGACCGCCACGCACAGGCCCAGGATCACAAACGTAATCACTTTAATAAATTCTGGGTTTAAGCCGTTCAGCCTGGAAGAACTCTGGTTGATACCAACAGACTGGGTATAAAGCCGCAAGTTCGTGAACTTCAGTACCAACGTTATAATCACAATGCAGATTATCGCTATAAAAAATGGCGTTGGGATTGGAATCCCAGGAATTACACCGCCAAAGTAGGTAAGCGTCTGGTCGTTTACGACCGGAAGCTCATTGTTATTCACCCATGCCGCAATGGAACGCCCTGCCGTATATAAAATCAAGGTCGCAATCATCGGCTGGATTTTAAAATATGCTACCAAAACACCATTGAACGCGCCAAACAAAGCAGCAACAACGCAGCTTACCAAGAACGCTACAATAATTGGAGCCTGGATGGTTTCCGGGCGGGAATTACCGCCGCAAAGCACACGCAGCAGCACACTACCGCTGATAGCGATCGCTGCGCCCACACTGATATCCTGCCCGCCGGAAGCAGCCGTTACCAGCGTCATACCGATTGCCAGGATTGCAAGTTCCGATCCATTGTCCAAAATCTGAATCAAAGAACCGTTCAGAACCGGGTTCCCTAAGTTATTTTCAATTAAGGAAATCTTGAAAAAACTCGGGTCTGCGATCAGGTTAAACAACGCAAGGATCGCCAGAGCCACAATCGGGATGAACATCTGCTGCCTTACCAGGTTCGAGAAGAAATTTCCATTCGATTTTTTCAATTCTTTCGTCATTTTTATTTGTCACCTCCGGCAATCGTACTCATAACCTTATTCTGATTCAGATCCTGGCCGGAAAGCTCGCCTACCATCTTACGGTCACGCATAACGACTAAACGAGAACATGTACGAAGCATCTCGTCCATTTCAGAAGATATAAACGTAACGCTCATACCCTCGGAAGCAAGCTTAAGCACTAATTTCTGAATATCTACCTTAGTACCAACGTCAATACCACGGGTCGGCTCATCCAAAATGAGGTATTCCGGATGTGTGAACAGCCAACGGGCCAAAATAACCTTCTGCTGGTTCCCGCCGGAAAGCGATTTGATCGGCGTATCGGCAGAAGCCGTCTTAATACTCAAAAGCTTTATGTATTCGTCCGCAACCTTATATGCTTCCGATTTGGAGAACGGCTTAAAGAAGCCCTTCAGCACCTGCTGCGCAAGTATAATATTATCACGTACCGAAAGGTCGCCTACGATACCGTCAACCTTACGGTCTTCCGGCAGGTATGCAATCCCATTCTTCATCGCATCCAAAGGCTTGGAGATCTTCACAGGCTTGCCATTCATCTTTACATGCCCGCCAGTTACACGGTCTGCTCCGAAAATCGCACGGACGCATTCGCTCCGCCCAGAACCAAGCAGCCCAGTAAACCCATTGACTTCTCCCTTATCAATATGGAAGTTAAACGGCTTAATCCCAGCATCGCTCACAAGGCCTTCTGCTTCCAATACAGGCGCAAGGCCAGCCTTCCTTTCGTAAGCCTTCTGTTCACCCTTAATATCAGACATATCATCCATCTCTTTCCCAAGCATCTTGGAAACGAGCTTCACGCGCGGCAGGTCTTTGATCTCGAACTCGCCGACTAACTGGCCGTCGCGCATAACCGTGATCCTGTCGCAGATTTCATACACCTGATCCAGGAAATGCGTTACAAACACAATACCAACGCCCCTAGAACGCAGATCGCGCATCAGTTTAAACAGCTTCGCAACCTCTTGTTCATCCAAAGAGGACGTAGGCTCATCCAGAATCAGTACCTTACATTCCATATCCACAGCACGCGCAATTGCGATCATCTGCTGAACTGCAATGGAACATGTTTCCAACTGCTGTGTTGCAGTTGCCGGGATATCCAAAGACTTCAGGATCTTTTCCGTATCGGCGTTCATCTTCTTCCAGTTCTGCCCCATCCCGCTGGTACGGCCGATAAACATATTCTCGGCAACCGACAGGTTCGGGCATAACGTAATCTCCTGGTACACAGTACTAATCCCAAGCTTCTGTGCATCCTGCGGCGAATGGATTGCAACCGCTCCCTGGTTCCCGTCAAGGAAAATCTCTCCCTCGTCCTTCCCATAAACTCCCGTTAAGACCTTAATTAAAGTTGACTTCCCTGCACCATTTTCACCCATCAATGCATGGACTTCCCCTTTACGCAGTGTGAAATCTACTCCCTGCAAGGCTTTAACTCCGGGAAAGCTTTTGTGGATGTTCCTCATCTCTAATACAGCATTGTCTTTCACCCTTGAGTTCACCTCCTAAAAATTTATTTCAAAAAACGAAGCGCGGTGCAGCCTGTAAACTTCCCATGCTTCACCGCGCCGCGCTTTTTAAAATTCGCTTAATATCACTCTTATCTTATCAACACAGTTTATCCTTAGATACCGAAGTTCTCAATATCTTCGTCTGTAATTGTTTCGTGATCAACACCCTTTTCTTCCATGATGATTTGTTTCTGTTCAACAGTTCCACCACTTTCGAGCGTCTTAATTACTTTATCAATTTCATCAGCCTGGTATGGGTTACACTGGCCATCGTAGTTCCACGTGCCCTTCTTAACTTCTTCTAATGCCCACCTGTTGAAGTCAAAGCCCATAATGATAACCTTTTCGCCAGCGCCATGCTTGATATTTGCTGCGTCAAGAGCTGCTACAGCGCCCTTAGCCATATCATCGTTCTCTGCATAGATTACGTTAAAGTCATCGCCGGCAGCGATAACAGATTGTACGATCTGCTGTGCCTTCTCTGCATTCCACTCAGCAGTCTGCTGTGCTACAAGCGTCCACTTGTCGTCTTCCTGGACCTTAGCGTCAAGCGCGCCGGTACGTCCACGCTGTGCTGCCGCACCCATAACGCCCTGAAGATGGATAATCTTGTATTCATCCAACCCCTGGCTTGCTAACCATTCTACTGCCCTTTCACCTTCTGCGTCCATATCAGAAACGATAGATGCTTCATAGAAGCTTTCGTCTGCATCAATAACACGGTCGAATAAGATAACCTTTACGCCCTGTGCCTGTGCATCCTGAAGCACGCCATCCCAGCCTGATGTATCAGCAGCGGAAAGAAGCAGGTAATCTACGCCGTTCTGGATGAACTGCTGCGCTGCGGTAATCTGTTCGTCGTTCTTGTTGCTGTAAGCAAAAGAAGCGTCATAGCCGTTCTCTGCACAGAACACCCTCTGTAAATCTGCATCGTTAGCGGTACGGTATCCAGACTCGTTCGGGTCGTTGTTGATAACGCCAACCTTGATTGTGCCGCCTTCAGAACCTGCGTCGTCTGCTGGTTCATCGGTTGCGTCGTCTGCCGGAGTATCCGCTGCGTCGTCTGCCGGAGCGTCCGCTGCATCGTCTGCTGGTGCATCTGCTGCGTCATCCGCCGGAGCGTCTGACTGATTGTTGTCACTTGTGGATGCCGGCTGTTCTCCGCCGCCGCCACAACCTACTACACCTACTGCTACTACTGCTACTGCCAGTAATGCTACTAACTTCTTTCTTAACATTTAACATGTCCTCCCTTTCTTTGATCGGCACAATTGCCGTCTGTATTTCCTATTTTAGTTTTTTATCCTCCCTTCGTCAATATCATTTTCCCTTGCAAATTTATGTTTGTCGCAATATCCAATATAAGTTCTTTATCTTTCTCTATATTTTCAATACAAGTAAAAATTTTTTTATGTTTTTCTCATATAAAGTTAGATATTTTAATAATATAATCCATATTCTTGAAAAACTAACCGAAATACAATCCTGGATTTGCCTGTTTTTTTTGTCACTTTTTTTCTCATTGAAAAAAAATAGTAATTTTACACCTCCGTTTATTAATTATTCTATGCTAAAATAATTAATATTAGAATTAAATTTTTATAAATCACACTTTTGATATTAATTATTCCAAGATTTCTATCACTTCTTCCGTGACACTCACCTGAAGTTATAGTATACTATCCTTAAGAACATACTTGAACCATACCGTTTATTTTTATTCTATGCAAAAGGAGGCTTGGCCATGCCCGCAAAATACAAACGCCTTGCAGATATTTTAAAAGCCCAGCTCTTACAGAATACAGGCAACGGGGTCTACAAGCTGCCTTCCGAGCAGGATCTGTGCAGCCAATACCAGGTCAGCCGCCAGACGGTCCGGGCCGCCCTGCATCTCCTGTCGGAAGAAGGGCTTATTGAAAAACGCCAGGGCAGCGGGTCTTTCTCCACCGGTCTTGGCTCTATGGAAAATACCATTGGGATCCTTGTGAACAATGCCGATGAATATACCACGCCAGCCGTTTTGGCGGACATTAAGTCTGCGCTCCGCGAAAAAGGGTATTCTACGAATATTTACTCCACCCATGCGAGGATTTCAGCCGAGCGTGAAATTTTAGAAAGCTTGAAAGCCGCTTCCATACGCGGCCTGATTGTGGAAGGGACGAAAAACGCATTGCCCAACCCGAACCTGGATCTTTACCGGAACTTAATGGCAAAAGGGGTCTGCGTGTTGTTCTTGGGCGGGAATTACCCAGGGCTGCCTTCCCCAGTCTGTATCAAGCATGACGATTACCACGGCGGATACCTTCTGGCAAAACATCTGATCCAACGGGGGCATACCAAGATTGCAGGGATTTTTAAGATTGACGATACCCAAGGGCTAGAACGGTACTCCGGCTATGCCGCAGCCTTGCGCGACTACGACATTGCGTTTTCGGATGACCTTGTGGCCTGGTACGACGCTGTAAAGCTAGAAGCATTAGAGGCAAAATCAGATACCGGGTTCCTCACATCCTTCCTCCGCCGGAACCGGAACCTGTTCTCCGCCGCCATTTGCCAAAACGATGAGATTGCATACTGGTTGATCAAGGAAATATCTTATGCCGGCATCCGGATACCAGAGGATATCTCCGTCGTTTCTTTTGATAACAGCTACTTAAGCGATGCGAGCGCAATCCGGATCACTTCGCTTGCCCATAAGAACCATAAGCTTGGGACGGCCGCGGCAACCGCCCTCCTTAACATGATACAAGGGGCGTCCGTCTATTCCACAGAACTCTCCTGGCACCTTGTCCCAAAAGGGAGCGACGCCCCTTTCCTTGCGGCTGCTTCTGAACCAACGAGGCGCCCTTAGCGGGCCGGGCGCTGGATTAGCGCCCCCCGCCGCTGCGGTATTCCCTGGGGGTGCAGCCTTGCGTTTTCTTAAAGACAAAGCTAAAGTAATGCGGATCCTTGAACCCCACCTCCGCTGCAATGGCGCCGGAATGGCGTTCCGTCTGCCGCAAAAGCTGCTTTGCCTTCTCCATCCGTTTCTGGGTCAGATATTCCGTAAATGTCATCCCCATTTCCTGCCGGAATACTGCGCTGAAATAATTGGCGCTGACTTCCACAGCCGCAGCAACCTCATTTAGGGAAATGGATTCTTCTTTGTAATGCCCGTCAATATAACCCATGGCCTTTTTAATCATCCGTTTGCTCCGGCTGTCCGGCATTTCATCCGCCATCTGGATTGCCTTGCGCAGCAATTCCTTCATGTATGGCTTCAGATCCTTGGCTCCCAGGCTTAGGCCCTGCATTTTGCTGGTATACGTATCTTCCAGCAATTCCTTCTGGCTATAGCCCAGACGTTCCACATAGGACGCCGTGGTAAAGCGTATGCTTAATACAAGGTAATCACGGAACATCCTAGAGCCAAGGGCATACCTCTGGCTTTCTAAATAACCATCTACAAACCCATCCACTTCCTCCTCTTTCCCATGCGCCAGGAACTGGCGGATAATCTCTGGGTCAGTCTTCGCAAGATCCACGCCCTCTAACGCGCCATCCCCTTCCCGCGCGGGCGCCATGTGCTTTGCTTCCATTGTAAGGATATGCTGCCCAGGCATCAGGAAACGGTAAGACATCATATGGTTTACCTGGTAGTAGACCTGCGGCAGGAGGCTTAACCGCCCGACCGGATCGCCGACCGCACAGCACCATTCCAGTTCTGTGTCATGTCCGGAACAAATCCGTACAATATTCTCCTGGCACCTTACCTTAAGCCCTTCCATCTGCTCCTCTTCCCCTTTGATTAGGATCCCATACGTATGGATGCTCCACCGGAAGATCAGGTATTCCGGATACCGCTGGAAATACCGCGTCAGTTCCTCCCTCTTCCCGGCGAGCAGCCTGGGATCCTGCAGGCCTTTCCCAGAATCACGCTTTTCCCACAAGCTAACCATTGCCAGGTTGTACCCATCCGCATCCATCTCTAGGGAATACTCCTGCGCTTCCTCATAGATTTCCTGTACCGAAAGCTGCCCTTCAAATATCTTCTCAAAGAAATTCCGCTTTGAGAATTGTTCATATTCCAGCATATCTTCCCGGAATTTCTCAAGGTCTTCTTCCTGGGACTGTTCTAGTTCGATCTTACGGCGCACTTCCTGTAGCGCTTTTTGCATGATGGAGCGGTTTACCGGTTTTAGCAAATACTGTTCCACGCCGATCTGGATTGCCTGCCTGGCAAATTCAAAATCATTATAACCGGTGATAATCACAATCTTTATTTTTGGAAATTCATGCCTTACAATCCGCGCCAGCGCCAACCCGTCCATAAAAGGCATTTTGATGTCCGTAATCAGCACATCGGGTTTCAGCTTACGTATCAGCGGCAATGCCTTTTCCCCATCGCCAGCTTCCCCGACAAGCTGGAAACCTTGCTGCTGCCACATAATATTTTCCCGCAGGCCATCCCTGGCTATGCTTTCATCATCCACCAAAAATACTTTGAACATCATACCCTCCATTATCTTATGTAACGGATCAGATTGCCTCGATCCGTTTCCTTAATTCCAATACCTTGCTGTCTATCTGCTCAATGGCGGCTGCATACTGTTTCAGTTCCCTGCCAATGTTCTTTGCCTCACGGTGCTCTTTCTTATATTGAAGCTGGTAATCCAGGCCTGCCCAATAATCCATAGCCCCTGTCCGAAGCTGCACCTCTACCTTCGCATACCGTGTATTTTCCCGAAGGAATACCGGCGCCTCAAAGATCAGATGAAGGCTGCGGTATCCGCTTTTCTTCGGGCTCTTAATATAATCCTTCTGCTTAATCAGGCGCATTTCCTCTTGTGCGCAGAGCATTTCTGCAATCTGGTACAGATCGTCTGTATAAGTGCAGACAGCGCGCACACCCGCCACGTCGTTCAGGTAATGTTCCATATTTTCCGCCGTTACCGCCAGGCCCTTATTCCTCAGCTTCGCGGCAATGCTGTCATACGACTTAATCCTGCTAGAACAGCTATGGATGACCTTCCTTCCATATTGTATGCCAAGCTCTGCATTGATCACCTGAAGCTTCGCCTCCATCAGGCAGATGGCGCATTCGCATGTTACGACAAATTCCTCCTGTTGCAAATAATCCTTTAATTCCATTTTTTCCTCCAACTAAATAATCCTAGGCACAGAAAAATAGCATATCAAACCCCAGGCAAGAAATTTGTCAAAAAAAGTCTGCTCTGGCAGCCCGAAAAATATTTACAAGCCGCCCTCGCATTGGCAGAGCGGATCCCTTTATTCCTCCAGTGCGTGGATAAACAGGCCGCTGCGCAGCTTCGGTTCAAACCAGGTGGATTTCGGCGGCATCAGCATACCCGCATCGGCTACCGCAAATAACTCCTGGATGGACGTGGGATACATCGCAAACGCTGCCGCACAGTCCGTCCTGCATCTGCGTTCCAACTCTGCAAGCCCCCGGATCCCACCCACAAAATCAATTCTCTTGTCTGTCTTCGGATCCAAGATCTGTAACACCGGGGCGAACAGCTTCCGCTGAAGCGCCGACACGTCCAGCCCCTCCACCGGATCATCCGAAACATCCTCCGGCCGAATTGTGCAGCGATACCAGTTCCCTTCTAGGAACATCGTAAAGCTGCCCTTCTTCTCTGGCTTCGCCGCCTCCAAAAGAGGCCCTTCCACGTCAAAAATCCTGGAAACCTCTGTAAGGAAGCCCTCCGCCGTCAGACCATTCAAGTCCTTTACCACCCGGTTATAGTCCATAATCATAAGCTGGTCGTCTGGAAACAGCGCCGATAAGAAGAAATGGAACTCCTCTTCCCCTGTATAGCCCGGATGCGCCTCCCTGCGCATCCGCCCTACCTTTACGGCGGACGCCGCCCTGTGATGCCCGTCCGCAATGTAGATCTCCCCAATGCCTGCAAATGTTTCCTGGATAAGCGCGATCTGCGCGACGTCTGATACCACCCAGACCTTATGGCGTATCCCATCCTCCGACACAAAATCATACAATGCCCGGCCTTCCTTTACCTGCGCTACCACTTGGTTGATCTTGGGATTGCTGCGGTACGCAAGGAAAATCGGCCCAGTCTGCGCATTGCAGGCGTCCACATGGCGGATACGATCCGCTTCCTTTTCCGCCCTGGTGTTCTCATGCTTCTTAATCACGCCGTTTTCATAATCATCAATGGATGCGCATGCAGCAATGCCAGTCTGCGTCCGCCCATCCATGGTCAGCTCGTAAATGTAATAGCATTCCTGTGTTTCTTTCACAAACGATCCATCCTCTACCATCTCCCACAACGTATCATGTGCTTTCTGGTATACCTGCGGGGCATAGAGATCCACCTCGTCCCCAAGCTGCGTTTCCGCCCGGTCAATCTTTAAGAAGCTTTCCGGGTTCCTGCTTACCACTTCCTTTGCTTCCTCACGGTTGTATACATCGTAAGGAAGAGCCGCTATTTGCCCGGCTTTTTCCCTGTTGGGCCTAATTGCACAAAAAGGCTTGATAATCGCCATCTCTTTCCCTCTTTTCTATGATTCTACGCGCCCTTCCCTGCAGCAGGATCCCGCCCTTTCCTTGGCTTATTATAGACCCCAAACCTCTGCGGGGATAAAACACAATAGCTCCATCCTGGGATTACCTCCCAATGGATGGAGCCGTTCACTCTTGCCTGTTAACCTATAGGGTTATTTTAAGGTTACTTTCGCACCTTCTGCTTCTAACTTAGCCTTAATATCTTCTGCTTCTGCCTTTTCAGCAGCTTCTTTCACCATCTTAGGCGCGCTGTCAACCAACTCTTTTGCTTCCTTCAAGCCTAAGCCAGTTACTTCACGTACAACCTTGATAACCTTAACCTTGTTCGGCCCGATCTCTGTCAGTTCTACGTCAAAGTCTGTCTTTTCTTCAGCGGCTGCCGCTCCATCCCCGCCTGCTGCTGCAACTACAACGCCTGCTGCTGCAGATACGCCAAATTCTTCTTCACAAGCCTTTACTAATTCGTTCAGCTCCAATACGCTTAACTCTTTAATTGCTGCAATAAATTCTTCTGTTGTTAACTTTGCCATTCTAATCTACCTCCATTTTATAATATTCTGATTCTTACTTAACATCCAGCCTTGCCGCACGCCATATGCGTATGCGGTGCATGGCGGATGGTCCAAACCACTATGGCTCTATGCACAGGCCGCGCTGCCTATTAAGGCCAGCCTGTACCATCTGATCCTTAAGCCTCTGCCGGGGCTTCTTCTGCCGGAGCATCCCCTGCTGCTTCTTCTGCCGGGGCATCCCCTGCTGCTTCTTCTGCCGGGGCATCCCCTGCTGCTGCGGCTGCTGCTTCTCCGCCGCCCTGTTCTGCAATCTGGTTCAGGACGCGGGCAAGGTTGGTAATCGGGGACTGGATACTTCCCAAGAACTTGGAAAGCAGTTCTTCCCTGGATGGAACGGATGCAACTACCTTAATCCCGTCTGCATCATAAAAATCACCTTCCACAACGCCAGCCTTAAGCTCTAATGCCGGGGCTGTCTTTGCAAACTTCGCAAGGATCCTTGCCGGGGCTGTCGCATCATCCTTTGAGATCGCAATTGCGCTTGGTCCTTTCAGAAGCGGAGCCAGGCTCTCATAGTCTGTCCCCTGGAACGCAAAGTTCATCAATGTATTCTTATAAACCTTGTAGCTGACGCCTGCTTCCCTCAACTGCTTCCGAAGCTGTGTATCTTCATCCACAGTCAATCCGCGGTAGTCCACCAATACGACAGACTGCGCGTCTTTAATCTGTTCCGAAATTTCCTGCACAATTGGCTGTTTCAATTCTACTTTTGCCACGAATCGTGCACCTCCTTATCGTTTAATAAAAGCCTCTCTGCCCGAAGGCAAAGAGGCTTGGAATAATTCCCAATCTTTACTGGCATGCCTATAGCATACCCTGTAAATCTCCTCGGCAGGCCATATCGTTACGCCCTCTGGCGCCTGCTGTCTCCGGCATTACACTTGTATAATATAACACGGTCTATTTTTGATGTCAATATAAAAATTAAACCAGCTTCGCTGTATTGATCTTCACGCCAGGTCCCATCGTGGGGGCTAAGGTAACGCTCCTTAAATACTGGCCTTTCAGCGCGGATGGCCTAGCCTTTATAATGGCATCCATAAGGGTCTGGAAGTTGTCCGCTAATTTTTCTTCTGAGAAAGATACTTTTCCAATTGGCACATGGATAATATTCGTCTTATCCAAACGGTATTCGATCTTACCTGCTTTGATTTCGTTAACTGCCTTCGTCACATCCATGGTTACAGTCCCCGCCTTCGGGTTCGGCATCAATCCTTTTGGCCCGAGCACACGTCCCAGACGGCCTACCACGCCCATCATATCCGGAGTAGCGACTACTACGTCAAAATCCAGCCACCCGTCGTTCTGGATCTTCGGGATCAATTCTTCCCCGCCCACATGGTCAGCGCCTGCCGCCAACGCTTCGTCGACTTTATCTCCTTTTGCAAAAACCAAAACCTTAACAGCTTTGCCTGTCCCATGCGGCAGGACTACCGCGCCGCGGATCTGCTGTTCTGCATGCCGCCCGTCGCATCCTGTCCTAATGTGGACTTCAACAGTTTCGTCAAATTTGGCAACCGCAGCCTTCTTCACAAGGCTGATTGCTTCTGCTGTATCATACTGTACTGCCCGGTCGATTGCTTTGGCAGCTTCTACATACTTCTTTCCTCGTTTCATCCTAAATAACCTCCTAGTGGTGATATCGGGAGCAGTCCCTCCCACGATGTTGCCAGCCCAGCCTTTCTAGCCGCGCTAAGTTGCTTTAGGCCTCTTCCACCGTTACGCCCATGCTTCTTGCAGTCCCTGCGATCATGCTCATAGCGGCTTCTAAGGAAGCTGCGTTCAGATCCGGCATCTTCAGCTCTGCGATCTCTTGGAGCTTTGCCCTAGAAAGGGTCGCTACCTTCGTCTTGTTCGGCACAGCGGAACCAGACTTAATATTACATGCCTTCTTAATCAGGACCGGAGCCGGCGGCGTCTTCGTAACGAAGCTGAAGCTCCTGTCTGAAAATACGGTTATTACAACCGGAATAATCAAATCCCCCTGGTCAGCCGTCCTAGCGTTGAACTGCTTCGTAAATTCAACGATATTTACGCCATGCTGCCCAAGCGCCGGTCCGACTGGCGGCGCTGGTGTAGCTTTTCCAGCAGGAATCTGTAACTTAATATATCCTTCTACTTTCTTTGCCATTTGGAATTTCCTCCTTCTTATAATTTCTCAATATCTGTGAAACTTATTTCGACCGGTGTTTCACGACTGAACAGGTCTACATTGATTGTAACCGTCTGCTTTCCTAAGTTCATGGACTGGATCATACCAACCGTATCTTTCCAGGGACCGCCTGTCACACGAATGGAATCGCCTTCCGCAAAATCTACAACCATCTGCTCCTCTTCAACAACCAATGGTTTCATTTCAGCTTCGGTGAGTGGCACGGGCTTAGACCCCGGACCCACAAATCCGGTAACACCCCTCGTATTCCTTACGACATACCATATATCATCATTCATTACCATGTGAAGCAGGACATATCCTGGAAACAGCTTCTTCTTGACCGTCTTCTCGACGCCGTTTTTCGTTTCCACAATATTCTGCATCGGGACCCGCACTTCTAAAATCTGATCTTCCAGGTGTCGGTTTTCAATTGTCTTTTGGATATTCTCCTTGACTTTGTTCTCATAACCTGAATAGGTATGGACCACATACCAGTTTGCCTCTGCCATAAACCACCATGCCTCCTATAAATTCACCAGGAAATCTACGCCATATTTAATAATCACATCAAGCACTGCAATAATCAGCCCCAGGACAACTGAAACAGCTACGACTGCAATCGTCTGCCTGGTAATCGATTTCTTATCTGGCCAGATAATCTTGTTAAATTCAGCCTTCAGACCGGTGAACCAACTCGTTTTTGGTGCCTTATCCGTATTGGTTTCTCCCATCTCTTGCCGCCACCTCCATTACTTCGTTTCTTTGTGCAACGTATGCTTCCTGCAGAACCTGCAGTATTTCTTGGTTTCCATCCGGTCCGGATGGGTCTTCTTGTCTTTTGTCTTGTTGTAGTTACGTTGCTTACATTCCGTACATGCCAGTGTTATTTTTGTGCGCACAACTTCCACCTCCACTTAACTTCTAAATTTAGGCATAAAAAAAAGACCTACTTCCATCACTCGTCTAATATACCACAAACCAAAGAGCCACGTCAACTACTTTTTCCGCATGTAATCTTTCTTTCATAATTATAAAAAAATTCTAAACATTATGCGTCAGATTGCCGATATATTTACTAATACATGGAGTAATACTACCCCCGTGTTTTTACACGATTTCAAGGATGAAAGGAGGGGATGCACATGGCTGCCATTAATACAGCCTACAATTATTATCTGAGCACTTATGCGAACCAGTCGGCTTCCCGATATGATTCCCATAAGAAAAGCGAGCTGCGCAGCGTATATAATAAAATCGTAAAAATCAATAAGGATTCCCCTCTCTACAAAATCCGGCACACAGTGGATGTTCAGAAATTTGCCATTGACATCAAGGAGAGTACCCGCGCGATCAAAAACGTAGTTGCCTCTCTTTCTGATGCTGAAGAAGGTATAGACAACGCATTCCAGAAAAAAATCGCTATTTCTTCCCAAGAAGACGTAGTATCTGCCAACTACATCGGCAACAACCGGGATTTGGATGGAGAGGAGAATTTTCGTGTAGAAGTGAAGGAACTGGCCCTGCCCCAGATCAATCTGGGGAATTTCCTAGACAAAAACCGCTTGAACCTCAGGCCAGGTTCTTACTCCTTTGATTTGGAAAACGGCTCGTCGGCATTTGAATTTCAGTTTTCTGTCCATGCGGAGGATACGAATTATTCTGTCCAGAATAAGCTGGCAGGCCTGATTACCAATGCAGATATCGGGCTGCGCGCTACGGTTGTGGAAGACGCCAACGACTTGAGCGCATTGCAGGTTGAATCCGTTTCCACCGGGATTGCAAATGGGGAAAACGCTTTGTTCTCCATTGCCCCGCAGGTCGATCGTGATTCCATCGCCGCAATTGAAGCGTTGGGGATTGACAAGATTTCACAGCGGGCGCAAAATTCCACCTTCCTGCTCAACGGCCTCGAACGTTCTTCCTATTCCAATACGTTTATCTTCCGGAATATGTTCGAACTGTCCTTTCACGGGATCAGCGAAGAAGGGAACCCAGCCATTATTGGCTTTAAGACGAATGCCGAAGCTATGACGGACAATATCCAGACGCTGGTAGACTCATACAATGCAATCCTTCATACTGCGGACAAATATTCCGGCCTGCAGCAAGAGAGCGTCAAGCTATACCACGATATGAGCAGCACGGCGTTCACTTACCAGAACAGCCTAGAGAGCATGGGGCTTATGGTTGGGGACAATGGGGAGATTTCCATTGACAAAGCGGTTTTAACAGAAGCCGTGTCCGATGAACACGCCGAAGAGAACTTAACCGTGCTGAATAACTTCAAGGATTTATTGAATACGAAGGCGAACAACGCCTCTCTCGATCCAATGCGTTATGTCGATAAGCTGCTTGTCACCTACAAAAGGCCTGACAAGAACCTGGTAACGCCTTACGTCACATCCATCTATTCTGGGATGATGATGGATCGGTATTGTTAACACCATAGAAAAACCTTACCAGCCCCTATCCAACTGGCAACCCAATGGATCAGGATCGGTAAGGTTTTCTTATATCCCTAGTATCACAGACAGCTTCTTATGACTGGAACTTCAGCAACTGGATAAACCTTCCATTCTCCGTCTGCTGCTTTTTCTGCATCATAATCCGGTATTCTTGCAGCAAATCCTGCTTCTGCTTATCCGAAACGGCCTTCCCATAATCCAGATCTTCAATCCGGCTGCGTGACGCCGTTACGTTCAGCGATGCATAAGAATTGTAGTTCATCGTGTAGGACAGCCTGTTGTACGATGCGCCAAGCCCGCTCCTGGCGGAAGACACCTTCTCTAATGCATTGTCAATCACGGAGATATCGAAATCCTTCGTCACATCGTAATCCGCAATCCCCAGAGATTCCAGCACAGAATTTGGCATATTGATATCCATGCCGCTTCCATCTGGGCCGGACGCCACATGGGAGCTGCCCATAGAGCCATCCAAAAGGTTCTTACCGTTGAACTGCGTATTCCTTGCTGCATCCGAAATGGAACTCTTCAAGCCTTCGATCTCCTGCTGGATTGCCGCGCGGTCATCTGCGCCGTAAATTGCGTCGTTCGACGCCTGGATGCTCAGCTCCCGGATACGCTGCAGGGAGTCTTCCACGGTAGAGAGCGAACCTTCTGCAACATTTATCATATCCTGTGAGGTCGCTGCATTCCGCGTCCCCATATCATACCCATTGCTCTGGGTAAGCATTTTCTGGGCAATTGCAAGGCCCGCCGCGTTATCCGCCGCGGAATTGATCTTCTTCCCCGTCGCCAGACGCTGGTAGCTGCGCATCATGTTTTGGTTCCAATACAAGCTTTGGCTACGGCTGCTATTGATGGATGAAATGCCCATAACATAACCTCCTTCCTAATCCCATAAAATTCTTGGTTTTCCTTATTATAACAAAGCCTTTAAAAATTCTCAATGTTTATTTTATTTGAGTGTCCCCATTTTGTAATTCATGGTACCAAAAGGTTTCCATCATATTATCTCTCCAGCGTTTCTTTTGCCGCCTTGCCCAAATCCTCAAATATCGGCAAAGCCTTTGTAAGAGCGGCGGCCATTTCCTTGTCATCCTTCCCGCCCAGCGCTTTGCTAAGCTCCTGGATGCCTTCGTTCATCTCCTCTTTGCGGATGCGTTCTTCCTTCTCATTGATCAACGCCATTGTCCCGTTTAAAACATTGATTTCCCAATTAATCCCGTTGATAATGTTTTCTAGGAACTTATCGGTATCTTCCAAACGCTCCCCTTCTAACTCTCCAATGATGTCATGGATCCCCTTTACCAGACGTTCATTGTAATCACAAAGCACCTCCAGAGCCTCTATCTGCTGTGCACGTAAATCTTCCATTGGTATTCTTCCTCCTTGAACTTATTATCCTCCTGAATTCCTATCCATTGCCCAGCGCAACGCGGCGTACAAGCTGCTTTGCCCTGGGGCAGTACCATACCTGGCAGTATTATAACACAATACCATAAGATCTGTAAAGCAAGCTTCCAACACAAATTTACCATCCAAGAAGAAAGAAATGCTACTATCCTGCGCCCACATATTCCAATACTGTATAGATTGGAATGGCATACGCCAATCCATAAACAACCGTACCATCCATGTTTTTTGTCCGAAAAGTTGTTATCCCTATCAGCTTTCCATTTTCATCCAACAATGCGCCGCCGCTATTTCCAGAAGTTATATTCATATCACACTGTATTACTTCCCTGCTTTTTCCAGCATATTCCAATTTAACATTTGGCCGGCTGATAATCCCCTGTTCCATCGAAATCCCATAATTCATGGCATTTCCAACCGCATAGACAGAATCCCCATAATCAATTTTTTCCTTTTTTCCAATCGTAACTGCCTGGAACAAAACGCCCTGGTTTTCCAACTGTAACACTGCAAGATCCAAATCCATGTCATACCTTACCAAACGAACGCTATGATACCCCTCTTCTGAAGCAAAACGTATCGCATAATCCTTATATGGCTGATACTTGTGTTCCTTCTTCCGCACTACTATATGGGCATTTGTAATTAATGTACCCTGCTGATCCAGAAAGACAGCCGTTCCATAATTTTCTTCCCGCATACCATCCCCTGCCTTTAACTCTACAATTCCCCTCACTGACTGATGGAAAATAGAAGATGGCTCAACTTTCCTAGAATACAGAAAAGCCCCTATACACAACGCACCAAATAACACGCACAGCCATCCTGCATCAATCCAATTCTTCTGTTTCATACTTCTCCTGCCTTAATATATACTTCTCCCCTTCACAATCGGATACATTGTCTTCCACAACTGTAATGATCAACCTGTCGAACTTGACTTCGCAATCCGCTGCCCAGATGAGATCATCCTTACCATAAAACCCCATTTCTGGTATCGAGCCATACACTTTTATACCGCTCCCATCTGATTTCCACGCACCAATTAACTTTCTAATCTTACCATCTATTTCCATATAAACATCATTATTATTTTCCAAGCAAATATATGGCTCTTCACACACCCATCTACATCGGTAAGCAAAAAACTTCTTCTGGCAGGTTACCATCCTTAAGTTAAATACCATCAAAATTATAAAGCACAGCACACATATACAGTCTTTCCATCTATCTTTCCTTTTTATATCCATATGATATACCCCACGAAAAACCACAACCCACTCTTCAACTTGCTATTCCATCTTGACATTATAATCCTGCATCAATCCAGTTCTTCTGTTTCATACTTCTCCTGCCTTAATATATACTTCTCCCCTTCACAATCGGACACGTTATCCTCCACAACTGTAATGATCAACCTGTCGAACTTGACCTCGCAATCCGCTGCCCAGATGAGATCATTCTTACCATAAAACCCCATTTCTGGTATCGAGCCATACACTTCCAAACCACTCCCGTCTGGCTGCCATCCACCACTCAGCTTCCTTATCTTACCATCTATCTCCAAATACACATCATGATTATTTTCCAAGCAAATATATGGCTCTTCACATACCCATCTACATCGGTAAGCAAAAAACTTCTTCTGGCAGGTTACCATCCTTAAGTTAAATACCATCAAAATTATAAAACACAGCACGCATATACAGTCTTTCCATCTATCTTTCCTTTTTATATCCATATGATATACCCAACAAAGAATTTCAATCCATTATTAAAGGTATCCAAAGACGAACTAGGAACTCCATAGGATTTATAATCCCAATTAAAACTTTTAAAAGCCTCTCCACCTGTCTTTCCCGTCTTTCTAATGAAAAATGTATGTAATCCATCCATCAATTTACTATTCCATCTTGACATAATAATCCTGCATTTCTTCCGTTGATTAACCGCACGTTTCAAATCCTGGAAATTATAATATTTTTTATACTTGACGCCCCTTTTATCTAAATATCTGTAAATTTCAAATGGATTCGATCCCGCATGCCCATTTGCAATTCTTAATTCAATTCCCCAAACTTCAAAACAATAGATTGTACTGGACAGCTTTTCAGGTTTTCCAAAATTTATCATTGCATTATAAGCCGCTGCAACTTCGCATCCAACCCCTGCAAACGAAGTAAAGCCAAACCTATAATTCCCGGCCTTCCTGCCAGGCGTTTTAACGTCATACTGATTTGTGACATATTTACCTTTTTTTACGCCGTTCCCATCTCTCTCCAACTTCCTATTATAACTTAGGTTTGATTTGACTTTTCTATCATATGCTTCTTTCCTCGCCTTCATATATACTTTAACCTGAATTATTCATGAACATATAGAAATGCTCAATACTCCAAAAACTTTGAACC
>CAOKNO010000005.1 GCA_948470065.1 uncultured Eubacterium sp. | reverse complement strand
GTTATTATTGAATTTTCAAGGTGCATAGGTACTTATTCAAGTGCGAAGTTTGAGTCATAAATTCTAAGCCATTGGGGCAATGCGCCCTTTGAGTGCAAATGCCCTACTCCTTGGGACAGGCTTGCTAAAAACAAGCTAAGAAATGTTCCATCAGCTTGCTGGGGGATTTGGCTAAATCATATATTTACCAAGAGATAATAGAGAAAACGACGTATGCCAGGAGCCTTTGAGCCATACTGCTTTATTTTCCGTCTTAAGGAGAAGAATGAAACCTAAAATCCTTATTTTATCTTACAACAAATAGCCCAGTACGCCAGAAAAATCTGATAAACCTATATAAGAAGGGTTGGATCTTCATTAAATAAGGATGAAGCCTTCGTGATATAAGGTTTGGAAACATCATTTATTTTCCGGTTTCTGGGCTTGTTCCATTTCTATGTGCATTAGAAATGATATTTTGGTTCTTACAGATTTATCGCCAGGAATACCTGGTCAATCTCATCTTGTTCAATTCCCAGATACCGCTTTGTCACCTGGAACGAGGAATGGTTGAAGACCTGCATTAACACGGCAGGCTGCACGCCCATTTTCCAGGCGTGGTAACCAAAGGTCTTGCGCAGGCTGTGGCAGCTAACGGCTACCTCGAAATGTAACGCCTGTCCAGCAGAACGCAGGATGCGGTAGGCCTGGCTGCGGCTTAGCGGCTTCTTCCCGCCTCGCCCAGGGAAAATAAAAGTGTCTTCCGTTACCTCAGAAAGGCTATTTTTATAAAAATCCAGGGCTTTCGTTGCGTTCATGTTCAAGGCGTTTTCGGTCGGCTTGCCCGTCTTGCGCTCAACAATGGAAATATGCTGGCGGAAGCAGCCGTTTGCGAAATCATAGACGTCGCCCCAGGTCAGGGACAGCAGGTCGCTGATCCGCAAGACAGAGTTGATGCCAAGGCATACCATGGTGTAATTACGCAGGTTATGTTTCTTGTGAAGGAAATAGTTTTTCAGCGCTTCAATGTCTTCCGCTTTACGAATTGGTTTGGTAGTACTCATTGTCTGAAACCTCCTGTTTTTATCAGATGTAGTTGTTACAGCTGGCCCGGATTCCAAATCCGGGAGCAGGCGAAAGAATCTGCCCGCCATACAACAATTTTATAGCAATTGATGTATCCCGGCAATGAGGCATATTAAATGATTTTATGCGGTAGCCGTTTCATTTGGGGATGGATGAGGCAATCAAACGTTCATATTGGAAATGGATTGGAAAACAAGGAGGTTCGTATGCTGAAATTAACAGTGAAGGCAGGCGAGTACCTGCTGGTAGGGGACAACATCAAAGTAGTGTTCACCGGAGGAAGCGCAAACAACATGCACGTTTTGATCGATGCGCCAAAGTCCATGAATATTGTAAGGAGCACAGCCCTGGAGAAATATGGTATGGCGGCAGATCCTGGGAATGAAGTGAAGCACCACAGGGAAAGGGAATTGTCAAAAGAAGCAAAAGAGAAGATTAAGGCAATCCTGATGGAAGAACGCAAACGTGCCAGAAGGGAAGAAGCCGCAAGGCAGAATCCGTTGCGGGGCTACGGGGTTTGAGGTAAGAAAGAAAAGCCACAGACGCAGCATATTAGGCGGGGGTGGCAAGGTAAGGGGATTGAAATGCAGGTAATAACGCAGGGATGCCTAGGGTTCTTGCTTATTATAGAAACAGCCAGATTGCACAGCAGGACGGCGTTAAAATAGTTGGCCTGCACAGTGGGAACTGCGCAAAGAGATTAAGAAATGCACGCAAACGGATTTGCGGCATAGCTGCCAAAGATAGCAGGCAGCAACTGGCCTGCCAAGTGTAAAGCCATAGACGGGCAGGCACATTAAAAACAAGGAGGAAAATATTATGGCAATGGTAATCCAACACAATCTTACAGCAATGAACTCTAACCGTCAGCTAGGGGTAATCACAAGCGGACAGGCAAAATCATCCGAGAAATTATCATCTGGGTACAAGATCAACCGCGCGGCAGACGATGCGGCTGGGTTGAAGATTTCTGAGAAGATGAGGACTCAGATCCGTGGTTTGAACAAGGCTTCCTCAAATGCACAGGATGGCGTTTCCTTAATCCAGACGGCTGAAGGCGCGTTGAATGAAGCGCATTCTATCTTACAGCGTATGCATGAACTGGCAGTACAAGGCGCGAATGATACAAACCAGGATATTGACCGTGATGCAATCAACCAAGAATTGACAGCTTTGACGGATGAGCTTGACAGGATTTCCCAGACTACCCAGTTCAATAAGCAGGGGCTGTTAGACGGCAGTTTTACAGATAAGAACCTTCATGTTGGCGCGAATGCAAACCAGAAAATCAGTGTTAGCATTGAAAATATGGATGCAGCATCCATTGGTTTGAGGAATTTTGCATACTTTGAGGGAGTAGATAGCGTAACATATGATCGTTTTACTTATATGGGAGTAAGCTATAAGTACGATCCAACTAAGAGTGAAGCGGATAATCTAACGGCATTTAAAGAACTGATTTCCACTGCGGCAGATGCAATGTGGTCAGATGGCATGGTAGCTAAAAATTCGAATGGTCAATATTTCTTAAGTGCCGATGCAGCAGCAACTCTATATAGCACATTAAATTCTGCAATAACTGCAGGAAAACCTCTTCTTGCTAGCCAGTATAAGGTGATGGCAAGTGGTGCATGGTCTGGTTTACTGGAAGGTTCAAAGAAGATTAATCAAACAATTGGGGGATTTGGAGCACAAGTAACGTTTTCAGCGGCATGTGTAGATGATTATGATAAGGCGAATGCGACGCTGGAAGCGGTTCAGAATGCGATTAATATTGTGTCTACACAGCGTTCAGCTCTTGGTGCAATCCAGAATAGGCTGGAGCATACCATTGCAAACTTAGATAATGTAGCAGAGAATACACAGGCAGCAGAATCCAGGATCCGTGATACCGATATGGCATCTGAAATGGTTGAATACAGCAAGAACCAGATCCTTGCCCAGGCAGGACAGTCAATGCTTGCCCAGGCGAACCAAGCAACGCAGGGCGTGTTGTCGTTACTCCAGTAATCCAATAGTTAGTCAAGATAAAAAAACCAGCAAATGCTGGTTTTTTTATCGAAACATATAGGAGGCAGGCGCGTGGAAGAAAAAATACAAGAGTTATATGAGGGGATTAATTTCCTTGGATTCAATGCAACGTACAATCGCAATAATAATTATGTGGATATCAGTAAAAGCCTGTTCCCTAAGGTGCAGGAGTTTGTCCAGTGGTTTCTAGAACAGCCCTTTGGGTTTGAAACGGAGGTTTATGATAATCTTATAGGTATTTTAAGGGATTGCGGGACGGCGATGAAAGAGCATGATAATGTTCTGATGATGGACGCCCTAGAGCAGGGGGTTTCAGGATATCTAGAGATGTTCCTTTCAGAAGAATATTTCAAAGAAAAGGAGAAATCTTGTGTCAATGAAGTTAAGGGATAGGAACCTGAAAGCATTAGAGAAACGTTTTCCAGGTATCTGTGATGTGATTGAGGAAAGACGGGAGGAATTGATAAAAAAAGAGGATATCGTTGTTACAGAGGAAATGGCGTTTAATGGCGAACGGATCCTTGTGGTTTATAAAAGCGGTCGGAAGCTCTATCTGGCAGGAAGGCGTAATCCGATGGCTCATCCAATAAACCAGATTTCTGTCTTGGGCAGGATTGTTCCATATGCGTCCATTTTTATTTTGGGGATGGGGAATATTCATTATTTGGAAAAACTTTCAGAAAAAACAGATGGAAGCGAGATTCTCTTACTTTATGAACCTCTCTTTTCCGTATTTGACAAACAGCTTGATAGGATTGATTTTGAAGAAGTTTTTGGAGATAGGATAGTTGTGCTAATTGTAGGCGGGATTAACGAGGAGGGATTGGAAGGCGTTGTGGGGACTATGCTGCAAGGCGATCAAGTTCCGTTAATGAAATTTTTTATTCTGCCAAATTATATAGAACTGTGTAAAGAACAGGTAAACCAGTTCTTGGAATTTCTGGTAAAAAAATCAGAACAATATTATATACGGGTTGGGACACAAATGTTTTTCAGTCCATATCAGGCGGAAAATTTCTATCATAATGTACAGTATATCATGACAGGTTATAAAGCGTTCCAGCTTTTCCGGACGATACCAGATGATATTCCGGCTTTTGTAGTATCGGCAGGGCCATCGTTGGATAAAAACATAAAAGAACTAAAAAGGGCGAAAAATAAGTCGTTTATTATTGCGGTGGATACCGCGGTTAAGCCATTGCTGCGTGAAGGGATTGTCCCAGATATGTTCGCTACTCTGGATGGCGTTAAGCCTTTGGAGTTAGTGGAAATGGAACAGGCAAAGGAGATTCCAATGTTAACAAATGTATCGGCGGCAGAAGCGATTATGGACTACCATACAGGAAAGAAATTTTTCCCGGATGAAGGCTATGCATATATTTATAAGATGTTTGAAATGAATGGGAAGACAATAGAAGGTTTTCCCGTGGGGGGTTCCGTCGCTACCTTAGCTTTTTCATTGGTATGCCATCTTGGCTTTCGGAAAATTATCTTTGTGGGGCAGGATCTCGCTTATACGGACAACAAATCTCATGCAGATAGAACATTCCGGGAAACAATGCCAGAAGAGGACACAAAGGGATTTATGAAAGTGCCAGGCAATTATGAGGAGGAAGTAGCAACAATAAAGAACCTAAATGATTACCGTAAATGGTTTGAAGATTATATTGAGCGTTGGGAATCAAAGTATGAAGTGGAATTTATTAATGCCACGGAGGGCGGCGCGAAGATTAAAGGGACGAAGCTGATGAGTTTATCGGAAGTCATTGACCAGGAATGTACCAAAGAGGTTGACATTAAGTCTTGTATCGATCAATTAGAACCTATATTCAGTAAAGAGGAACAGGAGAAAATTTTGGCGTTTTTCCATGATACGCCAAAGAAGGTACATGAAATTGTATTGTTGGCACGAGAAGGAAAGAAATTATACCAGCAAATGGAAAAGCTTTGCAGAAGTGAAACTATGGACAAACAGACCTACGTTAAAATTTTAAAAAGAGTGAAGCGTAACCGGAAAAAAATTGAGGAAAACCCTAATTACCAATTGTTGAGGATGTCAATGACAAAGGCGGAATTGATTATCCGTTCCGGGCAGTATTTAAGGATGGAAAACGTAAATGAGGAAGGGCTTGAGATTGCTAGGCAAGGAAAGAAATTTATGGAGCTGCTAGAGGAATATGCGCAGATCATTAAAAAGTATACCGAAGAAACCGTTGGAAAAGCAAAGCTAAAAACAGAGTGAGAGAAGGGTTAGTTATAGGGATGGATCCTCATTTAGAACAAGGTGGATTTTGGGAGGTCGTTTGTGAGTTTATGGAGCGGACAGGATTAAAATAAGATTATAATTTGTGCCGATAACGGAAAGTTGGCAGAATGGAGAATATATGTTAAACCAGAAAACAATCCTCATCACAGGAGGGACAGGCTCTTTTGGAAATGCATTCACAGAATACGTTCTGGAGAATTATGAGCCAAAGAAAGTCATTATCTATTCCCGTGATGAGTTCAAGCAGTTCCAGATGGCAAATAAATTTAAGAAGTATAAAGAAAAGCTTCGTTTCTTTATCGGGGACGTCCGTGATAGGGAGCGTATGTTCCGAGCATTGGACGGCGTGGATTATGTGGTACATGCGGCGGCAATGAAGCAAGTGCCTGCCTGTGAATATAACCCGATAGAAGCTGTTAAGACCAATATCAACGGGGCGATGAACCTAGTAGACGCAGCCTTAGACCGCGGGGTAAAACGGGTGGTGGCGTTATCTACCGATAAGGCGGTAAACCCAATTAACTTGTATGGGGGGACAAAGCTGGTATCAGATAAGTTGTTTATTGCGGCAAACGCATATTCTGGGGCTAAGGACGTCTGTTTTTCCGTTGTCCGGTATGGGAACGTTGCCGGGAGCCGGGGATCTGTGATCCCTTTTTTTAAGAAAATTATAGAACAGGGAGAGGACGTCCTTCCAATCACTGATTTCCGTATGACACGGTTCTGGATTAGCCTGGAGGAAGGGGTACAGCTAGTGATTAAAGCTTTACAGGAGGCACGAGGGGGCGAAACCTTTATATCTAAAATCCCATCGTTTAAGGTTACGGATCTGGCACAGGCGATGGCTCCTGGATGCCTGCAAAAGGAAGTTGGTATCCGGGAAGGAGAAAAATTGCATGAGATCATGGTGACGAGAGAGGATTCTGCCATGGCCTATGAATATGAGAAGCATTATATCATATATCCTCATTACAACTGGTGGAAAGAAAGCAGTATCCTGCCGGGTGGGGAAAAGGTAAAAGAGGGATTTGAATATAGTTCTGGAAACAATGGAGAATGGTTAAGCGTTGGCCAGATACAGGAATTGTTGGCTAAAGAAGGTTTTGGTTATTCCCACGGGCAATGCGCCTCTAGGGCGCTTAGCTAATCAGTCATGCTGATTGACCTGGGGAATATTTGAAGGATTGGATAAGGTGATAAAAAATGGTTTATAAAACAGAACAGGAGATATTTTGGAGCGGGGAATTTGGGGATAATTACATAGAGAGGAACGTATGTAATAAGGAAAGCCTGGCGTCTGCCATTGGCTTGTTTTCAAAGGTTTTCGGAAAAGCGGATAAGATAGACAGTGTGATTGAGTTTGGCGCTAATATAGGGATCAACCTAAAGGCAATAAAAACAGTGGCGCCTAATATCCAGGCCGCTGCGATCGAGATTAACCATAGGGCGGCAGAACATCTTAGGGAAGATGCATTTTTTGAAAATCAACTGAAAGTTTTTGAAACATCCATTTTAGAGTTCCATCCAGTAAGCGTTTATGATATGGCGTTGATATCAGGGGTTTTGATCCATATAAATCCAGAAGAACTTTGTAGGGTATATGAGAAATTATATGCTTCTTCCAGAAAATATATCTGTATTTCGGAATATTATAATCCAACGCCTGTGGAGATCCCATACCGAGGGCATGAGGGGAAGCTGTTTAAACGCGATTTTGCCGGGGAATTTTTGGATAAATACCCAGACTGTAGGATCGTGGATTATGGGTTCCAGTATCATAGGGACAATTATTTTCCGGGAGATGATAGTACATGGTTCCTGTTAGAAAAAAATCATGGGGGAAGGTAGACGGGAACAAGTGGTTCGGAACATACAGAAAGCAAGAGGAGTTTTATGCCTAAGATTGCAATTATTACTGCACGCGGCGGTTCAAAACGGATACCAAAAAAGAATATCCGGCAATTTTGCGGGAAGCCAATTATCGCATATAGCATAGAAGCCGCCCTTGTTAGTGGGATATTTGAAACAGTCATGGTGTCCACGGATAGCATGGAAATTGCGGATATAGCCAGGAGTTATGGCGCTGATGTGCCATTTATGAGAAGCCAGGAAAACTCAAATGACTATGCGGATACTGCAGATGTTTTGTTAGAAGTTTTAAATGAATACAACAACCGTGGCAGGACGTTTGAAGCATTTTGCTGCATTTACCCGACCGCGCCTTTTGTGACAACAGAGAAATTAAGGGAAGGTTACGATATGCTGTTACATTCTGATGCGTGTAATGTGGTGTCTATGACGCCGTTCTCTTTTCCGCCACAGAGAGGGATGGTAAGGCAAGGGGAATATTTAACACCTGCTGATCCGGTGCATATCAATTCCCGTTCACAGGATCTGCCAGAAATACTGCACGACTGCGGGCAATTTTATTGGTGCAGGACGGAAGCCTTCTACCAGAACCAGGATATCCTATTCCATAAGACAATTCCCTATCTTGTCCCCGAAGCAGAAGTCCAGGATATTGACAATGAAAGTGACTGGGAAGTAGCGGAAATAAAGTACCTATATATGCTTAGAAAGAATGCGAAAGGGTTCTCCTTGTGATTCCTATCATTGGATGTGAGATGTTATTGGCAATTCGAAAAGCAGGTTGAAAGACAAAAAACAGTAGGGACGCCTTAGGAGGTTCTTCGAATGGGAAAAGAATTTAAGATTGGCCGTTATACAATCGGAAACGGCAAAGAACCGTTTATTATCGCGGAAGCTGGGATTAACCACAACGGTGATTTGGGACTAGCAAAGGAAATGGTTGCGGCTGCAAAGGAGGCAGGCGTTGATGCAGTAAAGTTCCAGACTTTCCGGACAGAAGAGTTTATCCGGGATCGGAATCAAATGTATACTTATAAATCCCAAGGGAAGGAAGTGACGGAGTCCCAGTATGAAATGTTCAAACGGACGGAATTTACCAGGGATGGCTGGCAGGAAATAAAAGCATTCTGCAATACGCAGAAGATTATGTTCCTATCTACGCCCGTAAGCGTAACGGATGTGGAATTGTTGGTAGGGCTGGGGGTAAAGGCATTAAAGGTTGGGTCGGATGATTTTGTAAACCTTCCTTTGCTTCGGGAGTATGCTTCCTTTGGCTTGCCAATGATTCTTTCCTCTGGGATGGCGACAGAACAGGAGATGGAGAGTGCATTGGAAGCAGTCGGGGCAAAGGACGGGCGCCCCATATGCCTGATGCTCTGTACGTCAGAGTATCCGACGCCGCCTGAAGATGTCAATGTGGTTAAGCTGCTTGCCATGGCGGAGAAGTTTCCAGATGTTGTTTTGGGTTTATCAGACCATACACAGGGGGATATCGCCGCAGTCCTTGCGGTTGCGTACGGCGCGTCTGTATTTGAAAAGCATTTTACATTGAGCCATACCTTGCCCGGGCCAGACCATTGGTTTTCCGCAGAGCCAGAGGAATTAAAGACATGGGCGGACAGCATCCGTATTGCCTGCCAAATGCTAGGAAACAGGGAATTAAAGCCAACAGACGCGGAACAAGATATGAGGATAGCGGCGCACCGGAGTGTCACGGCAATCAAAAATATCCAGGCAGGAGAAATTCTTTCAGTCAGCAACCTGGCGCTTCTTAGGCCAGGGAATGGTATAAGGCCAGCCGAATGGGAACAGGTGCTTGGAAAGATCGCAGCGCATGATATTGAAGATGGCAGGCAGTTAAGTTGGGAGGACATAAAAGTATGAGTTTTTCTGGAGAATGGGATGAGATTTATAAAGCAGGCGGCCATAACAGTGTTTGGCCTTGGTCGGACTTGATTTCTTTGACATATCGGTATTCAAAGGGGAATGGGAAAGGACAGAAAGTACTTGAACTTGGATGTGGGGCAGGTGCAAATATCCCCTTTTTCTTATCTTTAGGGATGGCCTACTATGGAATAGAAGGTAGTGAACATCAAACGAAAATCTTAAACGAACGGTTTGAGGATAGGGGCGTTAAAGTAATGACAGGTGATTTCACAAAGGGAATCCCTTTTGAAGAAATGTTTGATTATATTGTTGACCGTGGCTCTGTCACATGCAATTCTTATATTGATGTGAAAAATACGCTGGATGCAGTATATGAGAAGTTAGCTGTGGGAGGATACTTTTTCGGGGTTGATTGGTTTTCTGATGGACATGATGCATTGAAACAGGCAGATTCAAGCACAGAGTTTGTAGACCCCTACACATGCATATTCCATAAAGGCTACTTTGCAGGGCTTGGTACAATACATTTCTTTACGGAACAACAGATATATTCGCTCTTTAGAAAATTTTCGCTTTTGGAATTAACAGAAAAGAAAGTGACGCAGTATATGCCAGAACAATCTGTATGCGCAAGCTGTAATCTTGCCGCAAGGAAATAGTAATAATATATTTGAATTAGGAAAAAAGGTATTAGATGATGGGATAGAAAGTGGTGTAGAGATAAAATGAATAATTTTTTATGTAAGGAAGAAATAGAAGAATTAGGATTAAAATCATGTGGAGAAGATGTTTTGATAGGATGCCATGTTGTGTTATATACACCAGAAAAATTGAGCATTGGAAGCCATGTTAGAATAGATGATTTTACAGTTATCAGTGGAAATGTAGTATTGGGAGATTATATTCATATTTCACAGTTTTGTGGTTTATATGGAGGCGAAAGTGGGATAATTATGGAAAGCTTTTCGGGTTTGTCCTCAAGATGTTCTATATATGCTGAAACAGATGATTATACGGGAAATTCAATGACAAACCCCATGATTCCAGAGGAATATAAACCGAAATTTGTTAGCTCTCAGGTCAAAATAAAAAAGCATGCTATTATAGGATGTAATTCTGTGGTTTTACCAGGAGTTACCATTGAAATGGGGACGGCTGTTGGGAGTATGTGTTTATGTAATAAGCAAACAGAGCCTTGGTCAATTTATGCAGGAATACCTGCAAAGAAAAAAGCAAACAGAAAAAAAGAAATCTTACGTTTGGAGAAAGCTTTGATGGAGAGCAAAAGAAATGAATGACTTTTATATTGGACAGGAAATTTCTATAGAAAAGAAATTTGAAAAAAATGATGTTTTGGTATTTTCTGATATTACAGGAGATAAAAACCCATTACATTTAGATGATGAGTTTGCACGAAAAGGTAGATTTGGGGCGCCAATAGTACATGGCATGTTTGTAGCAGGGGTGATTTCAAAAGTAGTGGGAATGCAGTTACCTGGAAAAGGAAGTATTTACTTAGAACAGAATTTAAAATTTCTAAGGCCAGTCTATGTAGGAGAGCGCGTAATAGTGAATGTAAAGATAATAGATATTTTATGGGAAAAAAGAATCGTTTATTTGGAAACGAATGTATATGGTAAAAATGAAATATGTAAGGTTTGTGGAAATGCAAAAGTATTAATATAAAGGACAATCCAAAAAGAAAATCTTTGGGTGAATGAATTTAGGTATTTAGGAGGAACCACACCATGTTAAAACACCACCTTTTCATCGTAATCGGCCAGGAGCACTATAATCCGCTTGGCATCATCCGTTCCCTTGGACAGTCTGGGATTCATCCGGTTTTTATTGCAATCAAAGGGAAAAGCGTTGTTGCATCCAAGAGCAAATACATATCCCGCTGCCATTTTGTGGATTCCCCAGAAGAGGCGTACCAGGTGTTGCTGGCAGAATACAGTGGGCGGAAGGAGAAGCCTTTTGTACTTACTTCAGATGATGATATCCAGAGCCTTTTGGATATGGGCTATGAGGAGTTGAAGGATCAGTTCATTTTGTTTAACGCTGGCGTAAGTGGCCGCATCACGCAATATATGGATAAAAAGGCAATCCTGGATTTGGCCAAAAAGCATGGCTTAAACGTCTTGCATACGGTTGTGGCGGATCGTGGGGTGGTTCCGGAGGATATTAAATATCCAGTTATCACAAAGTCGATTTCCCCCAATATTGGCGGCTGGAAATCAGACGTCCATATATGCTATTCAGCCAGGGATCTAGAAGAAGCTTATCCGCATATCTTAAGTCCAAAGGTGCTGATCCAGGAGTTTATAGAGAAGAAGAATGAATACTGCCTTGACGGTTTTTCCGTTAACCGTGGCAAGAAGGTATTTCTCCCGATTGCGTCTACTTACAATTATCTGATCCGTGGGTATTACAGTCCTTATATGACAGTACATCCTGTCCGGGATAAGAGGATGTCAGACGCCTTACAGGCAATGCTCGAGGAAATTGGGTTTGAAGGTATTTTCTCCATTGAATTTCTGATAGGGCCAGACGGCGTCTATTATTTCAGCGAGATAAACTTCCGGCATTCCACCTGGGGCTATATCGCATCGAAGCTTGGGATGCCGCTGCCACGTCTTTGGGCAGAGGCGATGCTTTCCGGAGAGATAAACGGGAATTGGTACAGGACGATCCCAGAGCATTATACGGCAATGGTAGAACCGATTGATTATGGAAAACGTGTGGAAGGCGGCAGGATGAGCCAGGCGGATTGGCTAATGGATTTCAAACAGACAGATTGCCCCTTTTACCTGGATTGGGATGATCCAGAGCCATTCCGGGAAATGGTAAGGAACTGGAGTAGGTTAAGCTAAAGGGGTGTGTTGTGATGAGAAAAACAGATTGGAAAAGATTTTTGCCAACAGTAACGATTATTGTGTTGGTGCTGGCTATTGTAAGTATCCGGCTGGAACGTGTGCAGGGCGTAGTAGACGCGATCTATGCGTTTATGTCCAGGAATTTTGGGTGGTTCTTTATTCTTGCCAACCTTGGAGCCTTTGCGTTCTCTCTCTGGATTATCATAAGCCCGAAGGGGAAGATAAGGCTGGGAGGGGAAAGCTGTAAGCCAGAGTATGGGAACCTCTCTTGGGTTGCCATGATGTTTACTACAAGCTGTAGTGCAGGCCTGATTGTGTTTGGTTTCATAGAAACGGTTATTTATGCGTCTGCACCGCCTTTTCAGATAGAGCCATTGTCCATACAGGCATATGAGTATGCCCAGATGTATTCCCATTACCATTGGGGGCTCAATGCGTGGACGCTATACATACCAGCCTCGGTAGCGATTGGATATGCCCTTTACAATAGAGGGAAAAGCAGCATATCGCTTGGCGTCGCATGTGGCTCTGTGCTTGGCAAGCAGGGCAAGGGTCCTATTGGAGCCTTGATAGATATTTTAGGGACGTTTGGGGCGGTTATGGCGCCTGTCACGTCTATGGGGCTTGGTATGCCCCTGTTGACTCTATTATTCCAGGAAATTTTTGGCATTGGAGATGAATATGCAGCCGTACTTCAAGGCGTGATTTTGGCCATCTGGGTATTGATGTTTGGATCAAGCGTCTACCTGGGTCTGTCAAAGGGGATTAAGAACCTCAGCAATATCAATGTAGCGCTGGCATTTTCGTTTATGGCGTTTGTTGGTATTCTTGGGGGGATCCTGCCGCTTTTCCGGGCGGAGGTGAATACGCTTGGGCTTTATGCACAGAATTTTATCCGTATGCTTACTTATACAGACCCGTATGGGGATGGGGGCTTTGTGGGGAGCTGGACAGTATGGTATTGGGCGTGGCTTATCGTGTATATGCCGCTTATGGGAGTGTTTAACGCCCGGATTTCCAAAGGGAGGACGTTGCGGGAGGTTGCGGTAGGCCAGATGGTCTTTTGCAGCCTTGGCTGTTGGGTAGCAATGTCCACGCTTGGGAATTATGCCATAAAACTTCAGCAGGGCGGCGTGGATATCGCCGCCGCATTAAACCGTGACGGGCAGCCAGCGGCGATCCTGCTGATTTTACAGAATATGCCTATGCCTAAAGCCATGATGGTCTTAGTAGCGGCTCTTGTGTTTGTCTTTATGGCCACAACTGTGGATTCCAGTTCTTTTGTGGCCGCGGAAACAACCACGAAGCATAAGACGGCGGACGATCATGCGCCGCGCTGGATGCGGGTGTTTTGGGCGGCAATGGCTTGCTTAGTTACATTTGTGCTTTTGCGCGTGGGGGGATTTGGCGCAGTACAGGTGTTGGCAATCCTGGCTGGCCTGCCCCTTGCAGCAGTAATGTTCCTCGTAATTGCTTCTGCTGTAAAAATGCTGAAAAAGGATAGGTAATTGTGAAACAGTTAAGGGAACTTCGCAATTGCCGGAAGCAATATCAGAATAGGCGTTTGTAAAACTTAATATCTAGGAACAGCGGTTGTCCCATCCATACAAAAGAAGGGCGACTTGCGACGGCATCCGGAGCCCGCTTTTGTATGGATGGGACAACCGCATCTGTTGCAGAGAACGTTTCGCAATTGCCTAAATATAAGAAAAGGAAGAGGAGAATCTATGAAAAATGTATTAGTTGTTGCAGCCCATCCCGATGATGAACTTCTGGGGGTAGGCGGGACTGTCCGCAGGCTGGCGGATCAGGGGGTATGTTGCCGGGCGGTAATCGTCGGAGAAGGAATCAGTGCAAGGAGCGAGAATAGGGCGGATGCAGACTCGCATGAAATAGATAAGCTGAAGGAAGACGCCAGAAAGGCGGCCAGGATCATAGGCTATGCGTCAATTGGATTCTGCGGCTTGCCGGATAACAGGCTAGACGGGATGGAACTGCTAGATATCATAAAGATGGTTGGCCGTTCCATAGAAGAATACAAGCCAGATACCATATTTACGCATCATCATGGAGAGCTGAATATTGACCATAGGATTGTATGCGAGGCTGTATTGACTGCCTGCCGCCCGGTCGGCGGGTACGGTGTCGATCGTATCTATGCGTTTGAAACGCCTTCGTCTACCGAGTGGAATTATACATATGCAGAGCCGTTTACCCCGAATGTCTATTTTGACGTTTCAAAAACCCTGGACGCGAAGATTGAAGGGATGCGTTGTTATCAGAGTGAAGGCGCGGCCTTCCCGCATCCCCGGAGCCCAGAAGCGTTGCGTGCATTAGCGGCATTCCGCGGGAGTAACGTAGGGGTGGAAAGAGCAGAGGCATTTATAGCGTTCCGTGAGGTGTACCGATAGGTTTTTAGTTTTCAAAAAAGCGATTGGAAAAGGTATAAAATGACTACTTCTAATGGTATAAATATTTTCGTGGTGATTGATATGGCATTTTGAGGATGGATGGTCTTTTTATATGCACGAAGGTAAAGTGGTGTGGTCGCAGAATAGGGAGATAAAAAAACAAAACAATGGATAGAAAAGACAATGCCGAAAGAATAGCGTATTGAATTAAAAAAACTATTGATCTATTATATGATGGTAAATTAACATTGGACAAGGCAACGCAATAAACCAGGTTAGATTTTCTGCAAACAATCTTATACTCTGTTCTGACACTTTAGCACGGTGCGACACTAGTGCGTTTCTGCCGCAGGCTACTGTCAAAACGCACTAGTGTCGAATACCGTGCGAGTGACGCAGAACATTGTGGTGAAATGGCTAATAAAGAACAACCTTGGAGCATCCCCAAAGCATTTTGGCCAGAAAATCTAACCTTTTTATAAATTGTATCATATATTTCAAAAATGTCAACTAAATTTTATCTGATGTTCTCAAATGATATCCCCAATTTGCTTGAAAATTAGTGGAAATTATACTATAATTTTATATATTTATAATAGAAACCATATGGCGGCTTTTATTCCCACATGCAATACGCACAAAGGGCGCTTAGGGAAATAGCCATGCTATGTGCCCAGCGGTATGTATGGATATTTTGTGGATGCCGCAAGGGTAAGCGCCCTGCCAGCTTGTCGTGGGGTAGTTAGCTTTGGTAGAAAGGAATCATTATGAAGAATGTAACATCAGAGGAAGAGCGGCGGCTCTGGAAGCTAGAAGAGCCGCCAATCCGTAGGATACTGCTATGGGGCTTTGACAGCCAGAAGAATCCCTGTCTGCTTATTTTGTATGGGAAGCAGGAGATCGAGCGGGAATTGAGGAAATCCCCCCGCTCCTATTATCCAGATGCATACGTGTTAAAGCCTACGGTGGGCTATACGCATTACGCTGTTTTCCATGGGGTAAACGGGCATCTGCCTTCTATCCCAAATACACATTACTGTGAAGAAAAGAACGTGCTTTGTTATAGCAAGGGCTATAAAACGGCGCACAGATATTGGGATTATAACCAGAGGACAGGATGGCAGCAGTATATAGATATTGATGAGGAATATATCATCAAAGATTTTTATGAGTTAAAACAGGACGTTGTGTTTAACTATTATGAGGACATGGGTTATACGGATTACGCCGCTTATTTAACGGAACATCAAATCCGTTTCCAAGATTTTGAATTGATTCAGGATCCCAGTGTCCTGTTTGGCTTTGAAGCAGGCAGCCCAAAGATGGAAATGGCCATACATATGTGTTCGGGCCAGCGTCTGTATGCCAGGATAAAATACCTGCGCCAATGGATCGAAACGCAGCCTTCTGTAGAAGAATATGAACGTATCTTAAAGGTGGCAAGCGTAGAGCTGGCGTGCGGCATTTTCCAGGAACTTACGGTAGAGAAGAATCCAATCTTATTAGAAACCGCAGGGCGGATAGACAGAAGCGGCGTATTATGGGCAAGCGAAGCATATCACAGTGGGCTGCAACGCTGTATCCGCCAATATACCGCCGTATTTGACGAGAAGCTGCTTCAGGAGCAGAAGGATCTTCTATACCAGACGCTTCCTGAAATGGATTTCCATATCAAACACTTAAAGCTAAACGGGATCAAACGCAAAGGCAAAGAGCTCCAGGAATATTTAGAGCGGCCGAATGCTTATCAAAATATGTTTTACATCTTTGGGAGCCAGAACCTGTATGATAACAATACTTACACAGATGGTAGGAACGTGAAGAATATCGCGTTTAAAAACGCCATACAGACTGCAAAGGCATATGGGATGGCGGATGCGATTGGGAAAATCGCTTATTACTTAGACGCCCCAAGGACGACCTATTATTTTAAAGGAAGCGGCAGGACCGGCGCATACAATTACTACGTGCGTTACCTTAGGAGGACGCTTGACGGGTATCTGGCAACAGATGAGGCAAAATTTATAGCGGCCGCGCGTGAGATGCTGGTAAGCTATACCGGATGGGACAATATGGACGTCTATTGCGACGATTTCTCGGGCAATTACTTTTTTAACCGATATTTTCGGGAAGTGGCGGCAAGCGATGACGCAACAGGGCGTTCCATCTGGCGGAGGTATCTGACGGACGTTTTGTTTATCGCCCAAAATGCAAAGGCCGTGCCGGTACATCAATTCTGCTATGCACTCCTAAAAAGGGCGCAAGCAGAGCATAAGCTAGACGCTTTTGGGATCAAAGAGCTGATTGCGTTTTCCAACATACCGTATGAAAAGACGGCGGCGATCTTTGAAGGGATACTGCTGCCCAGGTTAGAAGCATTGCAGGAGTTTGACGCAGGCATTATGGTTTCCTTAATGAATACGCCGATGGAAAAATTGTGGGATGCGGCCAAGGAATATTTTCGGAGGACGAATGGGAAGTTCCAGCCGGAAGATATCGCTGGTTTCCTGTTTCTCGATACCATAGAAACATGGTATAGTGTGTTGGAAGACAATCTGAATCAATTTTCCGTGGAAGAATATACGGTTTTCCTAAAATCAATCGCTGAAAACAGGGGACGCTTTTTGGAGCGGCAAATAGAACTTCCGGGGCAGGCGACAGAATTATTGTTAACATCTGTTGGTAAATTAGAAGCTGCAACGTCAGAGGAACAGAAGGATTTGCTGCGTTATTTTGTATCCTTGCTGCTAAGGCTAGAAAAGCTTCCCAGCTTCCTGTTTGACATAACAGAACAAATCGTATTCTTTGCGCCGTGCGGCGTATTGAACGAGATGCTTAAGGACATTGATCTACGGCATGATAAGATTCCTGAGAAGGAATACAACACCATAGCGCTGCTGGAATCATGCAAAGAGGACGCTTTGCCGAAGGATAGCTTAATCTTGTCTATTTTGGAAACAGGCTCTAAGAGGCTTGTGAAAACGCTGACCGAAATCATAGGGCGCCATCAGGAGGCGCTTGCTGAGCGGGCGTCTGCGCTCCTTCTGCTTTTGGAATGCAACGTGTATCATTTGAACCAAATCGCGAAGTCTGTGTTGGAAGGCTGTGGGATTGGAAAAAGGGAAAAGCTACATATGCTTTTATTGGATTCCCCTGTCGAAAGGACCTATCAGTATGGTTTAGAAAAGCTTGACGAATGGTATGGGAACAAGATCCCGACGCAATTTATGACACGTATGATGGAGCATCCATGCGTGGAAGTAAAGGCTTATCTTGCTGGGAAAATCAAACAAGCCTTTTCGGACTTTAAGGATACGAATCCTGATCTATATCTTTATTATGCCAAAACGCTGCTTTATCTGCCGAACCGGGTATCGAAGGATAAGGAACATGTATATCGTACGATTCCGTTGTTTTTGGAATATTATCCCCAAAAGCGGCAGGAAATCGAGCAGATGCTTCTTGATATCGGAAGCACAAACAGCAAAATAGATTCTGAACGGGCGCTTGTAGCATTTGCTCAGATCCAGAAGGAGGTAAGCGCTTTATGAAGGTAGGTTATAAATATGCAAGCCCTTCCCGGTGTACGCAGGATGGCGGCCAGACAACGTTAGGGCTAAGCCCGGATTTATCCCGGGATGAAAAGGTTTCGTTCTGCGGGAAATTAAAGCATCCGTTAGTGTTCCGCGACGCCATGCTTATGCTTCGGGAGATTGTTATTTCCGATACAAGGAAAAAGACGAAGGAAAGAACGGAATATTTCACATGGCTTGACGAGGAAATCGAACGGCGTGTAAAAGCGCACAAGGAATATATGCCAGAGGTCAGGGAAGCGTTAAAGCAAGAAATGGATGCTTATGACGTTGATCTGTCCCAGAAAAAAGATGAGATAGAGCAGCTATTACAGATACAGAGGAATTTACAAAAGCAAATTGACCAGTATGACGCATGGAAGGATTATTATAAAATCGAACGGGACTTCTGGAAGTTTATCAAGGACAGGGACTACAGCTTATGGTTTGTGTTAGACCCTGTGATTACAGTACATAACGATCAGGTTTCTTTCGAGGCGTTTTCGCTTGACGAGTCTATTTATGGCTGCCTGTCCGTCCCTATGGATGAATTTGATTTGCTGCAGACGCCAGGATTAGGGACGACAAACATTGATTTTTCCGCCAAATTAGAGAAAGAAATGCAGAGGTTCCGAAGCTATACGGACGTCACGTTATCGGTCAACCCAGGGGGCTTTACGATAGAGAATGATATTGTGCCGGAATATATTGAGAAGAAAATTGATCTGCCGGAAACATGGATCAAGGGCTTTAACCAGGTATCTTCGGCAGCGGCGCTGTCTGGGGTGGAGCTTATGCTTTCTCCTTCTGATATGTACGATATCTGTGCGTTTTTAAGGAAGCACAAGGAGAAGAAAAGCCCACGTTATATGAAATGGATCTTAGAGCCAGGCAAAAGAGTGGAGATTGTATTTGAACCGTTTGGGACAGCCCTTACCTTAAACGCTATTTACCAAGGGAACCAAAGAAGGGAAGAGAAAATCTGGGGCAGAAGGCGCTGGCTTGTCGTTGAGCCGTTAATTCCCTTAGCTAAAGCGTTTTATGTGCGTATGCTGGGATTTGGGATGCCTCAGTTTATCCGCGCCGATCTGGGCGTAATGCAAATGACGGTCGGTTTTTCTTCATGGTCTTCCAACGACTGGGTAAAAGGGACCGCGTTCAATATTATGGCAGGGTTTACAGGGGAAGGCTGCTATTCGGATATTTATAAGCTGCTGAAGGAACGGCGCAGTTTGACAATGGATGAAATATCCGGTTGTCTTCCTAACCAAAAAAGCGATCAGGTAAAGGCTGGCATAGGGATGCTGCTGCGGCGGGGCGAAGGGTATTTTGATATCATCAATGACAGCGTACGTTTCCGCCAATTATGCAACGCCCCCATTCCAGAGGAACTTTATGAGGTTTCGGATCTGGAGCTGGACGTCGGGAAAATCAGTAAGCTTACCTTTGACAATATGACGGTGAGGTACTCGCATCAGCACGAGTTTATATTCACGACAACATACAAGGAAAACGGCCAAGCGTCCGATACCGAGCTTGTCATCGATCAAGATGGGCAGATCACGAAATTAAACTGTAGCTGCGCGAAATTCAAGAGAGGCGAGAGGAACTTGTCCGACCCTTGCGCCCATATCCTTGCGCTTTACGTTGCTTCTTATAAGCTGTTAAAGCTAAAGAACCTGGAGTATGGAAAAGAATATAAAATCAATGATATTATGGAGATGTTGTTATAATGGATACGAAAGCGGAATACAGAGAATTAGTGAAGCATATGGGGAAAAAAGAATTCACGTTCCTTAAAATGCAGGAATACGGGTTTTGGCCCAGCCATCTGCCGACGCCATATGAGCGCCAGCAAAATGAATCGCCGCAGGATTTTGAAAACAGGAAGAAGCTGTTGGATGAATTTCAAAATCTTTCGGAAAAAATATCAGACGCCTGCAAAGAAAAACAAGAAATTGAAAAGAAGCTTTCTCATTTGAAAAAAGAGTTCCAGGATACCTGGGATTATGAAAAAATCCGTTCTGCCGTTGCCCAGGAAATCATGAAAGAATCCATTGCCAGGCGGGCCGAAAGAAAGGCAGGGAGGGAACGGCAGAAGCAATTAAAGTCAGAAGCGTGGAACAAGAAAAAGGCAGAGAATATCCTGTTTATTGGGAAGGGCTATTCCGGTCTGTTGGCGAAGAAAGAAACCAACGTGCAAAAGCTGGAAGCAAACGAGATGCCTGTGATCGAAACAGACAAGGAACTTGCCAAGTTCCTACAGATCGAATACAACACCTTGCGCTATCTGGCGTACCATAGGGACGTTATTACCTTTGACAATTATTACCGTTTCGACGTCCCGAAAAAAAGCGGCGGGACACGCCATATCGCCGCGCCAAAAACACAATTGAAAGCCGTACAGAAACAAATCTTAGAACAGATCCTGCAAAAGGTGGAAATTTCGGATTTGGCTCATGGGTTTGCCAAATCAAGATCCGTCCTTACAGGCGCAAAGGTACATGGCACAAGCCCAGATGTACTGATCAATATTGATTTGGAAAACTTTTTCCCTACGATTACATTTGAGCGTGTAAGAGGCTTGTTCCAGTCCTTTGGCTACTCGGGCTATATCGCGTCGCTGCTTGCAATGATCTGTACGTATTGCGAACGTATGCCGCTTGAAGTAAAAGGAGAGGTAAAATATATCAAGACGTCTGGCCGGATATTGCCGCAAGGCTCCCCGGCAAGCCCGATGATTACAAATATCATATGTAGGAACATGGATAAGCGTATCTATGGCTTGTGCAAGACGTTAGGGCTTACTTATACCAGATATGCGGATGATATGAGCTTTAGCTATACAGGCCCTTGCGAGCAATTTGCCATAGGAAGCTTTTTAAACAGCATCCGTAAAATCATTGAGTCCGAAGGCTTCCATATGAAGGATAAAAAAACGCATATCTTAAGAAAGCACAACAGACAGTATATTACAGGCATTGTCATTAACAACGAAGAAATCGGCGTCCCGAAAAAATGGGTGAAAATATTAAAAGCCTCGATCCACAACGCACAGAAATTAAAAGAATCCGGCGGTTCGGTATCAGATAAGACAATCCATGAAATCACAGGGAAAATCGCATGGCTGAAAAGCGTAAATGCAGCCAGATACGACAGAATCATAAGCCAGGGTACGGAATTCTTAAAAAGTGTGTAAGGACTTGTTGGCATTCCCAGTGACGTTTTGGAAAGATTCGGCTTTTTAATCAATTTCACAAAAAATTCGCATTTCCAATGTCCGATAAAGCCCATTCCATGCAGATGCTCCAGGGGGAAATGGCAGGCGAAGCAGAGCGGGTCAGTCTTACATCTGACGATGATGTTATGGCGCTTGTAAAAGAATTGAGAAATGAGGACGAAAACGCATGAGGGTTCTGATGATACAAATGTCCTCATATCTGCTGCATTGAGCGCAAACGGTGTTCCCTATCAGGCTTATGTAAAAGCAGCCTCTTATCCTAACCACGGATTGATCTGTGAGCAGAATGTGGACGAAATGAAACGGATATTCAGTAAAAAATTCCCCAAACGTCTGGCGGCATTGGACAAATTTCTTAAAATTTAAGGGCGGCGATTGCGGCGAAGGCTGATGTCCTGCTTACTGGTGACAAGGATTTTCTGGAATCAGGTTTGGAGAATCCAATGATTATGACGCCGGCTGAATTTCTCAATATGGAATAAAAACAACATTGTATGGCAGGACCGGAAATGAATTTACTGTTAATTCTTTGTGCAGAATATTGTATTTTTCGTGCAGATAGCATATACTGTAACCACCAGCAGGAAAGGAGATGGTTATATGGCTGGCTCTACTACAAACATCAGCATCCGTATGGATTCAGACCTGAAAGCGCAGGCTGACAGGCTGTTCGGGGAACTCGGCATGAACCTGACAACGGCGTTCAATATTTTTGTCCGCCAGTCTCTCCGTGAGGGGCGGATTCCCTTTGACGTTTCCCTCAACCAGCCCAACAGCGAAACGGTTGCCGCTATGCTGGAGGCAGAAAGGATTGCGAAAGACCAGACAGTGAAAGGGTATACCGATCTGGACGAACTGTTCGCGTACCTGAAAGCATGAGGAACGCAAAATATACCGTCAAGCCTACCACACAATTCAAGAAAGATTACAAGCTGGCAATGAGGCGCGGGCTGGACATCAGCCTGTTGGAGGGCGTGATCGCCGACCTTGCCATGGGTATCCCCCTCCCGGAGAAAAACAGGGATCACGCCCTGTCCGGGAACTGGGCCGGACACCGTGAGTGCCATGTGCTGCCCAACTGGCTGCTTATCTACCGCATTGATGATAATGTTCTGGTGCTGACCTTATCCCGTGCCGGGTTACACAGCGATTTGTTCGGAAAATGATCTTTGCCCGCCGCCGTATAGGGTGTTTCCCTGTACGGCGTTTTTTCTGATGCAGGCATGGCCCGGAACGGGATGTAAAAGTTGATATTGACGTGTAAAAGAAAATGTCTCATAGCTGGTTGTCCTCCTTCTTTCTAACCTGGCTTTGCTGTGGTCTTTCAAGCTGTTCTGCGGTTTTGTGCAGGTTCTCCACCGCCTTGATCTGCTCCCTCATGGCGCGCATCTCCTGATAGTGGATTTCTTTCTGTGACGTCAGCTTTTCCGATTCCGCTTTCGTTGGGGCGGCATACTGGTAAAGCATTTCCAGTTCGCTTCTGGTAAAATTTATCCTTTCATTTCCTCACCTGGTAGCCTCAAAACAGGTCAGTCGTTAGGGTGCTTTTGAAAAAGCCATAAATTTTTTCCGTACCGCTTCAATGCTTTCATAGACGCTTACCCAGTGTCTTGCTCCGGCAGAGAAATTCCTCCAGCGTTTCGCTGTAAATGCCGGTTCCCTCCGCAGCGACTATGTATTCGTCAAACTCCCGTCCGTCCCAATGCCTCCGCTGTTCGTGCGCCAGGTTCTCCGTTTTGTGGTCGGCTCGGTCAAGATATTCGTAGACTTCCACTTTCCTCCGTTCAGATTTTTTGCAAAAGTTTCTGAACGGGGAAGGCAGTTTCAGTATTCAGGAGCATGTGCTGACATGCGCTTAGTCAGCTTTTCCAATTTTCTTCTTTAGCTTTTCAAAAGACATGTCGCTGATGGCGTGTTCAATCCGGCAGGCGTGCCGCTCTGCAGTTGCTTCATCCACACCGGCAGCAATGCTTTTCTAACACTAATTTTCTTTCTTCAAAAAGGTATTCCATATCCACAAGGCTACTAAAATATGAGTTGCAGCCAAAACGAGTACGCAAAACATATTTTTCTAAAAAGCGGCAGATTGGTACTTTGGGAAGACATATTTATTCCCGCGAGCAATGTACCCCTAGGGGTGCAAATACCCCGTCCCTTGGGGCGGAAAGAACAAGCTAGGTCATGCTCCATAGCTTGCTGTGGGGTATTTGTTTTTTTAATTACAGTTTGCGGAAACTCAAGATTGAAAAGCTTTAAATTAAAGGATTATAAAGAAGTGGGAAATCGAAAAAACATGGCGCTAACTTCTAAAGACGGGCATTCTGGCTTTCAATCTGCGCTTTTTTCTTGTCTTTTACCTTTGCTATTTATTGTGTATTTTTTAAAACAAATGTTGACATATTGATTGGAAAATGTATAATATAACTAAGAATAAAAATAATTAAAGAGTTAAAAATAGTATTTTTATTATTTATATTTAAATGATTATAAAGTGTAGGCCATAAATATTGTTTAGAATAGGTGGATTCAATCAATACTTCTAGGGTTGTATAGTAATTTAATGATAATATTTTTTGTGGAGTGTTTTTGTAAAAACAGGGGAAATGGATTTTGGGAATACTGTCTGTAATTAAAGAAGATAACAACTTATAGTTGTAGACAATTATATTTTTCTTTATCAGTATTCCGCATAGAAGAGGGTGTGCAGATGGAGTAGAAAAATGGAGTAATAATATGCATTTTGAAAGCCGCCAAAAGTTTTTAGTATTTGAGAGAAGGATAAGATTTGGTTTTATGCGTAATTTTGGTTGTAAATTATTTAAGGAAGAATGAAACGATAGGTTATCAAGTTGAGGTAGAAAGCACCAGGATGTTGGATGGCGAAAAAATAAGCGAATGGGATGTTGTATTTATTCCTTTTAAGTAGAATTGGTAAGTAGGCGATTGCAAAACTCCCTTTCTAGAAACAGCGGATGTACAATCTGTACAAAAAAAGGGCGACTTGCGACGGCATCTGAAGCCCGCTTTTGTATGGATTGTACATCCGCGTCTGTACCAGAGAGGGTTTTGCAATTACCTAAGAATTGGTAAGGGGGTAAAGGAATGAAAAGGATCTTTTTGTTGGCGGCGTTTGTTATGAACATTGTGTTGTTGTCTGGATGCGAGGGAAATAAGGTTGGTGTTTCTGAGGAAAACCAGAAAAGAACGGCGGATTCTTTGCAGGAAACAGGGGAAGGCTTGTCCGATGAACCACAAGTAATCACAGAACGTAACCAGAATGACAGGCAGGAAGCGCAGGAATCAGAGTTTAAGGCGGAATTTCTTGGAGTAGACAGCAGCAAAATCCAGACTTGCAGGATTTACCACGGTGGGATACAGGAAGAATTGGATCTGGCTTCGGCGAAGGGGAAATATTTTGTCCAGATGCTTTCTGATTTCCTGAAGGATCCAGAGTTTGTTTTTGGGGAATTGGAGGGAGGCCTGATGCTGGATAACGATGTAGGGCAATTGGAAGAAGAAGCAAAGCAGCATACAGAGAATTATTATATTTTCTTCCGTTTCCAGGAGCCGCCGACGGCTGCGTTGTCTGAAATGTATGGGAATTGTGCGGCAATCACACGAGAGATTTCGCCTTTTGATAACATGATTGTCTATGTGGAACCAGAAGAATGGCTTGTACTGGAAGGATTCTGGGGATCGGATTACAGGGCTTACAGATCTTTTGGCTTCTGGCCGGGGGATGAGCGGATGGGCGGATTATGGCAGAGGTTTGAGGCATGGAAGGATATCACGGATTGGCAGGCGGCGTTTGACGAATTGGATATGGAAAGGGAAGCGCGGCAGGCACGTATGGAAGACAAAAAAGCAGAGGAAATGTCCAAGAGGGCGGCAGAAGGGGAGGCTTCGTTCCTGGGGGTTGGGAGCAGCCGGATCATGTCTTGCAAGATGTACCATGGGGCAAGCCAGGAGGAACTGGATCTTACAACGGAAAGGGGCAAGGAACTCCTTCAGATGCTTTCCGGTTTTTTTGAAGGAGAGGAATATTCTTATGAATATTACCCAAAGAGCAGTATTGATGACTTTCTGTTGGAAGAAGAATTGGAGGAGGCGGCTGCAGAGAACGGAGGAGGTGAACCTACCGATGGCATAGAAGCGGATGGTTTGTCCGATTTGGAGAGGGTTGCCGCAGATCGCGAGGAAAATTATTACTTCCTGCTTCAGTTTGCAGAACCGCCAGATATTACATTGGAGGATAAGGAAGAGGAATCGGTTGTCACTATTTCCGGTTACGATATCGTTGTATTTGAGGTCGGCCAGAAAGGGAAGCGCGTGATACTGCATCCCGGAATGGGAGGGCTGAAGGAACTAAGCTTCGATTCATCTATTGGGATCCGCAAACAGAATGCGGTAAAACGTTTCCTGGAGGAATATGAAGCATGGGAACAGGAGTACAAAGGCCAATAGAGGAAGTGAATGGCAAAACACTGTGCTTTTGCGTAGCAAGATTGGCGCAGTAAACAGCAAAAACAAAAAGGGGCTGTTGCAAAGTATTGTTTATATACAATATCTGTTTTGCGACAGCCCCTTTTTGATGTGGGAAAGAAAATGCTGTTAAGGAAACTCTTCCATTATGTAAGCCGTTCTTTTTTTATCTTATCAGAAAAATAGGTATTTACTCATTATGTCCGCCTTGGGTGCGTATGGAACGGTTCTTGCCAAATGCCCAAATGTATCATATAATAAAACGGATAGGTTTTCAGGAAAGAAGAGGGACGGCGATGGAGAAATTAGGGAAATTATTAGAAGGGCTGGACTGCACGTTTGCCCAGGGCGATGCAGAGACAGAGATTACAAGCCTTGCGTATGATTCGAGGAAAGTAGAAAAAGGATGCCTGTTCGTCTGTATTGAGGGCGCTGTGGCGGACGGCCATGCATTTGCAGAGGAAGCGGCCAGGATGGGAGCGGCGGCAATCCTGGTACAAAAGGACGTTACCGTCCCGGCGGATGTAACGGTAGTGAAGACGGCGGATACACGGTATGGCCTGGCGCTGGCTTCCGCCGCCTGGTTCGGGCATCCGGCAAGGGAGATGAAGATCATCGGGGTAACCGGGACCAAGGGGAAGACGACTACGACCTATATGGTAAAATCGATCTTGGAACATGCGGGCTATCAGGTGGGTCTGATTGGAACCATTGAAGCAGTTATTGGAGATAAGGCAATCCCTGCCAGCAATACGACGCCGGAATCTTATGTGATACAGAGTTATTTCCGGCAGATGGCGGACAGCGGCTGCCAGTGCGTTGTGATGGAGGTATCTTCCCAGGGGCTGATGATGCACCGGACGGCTGGGTTTACCTTTGATTTCGGCATTTTCACCAACCTAGAGCCGGATCATATCGGGCCGAACGAGCATGCGTCGTTTGAGGAATACCTGGCATGCAAGGCAATGCTCTTTTCCCAGTGCAGGGTAGGCATTGTGAACCGGGACGATAAGCATTGGGAGGAGATCTTAAAAGGGCATACCTGTAAGGTCGAAACGTTTGGGTTTTCCGAGGAAGCGGATTTGCGCGCGACGGACGTAAGGCTGGTGAAGCGCCCAGGCTATCTTGGCGTTTCTTACCGGGCAAAGGGCCTTGTGGATCTGGATGTGGAGATTGACGTGCCAGGGAAATTCAGCGTGTACAATTCCCTGACTGCGATTGCGATCTGCCGCCATTTCCAGGTTGAAGCCGCCCATATCAAGAAGGCGTTAGAGGGTGCGAAGGTAAAAGGCAGGATCGAGATGGTAAAGGTATCGGATGATTTTACCTTGATGATCGACTATGCCCACAATGCCATGAGCTTAGAAAGCCTTTTGGTTACTTTAAAGGAATATGAGCCGAAACGGCTGGTCTGCCTGTTCGGGTGCGGGGGCAACCGTTCTAAGATGCGGCGTTATGAGATGGGGGAGGTGTCCGGGAGGCTGGCGGATCTGTCCATCCTTACATCGGATAACCCCAGGTTTGAAGAACCGCAGGATATCCTAGATGATATCAAGGCAGGCATAGCGAAGACGGATGGGGAATATGTAGAAATCATCGACCGGAAGGAAGCTATCCGGTATGCCATTTCCCATGGCAGGCCAGGGGATATCATTGTGCTTGCCGGGAAAGGGCATGAGGATTACCAGGAGATCAAAGGGAAGAAATACCCCATGGATGAGCGCGTGCTGATCCAGGAGGTGTTAAAGGAACTGGCGGCAGGGGAATAAGGATGGAGGTACGTTCCTTTTAGATGGCGGCACAGGAAAAGTAGGTGGGAAGCGATGGCAGGATATGCAAATATCATCATTGATATTTCACATGAAAAATTAGATAAAACCTTCCAATACCGGATACCAGAGGCTTTGCAGAAGGAAATCACGATAGGGACGCAGGTGGAAATCCCATTTGGGAATGGGAACCGGAAAATGGCGGGCTATGTGGTGGGCATTACGGATACCCCCGAATACGACGTGGCAAAGACGAAAGAAATCCTTGGGATATGGGAAGGCGGCGTCCCGATCGAATCGCAGCTTATCGCCCTTGCAGGATGGATGCGGGAGCATTACGGCGGGACGATGATCCAGGCGTTAAAGACGGCGCTTCCGATTAAGCAGAGGGCGAATGAGAAGAAACAGCGTTTTGTGGAATTGTCTATCAGCCCAGAAGAGGCATGCGTACTGCTCGAACTTTGGGAGAAAAAGCATTATACGGCCAGGGCAAGGCTTTTGGAGGCGTTGTTAGAAGAAAGCCCAATCCCATATGAAGAGATTGCAGTTAAGCTAAATGGATCTGTCGCAGTCATCCGTGCCTTGAAGAAAATGGGCGTCGTAAGGGTTGTGGAGAAACGTCTGTACCGCAGCCCGGTCCATGAGTACGCACAGGAAGGAAGGCGCATTTCCTTAAACGAAGGGCAGCAGGCGGCGGTAGACGCCGTTTGGAAGGATTGGCGGCAAGGCGTCCGCCGTACCTACCTGCTCCATGGGGTGACAGGCAGCGGGAAGACGGCGGTATACATAGATTTGATTGAACATGTGGTAAAAGCTGGCAAGCAGGCAATTGTCTTGATCCCGGAAATTGCGCTGACCTACCAGACCGTCGAACGTTTTTACCAGCGGTTTGGAGGCAAGGTGTCGATTTTAAATTCTAAAATGTCAGCCGGGGAGCGGTTTGACCAGTTCGAACGGGCGTCCCAGGGGGATCTGGATGTGATGATAGGACCAAGATCTGCGTTGTTCACACCATTTTCAAATCTTGGTATTATCATCATAGATGAAGAACACGAAAACAGCTACAAAAGCGAAACGCAGCCGCGCTACCACGCTAGGGAAACGGCCATTGCAAGGGCTAACATGGCGGGCGCAAGCGTCGTATTGGGTTCTGCGACGCCTTCGATCGACAGCTATTACAAAGCAGAGCAAGGGGAATATGTTTTGCTAAAGCTAGAGAAAAGGATTGAAGAAAAGCCGCTTCCAAAGTGTGAAATCGTGGATTTGCGGGAAGAATTAAAGCAGGGGAACCGATCGATTTTAAGCGTGAGGCTTCAAGAGATGATGGAGCAGCGGTTCAGGGACGGGCAGCAGGTTATGCTGTTTTTAAACCGCAGAGGCGTGGCGGGCTTTATTTCCTGCCGTTCCTGCGGGCATGTGATGAAGTGCCCCCATTGTGATATTTCCTTAAGCCAGCATAACAATGGGAAGGCAATCTGCCATTACTGCGGTTACGAAGAGCCAGTCCCGCAGGTGTGCCCGGAATGCGGATCCGGCTATATCTGCGGGTTTAAGGCGGGCACCCAGAAGATTGAAGAGATGGTGAAAAAGCGGTTTCCAGAAGCCAGGGCGCTGCGGATGGATTTTGACACCACACGCAGGAAAGATGCGTATGAGAAGATACTATCCGCGTTTTCGAACCGTGAAGCAGATGTTTTGATCGGCACGCAGATGATTGTAAAAGGGCATGATTTCCCATATGTGACGTTAGTGGGCGTCTTAGCGGCGGATATGTCTTTGCATGTCGGGGACTACCGGGCAACAGAGCGGACGTTCCAGCTCATCACCCAGGCGGCGGGGCGCGCAGGCCGCGGGAAGCTTCCGGGAGAAGTCGTAATCCAGACGTACAGCCCGGATCACTATGGCATCCAGTTGGCCAAAAGCCAGGAGTACGAAGCGTTTTACCAGACGGAGGTTGCCTACCGCGCGCTGATGGGCTATCCGCCTTGCGGGCAGATGCTTGTCATGCTTGTGGCTTCGGAGGATGAGATGACGGCTGCGTTGAGTATTGAACTGCTGGCAGGCAAGATACGCCAGGCCAAGGAGCACGGGAAGGTGGCCGGGCTTTCTGTGATTGGGCCTGCAAACGCGTCGGTTGCAAAAGCGAAGGATGTTTACCGGAAGGTAATTTACCTAAAACACAAGGATTATAAGGAATTGATCAAGGTGAAAGATGCATTGGAGCAATTTATAGCCCTCCACCGGGAATTTGCAAAAGTAACCGTTCAATTTGATTTCAACCCGATGAACGGGTTTTAAGGAGGAAGAGAAATGGCATTGAGGAATATCCGCCAATATGGAGACGAGGTCTTAGGAAAGGTCTGCCGGGAGGTCAAGGATGTGACGCCCCGGATCCGGGAATTAATTGAAGATATGAAGGAAACGATGTATGCAAATAATGGCGTGGGGCTTGCGGCTCCGCAGGTCGGGGTGCTGCGGCGCGTGGTAGTCGTTGACGTCGGGGAAGGGCCGATTGTGCTCATTAACCCGAGGATTATGGAAACGAGCGGGGAGCGCACAGAAGAAGAAGGCTGCTTAAGCCTTCCTGGCAAATCAGGGCTGGTGACGCGCCCGGCTTATGTAAAGGTAGAAGCTTACAATGAAGCGATGGAACGCATAGAAGTAGAAGGCGAGGAATTGCTGGCAAGGGCGTTCTGCCACGAGATTGACCATCTAGATGGGCATATGTACGTGGAGAAGGTAGAAGGCGGCGTCCATGACGTTGCGTATGAAGAAGAGGAAGAAGAGGGATAAGAAGGCTATGGATTTGATTTTTATGGGAACGCCGGATTTTTCGGTGGGTACGTTGGAGCTGCTGGTGCAGGCAGGGCATAAGGTGTCTTTGGTCGTGACCCAGCCGGATAAGCCGAAGGGGCGGGGCAAGTCCATCCAGTTTTCCCCAGTCAAGGAGGCGGCGCTTTCGCATGGGCTGGCAGTCTATCAGCCGAAGCGGATCCGGGAGCCGGAGTGCATAGAGCATCTGAGGAAATACCATGCAGATGCAATTGTAGTTGTTGCATTTGGGCAGATCCTTCCAAAGGAAATCCTGGAAATGCCGCGGTATGGATGCATCAACGTCCATGCTTCCTTGCTTCCCAAATACCGCGGCGCATCCCCGATCCAGTGGGCAGTCATCAAGGGAGAGCCGGTTACCGGGGTTACGACAATGCGGATGGATGAAGGGCTGGATACTGGGGATATTATTTTAAAAGAGGAAGTCAGGCTGCACGACGGTGAAACAGGCGGAAGCCTGTTTGCGCGCCTTGCAGAAACCGGAGCCAGGCTCTGCCGAAAGACATTGGAGGAGCTGTCTAAGGGGACTGCGTCTTTCACACCGCAGGAGCACGAGAAGGCGACTTATACTACGATGATAAAGAAGCAGCTAGGGGAGATTGACTGGACGAAGCCAGCCCAGGAATTGGAACGGCTGATCCGCGGCCTGGATCCATGGCCAAGCGCATATACGAGGCTAGATGGGAAAACCTTAAAGGTATGGAAGGCTTCGGTGCGGGAAGGGACAGGCGGCAAAAAGCCTGGGACCGTCTTAACGGTAGGCAAGGATTGCCTGGAAGTCCAGACGGGAGATGGGATCCTAGCGCTTTTAGAAATCCAGCTAGAAGGGAAGAAGCGCATGAAGGCCGAGGCTTTCCTGCGTGGGTTTGAAATTGCGCCAGGCACGGAATTGGGCTGATAACGTAAGTGTTTCCTATGCGGATTCCCGGCGGATCCAAAGGGATGGATAGGGAAGTTCAAAATGGGGACCCTTGCGCATAGGGGGATATGCCAAGCTTAGGGGGATTGGGGGGAGGACAGCCAGAGAAAGGAGTTGAAGCTTATGCCTTATTATGGATTTTATTTTGATCCTACGTATTTTTTAGTTCTCATTGGAGCGGTGATCTGCCTGATTGCATCGGCAAGGGTCAATATGACATTCCGCAAATACGACAGGGTGCGGAGCATGTCAGGCATGACCGGGGCGCAGGCGGCGGAGCGGATTTTACATGCGGCAGGGATTTACGACGTATCGGTACAGCATGTTTCCGGGAACCTGACCGATCATTACGATCCCAGGAACAAGGCGCTGCGCCTTTCTGACAGTACGTATGGATCGGCTTCTGTAGCGGCAGTAGGGGTTGCTGCCCATGAATGTGGCCATGCCATACAGCATCAACATGCATATCTGCCTTTGACGCTGCGCAGCGCGATCGTCCCAGTAGCCAATATTGGTTCTTACGCTGCATGGCCGTTGATTGTGATCGGGCTTTTTATTACCAGCAATACGGGCAGGCTCCTTATCAGTATCGGGATTTTGTGTTTCTCCTTGGCGGTATTGTTCCAGCTTGTGACGCTCCCGGTGGAATTTAACGCTTCTAGACGGGCGATCCGCATTCTGGGGGAAACCGGGATTCTAGGCGAGCAGGAGCTGCGCAGCACAAGGAAGGTGCTTGGCGCCGCGGCTTTGACGTATGTGGCAAGCGCGGCAGCGGCAATCTTACAGCTTTTGCGTCTTGTGATACTCTTTGGGGGAAGGGGCGGCGATGATTGATAACAGGGAACTGGTGCTTGGGATCTTGCTGGAAGTGACGCAGGGCGGGGAATACAGCCATATAGCAATCCGCAATACATTAGAGAAATACCAGTATCTGGGGCAGCAGGAGCGGAAGTTTATCAAGCGTGTCTGCGAAGGGACGCTGGAGCACATGATATGGATAGATTATGTAATCGATCAGTTTTCCAAGGTAAAGACGGGCAAAATGAAGCCTGCCATCCGCTGTATTTTAAGGAGCGGCGTCTATGAATTGAAGTATATGGACGCCGTCCCGGCTTCCGCTACTTGTAACGAGGCTGTGAAGCTGGCGCAGAAGAAGGGCTTTTACAACCTGAAGGGATTCGTAAACGGGATTTTGCGCAATATCAGCCGCAACCTGGATCAGCTTCCGATGCCGGACAGGGAAAGGGAACCTTTAAAATACCTTTCCATTGCATACTCCATGCCAATGTGGATCTTAGAATTGTGGAAGGAATCGTATTCCATGGAGCAGATGGAAGGGTTCTTAAAATCGTTCCTTACCGTGATGAGGACTTCCATCCGTACCAATACATTGCAGGTTAGCGCAAGCGAATTGAAGCAGGAGCTTACCGAGGAGGAGATCCAGGTAGAGGAGCAGGCTGGGATACCAGATGCGTTTTGGATTGGCGGGTACGATTTCCTAGGAAGGATCCCTGCGTTCCAAGAAGGGAAATTCTATGTGCAGGACGCCAGTTCTATGAAGGTTGCGTTGTGGGCGGATCCGAAGCCTGGGGATTATGTGATGGACGTATGCGCCGCTCCAGGCGGGAAAAGCATCCATTTGGCACAGTTGATGCAAGGCTCTGGAACGGTAGAGGCCAGGGATTTGACGGAGTATAAGGTATCCTTAATCCAGGAAAATGCAAAGCGTTGCCAAATGGAGAACGTCGTCCCAGTTGTGGCGGATGCGAGGGTGTTGGATGAAAGTAAGGTTGGAAAAGCCGATATTGTCATCGCAGATCTGCCCTGCTCCGGCCTTGGGGTCCTGGGCAAACGGCCTGACATCAAATATAAGATGACGTTAAAGATGTGCCAGGAATTGACCGCATTGCAAAAGGAAATCCTACATACGGTACAACAGTATGTGAAGCCAGGCGGGATCCTGATATACAGTACCTGTACGATCCATCGGGCGGAAAACGAGGATAATGTAAGCTGGTTTTTACAAGAGCACCCATCCTTTGTACTGGAAAAACAGCAGCAGATCCTGCCGGAGGAGGAACGGAACGACGGCTTTTTCCTGGCGAAATTCCAAAAAGCTGCCGCAGAACAGGAAAATCCATTGCCGCAGGCGCATCCTTTGGAAGCTTATGAAAAGATAGAAAAAATAGATCTAAAATCTATGGATTTGGCGGAACTGCAGGCATTTCTGGAATCCCTGGGAGAGAAGCCGTACCGTGCGAAGCAGGTATACCATTGGATCCATAAGAAGCATATCAGTTCCTTTGCGGAAATGACAGATATCTCCAAAAAGCTGATTGAACGATTGCAGGATACCTGCACCCTCACTACGTTACGGACAGAACAGGTACAGTGTTCTAGGCAGGATCAGACCAGGAAATACCTGTTTGCCTTAGAAGATGGCAATATGGTAGAAACCGTCCGGATGCGTTATGAGCACGGCAACAGCGTCTGCATTTCCTCGCAAGCGGGCTGTAGGATGGGATGTAAGTTCTGCGCTTCCGCCATTGGCGGGCTGGTGCGCTGCCTTACGCCGGGGGAGATGCTGGATCAGGTATACCGGGTACAGGAGGACATCGGAGAACGGGTATCGCATGTCGTGGTTATGGGGACGGGCGAGCCGTTGGATAATTATGAGAACCTTGTCGCATTTATCCGCCTTTTGTCAGACCAGGAAGGTAACCAGATCAGCCAGCGGAATATCACGGTCTCCACGTGTGGGCTGGCGCCGGAAATTTACCGGCTTGCAGAAGAAAAATTGCAGATTACACTGGCGTTGTCGCTCCATGCCCCAACGCAAAAGAAGCGGCTCTCCCTTATGCCAATTGCAAAAAAGTATGGGATCCATGAGGTGATAGACGCCTGTAAGCATTACTTTGCAAAGACGGGCAGGCGCGTCACGTTTGAATATAGCTTAATGGCTGGCGTGAACGATAGCCCAGAAGATGCAAGGCAGCTTGCAGGACTGTTGCGCGGCATGAACTGCCATGTGAATTTAATCCCGGTGAACCCCATCCGCGAACGGGATTATGTACAGCCGAAGCAGCCGGTGACGCTGGAATTTAAAAATAAACTTGAAATATATGGGATAAATGTTACTATAAGAAGAGAAATGGGCAGAGATATAGACGGCGCCTGCGGGCAATTGCGGAAACGATATGCGAAAGGTAGGTGGGAAGTATGAAGATGGTATCCAAGACAGATACTGGGAGAAGGCGGCGGATGAACCAGGATTATGTATATACCTCCGAAACACCAGTTGGAAAGCTTCCAAACCTGTTGATTTTAGCGGATGGCATGGGCGGCCACAACGCTGGGGACTATGCGTCCAGGTATACGGTCGAAACCATTGTGCGCTCTGTTATGGGCAGCAGCGATCATTCCCCCATTGCGATCCTGCAGACAGCAATCCAGCAGGCGAACCAGGCAATTTTAGAGAAGTCGCAGACAGACATTGATTTGGAAGGGATGGGGACTACGGTTGTAGCTGCAACCGTGTTTGGGAATGAACTGTATGTGGCGAACGTGGGCGACAGCCGCCTTTATATTGCAGGGGATGCGTTCTTGCAGGTGACGAAGGACCATTCGTTTGTACAAGAGATGGTACGCCGCGGGCAGATATCGCCTGAGAATGCCAGGAGCCATCCAGATCGCAATATCATTACGCGTGCGGTCGGCGGAAGGCAAGGGGTAGAAATTGATTTCTTCGAAATAGAATTAAAGGCAGGCGATCAGATTTTAATGTGTTCCGATGGGCTGACTGATATGGTGGAGGATTGTGAGATCTTCCAGACGCTGAAGGACAGGCAGGATTTGGACGAAGCGGTTGGGAATCTGGTCGATACGGCCAATGCGTATGGGGGAAATGATAATATTACAGTAATTTTGACAGAACCATTTGCAGGTGAGGTGAAACTATGTTAAGAGAGGGAACCTATATTGCGGATCGATATGAGATTGTAGCAAGGGCGGGGACAGGCGGGATGGCCGAAGTCTATAAGGCCAAGGATCATGTCCTTGGGCGCTTCGTAGGCATTAAGGTACTCAAGCAGGAATTTTCTGAAGACGTGAATTTTGTAACGAAGTTCCGCACCGAAGCCCAGTCTGCAGCCGGCCTGGAGCATCCGAATATCGTAAATATCTACGATGTCGGGAGCGAAAATTCCATGCACTATATTGTGATGGAATATGTGGAAGGGATTACGTTAAAAAGCTATATTGCCAAAAAAGGGCAGCTTTCCTTTAAAGAGGCGGTCAGCATTGCGATCCAGGTTGGCAGAGGGATTGAGGCCGCCCACAACAAGCATATCATCCATAGGGATATTAAACCGCAGAATATTATCATTTCCACAGAGGGGAAAGTAAAAGTAACAGATTTTGGGATTGCAAGGGTGGCAAATTCCAATACCATCAATGCAGACGTTATGGGATCTGTCCATTATTCTTCCCCAGAGCAGGCCAGGAATGGGTTTGTCGATGGAAAAAGCGATATTTATTCCCTTGGGATTGTAATGTATGAGATGGTGACAGGACGCGTGCCGTTTGATGGGGAATCTACGGTGGCGATCGCGATCCAGCATCTGCAAGAGGAGATGATTGTGCCGAGCGCCTATGCGCCGAACCTTCCCATCAGTATGGAAAAGATTATCTTGAAATGTACCCAGAAAAGCCCAGACCGCCGTTATGGCAGTATCGGGGATATGCTGCTGGATCTGAAAAAATCATTGATCAGCCCGGACGAGGATTTTGTTGTTATGGTGCCCTTAGGGCAGAAACAGGATACCAAGGTCGTGAAGCAGGAAGAAGTCGAAACGATTAAGAACCAGGCTAGGGATATGTATGTAAGGCAGAAGAAAGAGGAGGAAGAACCAGAGGATACAGACGATGAGGACGAGGATGAGGAAGACGACGGGTTTTTAAACCCCAAAATGGAAAAGGCAGTCACAATTATGGGGATTGTAGCGGCCATCATTATCGTAATCATCATTGCGTATATCGGGGGAAGCTTTTTCGGGCTGTTTAAGTTCGGGGGAAGCCGAGAAGAAGAACCCAAAGAGCCGCTAGACCAGACGGTACAGGAAGAGGAAGAATCCGATAAGGTAGAAATGATTGATGTACGGAATATGACGTTTGAAGAGGCCAGGAAGGCGCTGAATGCGATAAGCCTAGGCATTGATAGGGGCGGGGAAGAATCTTCAGAGGAATACGAGAAGGGGCGTATTATTTCCCAAAGCCAAGAGAAAGGTACGATGCTTGAGAAGAATACGACGATTGAGGTGGTGATCAGTTCAGGCGTTGGGGAGTTCCCGATTCCGGATGTAAGAGGGCTGGATCGCGTGTCGGCAGAGGCCCGGATTGTGCAGGAAGGTTTTGTGGCAAGCTTCGATTACGAATACAACGACACTGTGCCGAATGAACAGGTTATCCGCCAAACCCCGGACGTCGGGACAAAGGCCAAGAAAGGGGAAACCATCCATGTGATGCTAAGCCGCGGCGTACAGCCTGTCCAGATGATCAATGTGTTGAATAAGCCGGAATCACAGGCAAAAGACGAACTGGCCGCATTGGGGCTTGGTGTCAACGTCGATTCAGATTACCACGACGAGATCCCGCAAGGGCATGTAATCAGCCAGAGCATTGAAGAAGGCAAGCTGGTAGAACGCGGTACTACGGTGAACCTATTGGTCAGCCTTGGGAAACGGATTACGACGTACTCCCTTGTCGATTATAACATTGAGGTGTTGGAGGAAATCCCGGAAGACGCCGTCAGCGTCCGTGCGGATATTGTCTTATTTAAGATGAATGGGGATGAAGTCATCGGTAGCTGGACCGCAACACAATTTCCTTTCCCAATCAGCCAGGGCAATATTGAAGGCGCAAGCGAAGGATATTTTGTCATTGACTGGGAGTGGAGCTACGAGGATGAGGATGGGGCGATCATTAACCAGAAGACCCAGCAGACCATTGGGAACGTTCCGTTTACCCAGGATTAGGAAGCGTGATATGCAAGGGAAGATTATAAAAGGGATTGCGGGCTTCTACTATGTCCATGTGGCAGGGGCGGGAGTCTTTGAATGCAAAGCGAAAGGGATTTTCCGCAAAGAGAAGAAGAAGCCCCTGGTAGGGGATAATGTGGAGATTGACGTGATCTGTATGGAGGACAGAGAGGGCAATATCGTAAAGATTGCCCCTAGGGGCAATGAGCTGATCCGCCCAGCAGTCGCCAATATCGACCAGGCGCTCGTTATCTTTGCGGCCGATAAGCCGAAGCCGAATTTTAACTTGTTAGACCGTTTCCTGGTGATGATGGAATCGCAGCAAGTGGAAACGGCCATCTGCTTCAATAAGAAAGATCTGGTTACAGAAGAGGAACTAGGGCAGCTTGCAGATATTTACCGTGCGAGCGGTTACCGCCTGCTGTTTGCAAGCGCAGCCCAACGTGAGGGCATCCGGGAAATACAGGATATTTTGGAAGGCAAGACAACTGCCGTGGCAGGGCCTTCTGGCGTGGGGAAGTCTTCGTTGATTAATTTGATCCAGCCCGAGGCCGGTATGGAAACAGGGGCGATCAGTGAGAAGATTGCCAGGGGGAAGCATACCACGCGCCATTCCCAGCTGATCCATATTGAGGGACAGGCTTATATTATGGATACGCCAGGATTCAGTTCTATGTATCTGATGGGGATGGAAGCAGAAGAGTTAAAAGATTATTTCCGGGAATTTCAGGAATATGATCCTTCTTGCAGGTTTTTGGGCTGCAGCCATATCCACGAGCCAGGCTGTGGGGTGAAGCAGGCGCTTTTGGATGGGGAGATCAGCCCGGTGCGGTATGAGGATTATATACGGTTGTATGAGGAACTGAAACAAAGGAAAAAATACTGAGGAATGATTCCGCAGTTGTAATATACCAGATACAGGTTGTTAAGGGTGGAGAAGGAAGAGAAAATGATAGTATGGAGGTAGGGCAAAAATGAATTATTTGGCGCCATCAATCTTATCCGCGGATTTTTCGTGTTTGGGGGAACAGATAAAATCCTTGGACGCTGCGGGGGCACATTATGTACATATTGACGTGATGGACGGGGCGTTTGTCCCGAGTATTTCCTTTGGGATGCCGGTGATCCGGACGATACGTCCTTGTACAAAGCGGCCGTTTGACGTACATCTGATGGTGAAGGAACCGTCGCGTTATCTGAAAGAATTTGTTGCTTGCGGTGCAGACATGATTACTATACATGCAGAAAGCTGCGTCCATCTGGACAGGACGATTGAAGAGATCCGGGAGTTTGGCGTGCGGGCTTGCGTCGCTTTAAACCCCGCCACAGAGGTTGGCGTTTTGGAGTATGTGCTCCCGAAGCTGGACATGGTACTGGTAATGGCGGTGAACCCAGGACACGGAGGGCAGAAATTTATCCGCTATTCCCTGGAGAAGATCCGCAAGCTTCGCCGTATGATACAGGAGAGAGGGCTGGATACGGATATCGAAGTGGACGGCGGGGTAACGCTGTCTAACCTTGGGGAAATACTAGACGCTGGGGCGAATGTCATTGTGGCAGGCAGCGCAGTATTCCGCGGGGACATTACAGGGAATGTCAAGGCATTTTTGGAGGCTATGGAATAATCAGGGTGACAAAAGGAGGTGGGGCACGTTGCAGGCATTGATTATCAGCGGCGGGCATTTAGACGATGATTTTGCGGCGGCATATATGGAAACGCATAGATTTGATCTTGTGATTGCAGCAGACGCAGGGATTGGGTTTTTTGTCCGCAACGGCGGTATGCCAGATTATATTGTCGGGGATTTTGACTCGGCAGCGCCTGGAAGCCTGGAGCCGTTTTCCCAGCCCAAAGAAATGGCAGAGCCTGCGATTCAGGCGGAGGGATCGGGCGGATCTCCGCTTTATACCCAAGAGAGTATGCCAGTGATCTTAAAGTTCCAGCCGGAAAAGGATGAAACGGATACGGAACTTGCAATCCGAACGGCGATAGGCCAAGGGTGCGATGCCATCCATCTGCTGGGCGCGACAGGGACACGGCTTGACCATGTGCTTGGCAATGTGCATTTGCTGGGTATGGCGATGGAACAGGGCGTTTCCTGTATTATGGTGGATCCGCATAACCGGATCCGCATGGTGGATCGGGAACTGGTATTAGAGCGGAAAGAGCAGTATGGGGATTATGTGTCATTGCTGCCGTTTACGCCAATCGTCCGTGGCCTTACGCTGAAAGGGCTGAAATACCCGTTAGAGGACGCTGATTTGGAATGCTACCACTCCCTGGGCGTCAGCAATGAAATCGTAGCCGAACAGGCAGAAATACGCTTCCGGGAAGGGGCGCTGCTTGTGATTGAGTCGAGGGATTGACAAGTTTTTGTAACGCTTTGGTAAAATAGGATTGAAAAACCAAATGTTCTATGGTAGAATCATAACAATTTAGCGTGGTACAAATGAAAAGTGAAGATGGAACACTGGCTGCGGTTTTATACGCAGCCATCCTTAAAAAAGAATGCAATGGCGCAATTGACTCTTTTTTTTTGCCAAAAATCAGGTATGCAGAAAGGGCGGTAAATCAATGAAAGCATTTCTAATACTCGAAGACGGTACAATATTTGAAGGTACAAGCATCGGTTCTGCGCGGGAGGTGGTCTGTGAGATTGTCTTTAACACTTCTATGACGGGATATCTTGAGGTTTTGACAGATCCTTCTTATGCGGGGCAGGCTGTGGTTATGACATACCCATTGATTGGAAATTATGGGATTACCCCCGATATGGAATCCGAAAGGCCTTGGGTGGATGGGTATATTGTAAGGGAATTGTCCAGGAATCCGAGCAACTTCCGCTGCAAAGGGACGATCCAGGATTTTTTGAAGGAGCATGACATTCCTGGAGTTGCAGGGGTCGATACCAGGGCTTTGACGAAGATCCTACGCGAAAAGGGTACGATGAACGGTATGATTACAACCAACGGGAGTCAACCGATCGAAGAACTTATCCCAAGGCTGAAAGCCTATACCACGGGGGACGTTGTAGGGAAGGTAACGTGTCCTGGACGCTACGTCTTAAAAGGCAAAAAGAAAAAGGTTGCCCTATTGGATTTAGGCGCGAAGAAAAACATTGCCAAATCCTTGCAGGACAGGGGATGCGAGGTATCGGTCTATCCGGCGTACACGCCTGCGCAGGAAATCCTGGCGCCGCATCCCGACGGGATAATGTTAAGCAACGGGCCTGGGGATCCCAAGGAATGCCAGGGGATCATCAAGGAAATAAAGGAGTTATATGCGTCTGGCGTCCCAATCTTTGCCATCTGCCTGGGACATCAGCTTATGGCGCTTGCAAACGGCGCGGATACGTATAAGATGAAGTATGGGCACCGGGGCGGCAACCATCCGGTAAAGGATCTAGAAACAGGGAGGGTGTACATCTCTTCCCAGAACCATGGCTACGTGGTCGATGATAAGACGATCAGCCAGGCAGTTGCAGCCCCGGCTTTTGTGAATGTGAACGATGGTACGAACGAAGGGCTGCGCTACAAGGAAAAACCTGTGTTTACGGTGCAGTTCCACCCCGAAGCAAGCCCGGGGCCTTTGGACAGCGGTTACTTGTTTGATCGGTTTCTTGAGATGATGGGAGGGAATGTATAATGCCAAAACATCCAGATATCCAGAAAGTATTAGTGATTGGCTCGGGGCCAATTGTGATTGGGCAGGCGGCGGAATTTGACTACGCTGGGACGCAAGCCTGCCGTTCTCTGAAGGAAGAGGGGGTGGAGGTCGTCCTTGTCAATTCCAACCCGGCGACGATTATGACGGATAAGGAAATCGCAGACCAGGTCTATATTGAGCCGCTGACGGGAAAGGTGTTGGAGCAGATTATCCAAAAGGAAAAGCCGGACAGCGTACTGCCCACGTTAGGCGGGCAGGCAGGCTTGAACCTGGGGATGGAATTGGCAGAGTCCGGGTTCTTAGACGCCCATGGGGTGAAGTTGATCGGTACTACGGCGGAGACGATCTTCAAAGCGGAGGATAGGCAGGCATTTAAGGACACGATGGAGAGGATTGGAGAGCCTTGCGCCCCGTCTTTGGTTGTCCACAACGTAGAAGACGGGATTGCATTTACCAATACCATTGGCTATCCGGTGGTGCTGCGGCCCGCTTATACGTTGGGAGGCAGCGGCGGCGGCATTGCCCATAACGAAACGGAATTGATTGAGATCTTAAAAAACGGCCTGCGTTTAAGCCGCGTGGGGGAAGTGCTGGTGGAACGCTGCATTGCAGGGTGGAAAGAGATTGAATACGAGGTGATGCGCGACGCGGCGGGCAACTGTATCACTGTCTGCAATATGGAAAACATCGACCCGGTCGGGGTACACACGGGGGATAGTATTGTCGTGGCGCCTTCCCAGACCCTGGGGGATAAGGAATACCAAATGCTGCGCGCATCTGCGCTGAATATTATTTCGGAATTAGGCATTACTGGAGGATGCAACGTGCAGTATGCCCTTCATCCCACCAGCTTTGAATACTGCGTGATTGAGGTAAACCCACGCGTCAGCCGTTCTTCGGCGCTGGCCAGTAAGGCGACGGGATACCCGATTGCAAAGGTAGCGGCGAAAATTGCGCTTGGCTATACCTTGGATGAGATTAAAAACGCCATCACGGGGAAGACGTACGCCAGCTTTGAGCCAATGCTGGATTACTGCGTTGTGAAAATCCCAAGGCTTCCGTTTGATAAATTTATTACGGCAAAACGTTCCCTGACCACCCAAATGAAGGCGACTGGGGAGGTTATGAGCATCTGTACGAACTTTGAGGGCGCGCTGATGAAAGCAATCCGATCCCTAGAACAGCATGTCGATTCCATGATGTCGTACGATTTTACAGGCCTGTCCATAGAAGAACTGGAAAAGAAGCTGCAGAACGTAGACGACCAGAGGATCTGGGTGATTGCAGAGGCATTGCGAAGGGGCCTTCCATACGAAGAAATCCATGCGGTTACGAAAATCGATCCCTGGTTTATTGATAAAATCGCAATCCTTGTGGAAATGGAGCAGCGTCTGCAAGAAGAAGAGCTGACGCCGGGGCTTTTGAAGGAAGCAAAGCGTATGGAGTTCCCAGATCATGTGATCGCGTCCCTAACTGGGAAAACAGAGATTGAGATCCGCAACATGCGCAAGGAGCACAAGATCCTGGCGGCATTTAAAATGGTAGATACCTGCGCCGCGGAATTTGCAGCCGAGACGCCGTATTATTATTCCTGTTTTGGGAGTGAGAATGAAGCGGTGGCAACAAACGGGCGCAAGAAGGTCCTGGTGCTTGGCTCTGGGCCGATACGGATCGGGCAGGGGATTGAATTTGACTATTGTTCTGTCCACTGTACCTGGGCGTTTGCCAAAGAAGGGTATGAAACGATTATTGTAAATAACAATCCGGAAACGGTATCGACAGATTTTGACATTGCAGACAAGCTGTATTTTGAGCCGCTGACGCCAGAGGATGTAGAGAGTATCGTACGCCTAGAGCAGCCGGATGGGGCGGTGGTGCAGTTCGGCGGCCAGACTGCGATCAAGCTGACGGAAAGCCTGATGGAAATGGGCGTTCCAATCCTTGGCACAAGGGCAGAAGACGTGGACGCTGCGGAGGACAGGGAACTGTTCGACAAGATATTAGGGCAGACCAAAATCCCAAGGGCGGCAGGCGGCACGGTATTTACGGCAGAGGAAGCCAAGGAAGTGGCAAGGCGCCTGGGCTATCCGGTGTTGGTGCGCCCTTCTTACGTACTGGGCGGCCAGGGGATGCAGATCGCATATTCCGATCAGGAAATTGAAGAATTTATCGGAATCATCAACCGGATTGCGCAGGATCATCCCATTTTGGTAGATAAATATCTGCAAGGGAAGGAGATCGAGGTAGACGCCGTGTGCGACGGCACGGATATCTTAATCCCAGGCATTATGGAGCATATCGAACGTACCGGGGTGCATTCCGGCGACAGTATCTCCGTCTACCCGGCTCCGACCATCAGCCAGGAGGTAAAAGGGAAAATTGTGGAATATACCAGGCGGCTGGCGCAGGCGCTCCATGTCGTAGGCCTGATCAACATCCAGTTTATCGCAATGGAGGAAGAGGTCTATGTCATAGAGGTAAACCCGCGTTCCTCTAGGACCGTGCCGTATATCAGCAAGGTCACAGGTATTCCGATTGTGGATCTGGCGGCGCGTGTGATTATGGGACGCACGCTACGGGAGATGGGATATCCCACAGGGCTTGCGAAGGAGGCGGAGTATGTCGCAGTTAAAATGCCAGTGTTCTCGTTTGAGAAGCTTCGTGGGGCGGAGATCAGCTTAGGGCCTGAGATGAAATCCACTGGGGAATGCCTGGGGATTGGAAAGACGTTTGACGAAGCGCTGTACAAGGCCTTTTTGGGGGCGGGCGTGCAGCTACCGAAATACAAGCAGATGATTATGACGGTTAAAGACGCAGACAAGCCGGAAGCCGTAGACGTGGCAAAGCGGTTTGCGGCGCTGGGCTATAAAATCTACGCGACCAGAAGCACCGCAAAATACCTGCAAAACCATGGCGTAGAAGCAAGGCGCATCAATAAGATTTCGCAGGAATCCCCAAATGTGATGGACTTGATCTTAGGGCATAAAATCGATCTAGTGATCGACACCCCTACCCAGGGGCGCGACAAGAGCCGTGACGGCTTCTTAATCCGCCGTAACGCCATAGAAACTGGGGTTTACTGTATTACAGCCATGGACACGGCAAATGCGCTGGCGCGCAGCTTAGAGCATGCAGAGGTGGACGGGAAGCTAGAACTGGTGGATATCGCAAAGGTGAAGAATTTGTAATTGACAAGAATTACAATTTATGTTTTAATATAACAGTAGTTAAAAATAAAAAGAAAGCGAGGTAAATAACATGACGGCAATTAAGATTACTATGGCACACAACTGTAATAAGATGAATCAGAAGTTTACCTCGGCGGCTGCATACAAGATGCGTAGCTAATCCTAGGGACGCTATGGCTCGTTCTGCAGGCTAGGTCAATGGCAGCGGGATCTGATAGGCATAGCTTTTATAGGGATTGTGCGGCGTTTTGTGACATGTGCAGTATTTTATAGAAGGAATGAATGGCCTCATGGGTAAACCATGGGGTCTTTTTTTGTTCTATAGGAAAGTGATTCCTATAGAATAAAAACCCTCCAGGAGGATGCACAGCCCGCGGTAGGGAAATTACTGCTTTGCAGAACGCTCGCATGCCGCCGAGGTATAAGGCTTGTAATATGGTTTAGGAGGTTTTTATGGAAAAGATACTACGTTATATTGGGCGTTACTGGTATGCTTACTTATTTGCGGTTGTCTGTTTGGTAGCGGCCATTGCCCTGGATATGATGTATCCGGTGATTACGAAGCGCATTGTGGATGATGTGATCCTGGGCGGGCAGGCGCAGCTTCTTGGCGGCTTGCTCGCGGCGATTGCCTTGATTGGGGTTGGCAGGGGCGTCGGAGGTTATCTGGCGGAATTTATTTTTGATGTGGTCAGCACAAAGATCGGTTCGCGGCTGCGCAAGGATTTGTTTGCCCATATCGAAGGGTTGTCGATGGATTATTTTGACGCCACAAATACCGGGGAATTGATGGCGCGGGTAAAGGATGACGTGGATCTGGTATGGAACGCCCTGGGATATGTGGGTATGCTGATGATAGAAGTAATCATCCATGTGTTCATTGTGCTCTACTGTATGTTTTCTTTGAATTGGAAGCTGGCGATCCTTCCGCTTGCAGTCATGCTCCTGATGGGCTTTACCGCTGTTTTTATGGAGCGGAAGCTGAATAAAATCTATGAATCCATCAGTGAGGAAAATGCCGAGCTTACTACGATTGCGGAAGAAAACCTGGCGGGCGTACGTACGGTAAAGGCGTTTGCACGAGAAAAATTTGAAATTGGGAAATTCCTTTCCCACAACAAACGGTACTACGATTTGAATATGCAGCAGTCAAAAATGATGGTGCGTTTCTATCCGTATTTCCAATTTACCGGGAAGCTGCTCCCGGTCGTTATGGTGATTATTGGAGGGTTCCAGGTCGTCCAAGGCGAGATGACGCTGGGGAGCCTGGTCGCATTTTCTGAGTATTGCCGCAATATTGTGTGGCCAATGGAGATGTTAGGCTGGCTGACGAATGATTTGTCCTCTGCGATTGCTTCCTGCAAGAAAATCAACAAGATTTATAAGCAAAAGCCGTCCATACAAGAGCTCGATCAGCCAGTCGTTTTGCCCGAGGTAAAAGGCGGGGTATGCTTTGAGCACGTTTCTTTTTCAAGGGACGGGCATCAGATTTTAGAGGATATCTCTTTTACGCTCGAGGCGGGGAAAACGCTTGGCATTATGGGAGCGACCGGAGCCGGGAAGACTTCTATGGCCAACCTTCTTATGCGTTTCTTTGATCCGGATCAGGGCAGCGTGAAGCTGGACGGCGTCGACGTACGCAAGCTGTCGTTTGGACAGCTACGTGGCAGCATAGGGACTGTGATGCAGGATGTGTTCCTGTTCTCAGATACGATTTCTGAAAACATCCGTATGGGGCAAAGGGAAAGCTTGGATTTCCATGCAATGGTACATGCGGCAGGGATTGCCCAGGCAAGGGATTTTATTGAGGAAATGCCGGAAACGTATGAAACGATTATTGGGGAGCGCGGCGTAGGCCTTTCCGGCGGGCAGAAGCAGCGGATCAGTATCGCACGGGCGATTGCGAAACAAAACCCTGTGCTGGTGCTAGACGACGCAACCTCTGCTTTGGATATGGAAACAGAATATGAAATCCAGAAGGCGCTGGAGACCTTAGATATGACCAAGATCATTATTACCCACCGTATTTCCGCAGTACGCCATGCAGACGAGATTATTATCTTAGAACATGGGAAAATCAAGGAGCGCGGCACGCACGAGGAACTGTTGGAGAAAAAAGGCTTGTACTACGATACTTATCTCGCGCAGTACGGGGAGTTCCCCGCACAGGCGGTAGGATAGGAAGGAATCGTGATTCGGGATAGAAAGAAGGTGTAAATTTGGCAGTTAATTCTTATCGGGAGGACGAACAGCTTGAGGGGATTGGGAAACGGGAAACCTTAAAACGGATGTTTGCCCACTTATGGGACTATAAGCTGCAGGTTGTCGGCGTACTAGCTTGTATGCTGGTCACGGTGGCAATCTCATTGATTAACCCATTGATTATTGAAACTGCGATCGATACGTATATTGCGGCCAGGGATATGCAGGGGCTTTTGTACCTTGCAGCCGTTGCGGCGCTGATTAATGTGGTGTTCATCGTTATGGTAAAAGTACGTATGTATGTGATGGCGCGGGTATCCAACCAGATTCTACTGGATATCCGGCAGGAATTGTACGAACATATACAGACCTTGTCGTTTTCGTTTTTTGACAGCCGCCCGACCGGGAAAATCCTGGCGCGGGTGATCGGGGATGTGAACGGCCTGAAAAATGTACTTACAAATGCAGTCACCACCTTGATCCCTGATTTTATAACAATCTGCGGCGTTGTGGTGATTATGGTGGTAAAGGACTGGAGGCTGGCTTTGGCGTCCTTGTGCAGTATCCCTTTGATGGCGGCGGCCATTTGGATGATCCAGAAATTATCCCATAGGCACTGGCAGGTTGTGCGCAAGAAAAGCTCGAACCTAAATGCCTACGTCCACGAGAGTATCGCCGGGATGGGCGTGGTGCAGAGCTTCCATGCAGAAGGGGAAACGCAGGGGGTTTTTGCAGGGCTGGTAAAAGAGCATGAGCAGTCGTTTATCCAGGCGGTGCGCGTTGCCGATCTGTTCGGCGGGGCCATTGATTTCTGCTGGGGGATTGGCGCAATGGCGCTTTACTGGGTAGGGATCCAGATGATAGGCGCGGATCATGTCAGCATTGGGCTGCTTGTGGCGTTTGGGACATATATCAATATGTTCTGGAACCCCGTTATGAACCTGAGTAATTTTTACAACCAGGTGATTACAAATTTAACGGCGGCGGAACGTATCTTTGAAATCCTGGATACGGAACCAGATATCTATGACCAGGAGCACGCAGAGGAATTGCCGGAGATAGAGGGAAGGGTGGAGTTTGACCACGTATCTTTTACATACGACGAGGGGACGCCCGCGGAAACGAAGGTGTTAGAAGACGTCAGCTTCCAGGCTGCGCCTGGGGAAACGATTGCCCTGGTCGGGCCTACCGGCGCTGGGAAGACGACGGTGGTAAATCTAATCAGCCGTTTTTATGAGGTGCAGAAAGGATGCGTCAGGATTGACGGATACGACGTCCAGGCTGTTTCCATGGGGAGCCTGCGGCGCCAGATGGGCGTAATGACCCAGGAAAACTTTATTTTCCAAGGGACGGTCCGCGACAATATCCTCTATGGCAAAATGGACGCTACCGAGGAGGAAATCATTGCCGCGGCAAAAGCGGTGAACGCCCATGATTTTATTATGAAAATGGAAAAAGGCTATGATACTGTATTAAAAGAACGCGGCGCGGGCCTGTCCATCGGCCAGAGGCAATTGCTTGCATTTGCCAGGACAATGGTAAGTATGCCGAAGATTTTAATCCTGGATGAGGCCACGTCAAGCATTGATACGCATACGGAGCTTTTGGTGCAAAAAGGTATTGAAGCGCTGCTAAAAGGCCGTACCAGTTTTGTGATCGCACACCGCCTGTCCACCATCCAGCGGGCAGACCGGATCTTTGTCATCGACGACGGAGGGATCTTAGAACAGGGAAGCCCGGCGGAATTGATGGCGAAAAAAGGGCATTATTACAATCTGTATATGGCGCAATTCCAGAATATCTGAAACCGTCCAGCCATCGGCGTCTTACAGCCGATGGCTGGACGATTATATTTGGATAATCGTAAGAAGCATCTTTCCAATTTGCCTAAGATGGTGTAGAATAGAAACGATGGTTAACACCTTTGAAAAGGATAGGATGATATGAAGAAAAAAATCGTATTAATTGATGGGCACAGCATCCTGCACCGGGCGTTCCATGGGATCCGGGATCTCACGAACTCCGAGGGGCTGCACACAAACGCCATCTATGGCTTTTTGAATATCTTACTAAAGATTGTAGAGGAGGAGAAGCCGGAATACCTGACCGTGGCGTTTGACGTCCATGCGCCGACCTTCCGGCATAAGATGTTTGCAGAGTATAAAGGGACCAGGAAGCCGATGCCAGAGGAACTGCGCCAACAGGTTCCTGTGATTAAGGACGTCTTGAAGTCTATGGGGATTGCAATTGTGGAATGCGAAGGATATGAAGCGGATGATATTTTAGGGACGATTGCCGCACAGAGCGAAGCAGCAGGCCTAGAGGTGTCCGTAGTGTCTGGGGATCGGGATCTTTTGCAGCTTGCCAGCGAGCATATTAAGATCCGCATCCCTAAGACGAAGCAGACGGGGACGGAAATTGAAGATTATTACGCTTCAGACGTCAAGGAACGGTATCAAGTCACGCCGAAAGAGTTTATCGACGTAAAAGCCCTGATGGGCGATGCTTCCGACAATATACCAGGCGTACCAGGCATAGGGGAGAAGACGGCCACAAGCTTGATCGCCGCGTATGGAAGCATTGAACAGGCATATGCCCATATAGATGAAATCAAGCCTCCAAGGGCGCAGAAGAACCTGCGGGAGCATTACGATATGGCGCAGATGAGTAAAAAGCTTGCGACAATAGAAATCCAGGCGCCGATTATATATGGGCTAGAGCAGGCAGCCGTATCTGATTTCTATACGCCGGAGGCTTATACGTGGATGAAGAAGCTGGAATTTAAGAAAATGCTGTCGCGCTTCGATAAGGGGACGGCGCAAGCCCCAGTACAGCAGCATTTCCAAAAGGCAGCGTCAAAGACCGAGGCGGAAGGTATTTTTACAAAGGCAAAGAAGGCGCCTTGCGTAGGGTTCCAGATCCTGTACGATCCAAATGGCGCCGAGCCAGAACCAGAAGGGCAGATGACATTGGATTCTTTCCTGCAAGGAGGGGAAGAAGTATCCAGCGGCGTAGGGCAGTTTTTGGGTCTTGCGCTTTCGTATGGCAAGGAGGAAACGGTATTTCTGCAAGCCGGGCAGGGGCTTTCTAGGGAGTATATTATAGGAAGCTTTCTGGAACTTTTGCGTCAGTCGAAAGCTGCGGCGACGTTTGGGTTGAAACAGCAGCTTGGGTGCGTCTCCATAGAAGCAGGGATCCGTCCAAAAGTGGCGGATGTGCTAATCGCGGCATATCTTTTAAATCCTTTGAAAAATGATTACAGCTACGACGATGTGGCAAAGGAACAGCTTGGCGTCTTACTGCCTTCCCAGCAGGATCTTTTGGGCAAGCGTTCTTTGGCGCAGGCAGCTAGGGAGCAAGGGGAAGGACTTATGCGGTATGCCTGTTTCCAGGCTTATGTGGCTGGCCAGTCGTATGGCGTGTTGGAACAGAAGCTGCAGGATACGGGCATGTGGCGTCTGTACCATGAGATGGAGATGCCTTTGGTATATACCTTGTATGGCATGGAGCAGGAAGGCGTGCAAGTCAACGGGGAGGCGTTAAAAGCATACGGCCAAGAACTGTCTGGCAGGATTGTAAGCCTAGAACAAGAGATCTGGCAGGAGGCTGGGGAGGAGTTTAATATCAATTCCCCCAAGCAGCTTGGCGTTATTTTATTTGATAAATTCAAAATGCCTTTTGGCAAGAAGACGAAGACGGGTTATTCCACCGCGGCGGATGTGCTGGACAAGCTGGCGCCGGATTACCCGCTGGTGTCAAAGATATTGGAATACCGGCAGCTTACAAAGCTAAAATCCACGTATGCAGACGGGCTATCGAATGTGATAAAGGAAGATGGGAGGATCCATTCGACCTTCCATCAGACCATTACAGCGACGGGAAGGCTTAGCAGCACGGAGCCGAACCTTCAGAATATTCCCATCCGGATGGAGTTGGGGCGCCAGATCCGGAAGGTGTTTATCCCCAAAGAGGGCTGTGTGCTGATTGACGCGGATTACTCCCAGATTGAGCTGCGCGTCTTAGCCCATATGTCTGGGGATAGGACCTTGATCGAGGCGTACCGTTCGGCTCAGGATATCCATAAGATTACGGCTTCCCAGGTATTCCACGTACCGTTTGACGAGGTGACGTCTTTGCAGCGGCGGAATGCGAAGGCGGTAAATTTTGGGATTGTGTACGGCATCAGTTCGTTTGGCTTAAGCCAGGATCTGAGCATAACGAAGCAAGAGGCGGCGGAATATATTGATTCTTATTTTGAGACGTATCCAGGCATCAAGCAGTTTTTGGATGGCCTTGTGGAACATGCGAAGGAGAACGGTTATGTGACGACTATGTTTGGCAGGCGAAGGCCAGTGCCGGAACTATCGTCTAGTAGCCATATGCAGCGTGCCTTTGGGGAGCGTGTGGCAATGAATGCGCCAATCCAGGGGACGGCGGCGGATATTATGAAGCTGGCAATGATCCATGTGGACGCTGCGTTAAGGGAACGGGGGCTTTGCTCCAAATTAATCCTGCAGGTGCACGATGAGCTTCTGGTAGAAGCTTATGAAGAAGAGGCAGAACAGGTGAAGGAAATCCTGCGCAGGGAAATGGAGCAGGCAGCAAAGCTTTCCGTGACGTTGGAAATTGATATGAAGGCTGGGAAGAATTGGCAGGAAGCCCATTAAAGTAAAGGAGTTTGGCATATGCAGGTAATTGGGATTACTGGCGGGGCAGGAGCAGGGAAATCCGCCATTTTGGAATATTTGGAAGAAAATTATAAGGTAAAGAACCTGGTGGCAGACCGGATTGCCAAGGCTTTGATGGAGCCGGATACGGAATGTTACCGTAAATTGTTAAAGTTCCTGCCGGTCGAAGCATACCATGAGGATGAGTCCATCGACCGGGCGGCGCTGGCGGAACTTATTTTCCAGTCGGAAGATCTGCGCAGCCGTGTAAACCGTGTCGTGCACCCGGCGGTCAAGGAGTATATTTTAGACCAGATTGCAGAACAGGAACGGAAAGCGGTGCTGGATTTTGTGGTAGTCGAGAGCGCGATATTGATTGAAGACCATTATGATCAAATCTGTGATGAGCTGTGGTATGTATATGCTACGGAAGAGGTCAGGCGCAGGCGCTTGCTGCGGACACGCGGCTATACAAGGGAACGGGTTTCTATGATGTTTGAAAGCCAGCTTTCTGACAGGGCGTACCGCAAGAACTGCCAGGTGGTCATTGACAACAATGGGACAAGGGAAGAAACGTTCCAGCAGGTTGCGCAGATCATCCGGGGCAAAGGAAAGAAAGGCCGTGGGGATCAGAAAATAGATGAAAAGCCGTTGGTGTTTGGCTTGGATATCGGGACCAGGAACGTAGTGGGCACGGTCGGCTATAAGGAGCGGGATGATTTCTATGTGATTGCCCAGGACATCAGGGAGCATGAAACGCGCGCGATGCTGGATGGGCAGATCCATGACATTGGACGGGTCGGCCGTACGGTCAATGCGGTAAAAACTGCCTTAGAAGAACAGCTTGATATGACGTTAGAAGAGGTGTGCATTGCGGCGGCAGGCCGTGTGCTGAAGACGGTTTCCACAACGGTGGAATATGTGCTGCCGGAAGAGGCGATTGTCACAGAAGAAGAGGTCCATGCGCTGGATTTAGTCGGGATTGAGAAAGCACAGCAGATTTTGGCGGAACAGAACGATACGAACCTGAAATTCTACTGTGTGGGATATTCCATTGTAAAATATTATTTGAATGGGGATGCATTCTCCAATTTGGTAGGCCATAAGGCGGAAATCATCAGTGAGGATATTATCGTGACGTTTTTGCCGGAGGATGTGGTGGAAGGGCTGTATTCCGCTGTAGAGCTGGCAGGGCTTAAGGTGTCTAACTTAACGTTAGAGCCGATTGCAGCCATTAGCGTGGCAATCCCAGAAACGTTCCGTATGCTGAATATCGCATTGGTGGACGTAGGCGCAGGTACCAGCGATATTTCAATTACCAAGGGCGGGAGCATTATCGCATATGGCATGATCCCAAGCGCAGGGGATGAGATTACAGACTTTTTGGTACAGCATTACCTGGTGGATTTTAAGACCGCGGAGCATATTAAAATCAGCTCCACGACGGAAGAAGAAATTGAATACCAGGATATTATGATGATTAAGCATAAAATCAGCGCGCAAGAAGTATGGGAGCTGATGAAGCCGTTGGTTGATAAGCTTGCTGGGGACGTCGCGGCAAAGATCCGGGAACTAAACGGCGGTTCTACGGTGAGCGCGTCCTTTGTAGTAGGCGGCGGCGGGAAGGTCCATGGGTTTGTCGAGCAGCTTGCGGCGGAACTCGAGCTGCCCCAGGAACGTGTGGCGCTGCGTGGGGAAGAGGTCTTGCAGGAGATTTATTTTGAACAGCAGGATAGGAAAAAGGATCCATTGCTTGTCACACCGATTGGGATCTGCCTGAGCTTTTATGAGCAGAAGAATAACTTTATCTTTGTCTGGCTGAACGGGGAACGGATCAAGCTGTATGACAACAGTAAGCTGACGTTAGTGGACGCTGCGCTGCAGGCGGGCTTTACGAACGAGCAGCTTTTTGAAGGAAAAGGAGCGGAGCTTCGCTTTACCGTGAATGGGCAAGAGCGGATTGTCCACGGGGAGCCAGGGGAGCCTGCGACGGTGCAGGTAGACGGGGAAGAAGCCGGGTTCCACGAGCCGTTAAAGGCAAATTCTGAGATTATCATTGAACTGCCAAAGGCAGAGAACCCATTGTCGTTCTGTGTGGAGGATCTGGGGGAATATGGGGAACATGCCATTTCCTTTACGGTAAACGGCAAGGAAGTATCTTGCCCAAACCGTGTGGAGGTCAATGGGTCTGTAAAAGCGCCAGGCTATCCGATCCAGGAAAACGACAAGATTACGCTGTGCAATTCTTATACGGTAGCCCAGCTTGCGGATTACCTTGGGGAAACGGTAGGCGCGGACGCCAGGATCCTGGTAAATAACAGGCCGGCGGCGGCAGATACGGAAATGTACGATGGAGATTCTGTCGCATGGAGCAAGCGGAGACCTGCCTTGGGACAGGAAAGCCGGGAACCAGAGAAGGAAGCTTCCAGGCAAGGAGCTGCCAAAAGGCAGGAGAACAAAGGATGGGGTTCTTTGGATTCCGAGGAGCCAGAAGAGGAAAAACCTAGGAAAGGGCTAGAAGGAAGGGGATTTGGCGCTAAAGATCTCCAGGAGCGGCCAGAGGATACAGAGCCAGATCCGGAAGGATCCAGGAAATGGGAAGGAGATAGAAGGAGCCAAAGAAGCTTCCATGGGAAGGAACCTACAGGCACACGAAGAGAAGGGAGCCAGGAGCGGGATATCAAAAAGGCAGAACCCAAGAAGGAAGCTGGCAGTTCCCTTCAGGTCATTGTCAACAACAAATCGGTTACCTTAACTGGGAAGCCTTCGTATATTTTTGTGGATGTGTTTGACGCCATTGAGTTTGATCTGAATGCCGGGAAGGGAAGGGCTTTGGTATTGAGGTTAAACGGCAAGGAGCCTGCGTATATGGCTCCGTTGAAATATGGCGATCAAATCCAAATCTACTGGGAGGGCTGAGCACATGGTATTATGCAGCATTGCAAGCGGAAGCAGCGGGAACTGCATATTTGCTGGATCGGACCACACAGGGCTTTTGGTTGACGTCGGGATCAGCGGGAAGCGGATGGACGGCGGGCTGCACGAAATCGGGCGCAAGGGCAAGGAGCTGGACGGCATATTAATTACCCATGAGCATGCGGATCATATCAGCGGGCTAGGCGTGGTTTCACGGAAATATGGGATCCCCATCTATGCCACGAAAGGGACGATAGAGGCCATACTGTCTAGTAAGTCGGTTGGGGAGATACCAAAGGGGCTGTTCCATGAGATTGAGCCGGAGCAGGAATTTGTAATCGGCGATATCACGGTAAGCCCGTTCGCCATTTCCCACGACGCGGCGCAGCCCACCGGATACCTTCTGCGCCATGGCAGGAAATCAATGGCGGTAGCCACCGATCTTGGGACATATAGCAGCCGTTTGGTGGAAAAGCTGCAGCGTCTGGATGTGCTTTTGCTAGAAGCCAACCATGACGTACGTATGTTGCAGGCAGGGCGTTATCCTTATTACCTGAAACGGCGTATTATGGGAGAGAAAGGGCATTTGTCAAACGAAATGGCAGGGCAGCTATTAAGCGAGCTGCTCCACGATAACTTTAAAGCCGTCCTGTTGGGGCATCTCAGTGAAGAAAATAATTATGAACGGCTTGCCTATGAAACGGTACGCTTAGAAATTGATATGGCGGATAATAGCTACAAGGCAAAGGATTTCCCCATCCACATTGCAAAACGCCATGCCGTATCGGACGTGTTAGAGTTTTGACGTTATGGAAAGGAATTGAGAATGGATAAGAAATCAGATAAGACGATTATTACCGTAGTAGGGAAAGATACCGTAGGGATTATTGCAAAGGTATGCACATATCTTTCGGAACATAGGATCAATGTGCTGGATATCAGCCAGACCATTGTACAGGGCTTCTTCAATATGATGATGATTGTAGACTTAAAGGATTCCACCCAGCCGTTTGGCCAGTGCGCGAAGGAATTAGAAGCCCTTGGGGAGGAAATCGGCGTTGCGGTGAAATGCCAGAAGGAAGAGATATTCAATAAAATGCACAGGATTTAAGGAGCGTCGGCGATGATAAATATTTGGGAAGTGAATGAAACCAACAATATGATTGAGCATGAGAATCTGGACGTGCGTACGATTACGTTAGGGATTAGCCTGATGGACTGTATAGATTCTGATTTGGAACGGCTCAACCAGAAGATTTACCAAAAAATAACCACAGTAGCGGAAAAACTCGTGGAAACTGGGGAAGAAATTGAACGCAATTACTGTATCCCAATTGTAAATAAGCGGATTTCCGTTACGCCGATTGCTTTGGCGGGGCAGGCGGCATGCCATTCCCCAGAGGATTTTGCATCCATTGCAAGGACGTTAGACCGTGCGGCAAAACAGGTAGGGGTCAATTTTATAGGGGGGTATTCCGCCTTAGTTTCAAAGAGCATGACCCAAGGAGACCGGGATTTGATTGATTCCATCCCGATGGCTCTTGCAGAGACGGAACGCGTATGTAGTTCTGTGAACGTCGGCTCGACGAAAGCCGGGATTAATATGGATGCGGTTAAGCGTATGGGGGAAATCATCAAGCAGACGGCGGAATATACCAAGGAAAAAGATTCCCTGGGCTGCGCAAAGCTGGTCGTATTCTGCAATGCGCCGGACGACAACCCATTTATGGCAGGCGCGTTCCATGGCGTTACAGAAGCAGATGCCGTAATCAACGTGGGCGTTTCAGGGCCTGGCGTTGTGAAAACGGCGTTAGAACGTGTGCGGGGGCAAAATTTTGAAGTATTATGCGAAACCATCAAAAAGACGGCGTTTAAGATTACGCGCGTCGGGCAGCTAGTCGCACAGGAAGCGAGCAAGCGGATGGGCGTCCCATTTGGCATTATCGATCTATCCCTTGCGCCCACTCCGGCAATCGGGGACTCTGTGGCTGGCATTTTGGAGGAAATTGGGTTGGAATATGCTGGCGCGCCAGGGACGACGGCAGCCCTGGCTTTGCTGAACGACCAGGTGAAGAAGGGCGGTATTATGGCGTCCTCTTATGTGGGGGGCTTAAGCGGGGCCTTTATCCCAGTCAGCGAGGATCAGGGGATGATCGACGCCGTAGAGGCAGGGGCTTTGACGTTGGAAAAATTAGAAGCCATGACGTGCGTCTGCTCCGTGGGGCTTGATATGATTGCAATCCCAGGGGATGTGACGGCCGCTACCGTTTCCGGGATTATTGCAGATGAAATGGCAATCGGGATGGTGAACCAGAAAACAACGGCAGTCCGCCTGATCCCGGTGGTTGGGAAAGGCGTGGGCGAAACCGTGGAGTTTGGAGGGCTGCTTGGCTATGCGCCTGTCATGCCGGTGAACCCATACAAGTGCGAAGCCTTTATCAGCCGTGGCGGAAGGATCCCAGCTCCGGTACATAGCTTTAAAAATTAATTACGAATTGTGTAATGGTCTGGATTATGATATAATAAGATTATCTATTGGTAAATAATAAGCACCGGAGGTGGAATCTTTGAACGAGAGAGAAGATTACCTGGACCGATTGCTGCGAGGCGCAGAGGATGGTCCGGAAGATGGGGATAGAAATGACGAACTGTCGGGCTTTGGCGGCGCAGGAGATGATGAAGATGATTTCCTGAAGGCATTTGAACGGAGCATGGCGGGCGGCGCGCAGAGCGAATCATCCGATACAGAAGACGGTCCCGAGATTGATTTTAATATGGATGATATTGATACGATCGTCAACAATGTGAAGCACAAAGCCCTGGATGATGATATGGAAGAGTCCCAAGGCGCAGAGGACGGAGGCGCGGCGCCGGATGATCTAAGCGGAGGCGGCAGCCTGCTGGACATGATATCGAACATGGAAGCGGAAGAAAATGCCCAAATGGAAGAAGACGCTTCGCAAGGGGATTTGGATTCTTTGGCGCAGCAATTGGCGCAGGAAATGGATGGGCTGGATTTAGGCGGAGCGGAAGAAGGGGATTCCCTAGCGGAGCCAGAATTAAGCGCAGAACCTGGGGAAGAAGCGGATGGGGACGGCCAGGAGAAGAAAAAGCCTGGTTTTTTCCGGCGTCTTGCGATTGCTCTTTTTGGAGAGGATGAAGAGGAAACAGAAGCCGCGCCCTCAGAAGGCGGGGACGGCGATGCTGCGGGCATCCTAAACGATTTGGATCCACAGGCACAAGATGCGCCGGAGGACGAAAAGACCAGGAAGAAACGCGAGAAGCAAGAAAAGAAAGAACAGAAGAAGAAGGAAAAGGCAGAGAAGAAGGCGCAGAAAGAGAAAGAAAAGCAGGCGAAGCCGAAGAAGGAGAAGAAAGAAAAGAAGCCGAAAGAGCCTAAGGTGGTTGAGAAGTCGAAGCCATTGCCGAAGGTTCCTGTAATTTTAATCTTCTTAGTGGCGGCTTCTATTGTGCTTTTGCTCCACCTGCTGACCAGCCAGATGGGATACACGGTCAGCGTAGCGCAGGCGGAAGAATATTATGAAGAGGGCAATTACGTAAGGGCATATGACAGCTTTGCGCGCGGATCCAAGGTAAAGGAAGTGCATGAGGATCTTTACAACCGGTCAAGGCTGAACGCTTATGTACAGCAGCAGATCTTCAATTACCGGGCATACCAGAACCAGGGCATGTATTTAGAAGCGCTGAACGCTTTAATCTGCGGCGTAGGCAGGTATGACATCAACGCCGAGCAGGCGGCGGCAGCCGGGGCTGAGGCAGAATATGAAGAAATGATTGCAGAGTTACAGCAGGCGTTAGATGAACATTACGGCATGGGCCTGGATGAAGCAAGGGAGCTGTTCCAAATCCGTGATAAGGAAGAGTATACATATGTGCTGTATGAACTAATGGAACGCATGGGCTTTGCAGAATGAGGAACGGATATGATAGCAATCATAGATTACGATGCAGGGAATTTAAAAAGCGTCCAGAAGGCGCTGGCATTCCTGGGAGAGGAAAGCGCCGTTACCAGAGACAGCAAGGAAATCCTTGGGGCAGATAAGGTAATCCTTCCCGGGGTAGGCGCATTTGGCGAGGCGATGGGCCGTCTGAAGCAGTACGGCCTGGATGCGGTGATACATGAGGCCGTTGGGCAGGGGAAGCCCTTTTTGGGCATCTGCCTGGGGCTGCAGCTGCTGTTTGAGGGCAGCGAGGAGTCCGGCGGCGTGGAAGGCCTTCATGTGTTAGATGGGAAGATCCTTAGGATTCCAGATAAGCCAGGGCTTAAGATCCCGCATATTGGCTGGAACTCCTTAGAACTCCAGAATGAGGGAAGGCTGTTTGCAGGTATCCCCCAAGGGGCGTTTGTCTATTTTGTACATTCTTACTACTTGAAAGCGGCGGAAGATGCGGTTGTTAAGGCGAAGGCAGATTACAGTGTGGACATCCACGCTTCGGTAGAGCAGGGGAATGTGTTTGCCTGCCAGTTCCATCCAGAGAAAAGCAGCGCCGTAGGCCTTACCATCCTAAAGAATTTTGCCAGCTTAAGGGAGGGGGAGCCATGTTTACAAAGAGGATAATTCCCTGCCTAGACGTCCACGATGGACGCGTGGTAAAGGGCGTGAATTTTGTAGATCTAAAGGACGCCGGGGATCCGGTTGCAGTTGCGGCGGCTTACGATAAAGCAGGGGCGGATGAAGTGATCTTTTTGGATATCACAGCTTCTTCCGACGCTAGGGAAACGGTTGTGGATATGGTGCGCCGGGTGGCGGAAACCGTGTTTATCCCGTTCACCGTAGGAGGAGGGATCCGTACGGTAGAAGATTTCAAGACACTGCTGCGGGAAGGGGCGGATAAGATCTCCATCAATTCCTCAGCCATCAATACGCCGGAGTTGATCAGCAACGCGGCGGATAAGTTCGGGAGCCAGTGCGTTGTTGTCGCCATTGACGCGAAGAAAAGGAGCGGCGGGTGGAACGTCTATAAGAATGGAGGCAGGATTGACACGGGCCTGGACGCAGTAGAATGGGCGATCCGGGCAGAACGGCTTGGGGCGGGGGAAATCCTTCTGACCAGCATGGAGTGCGACGGGACCAAGGCAGGCTATGATCTGGAACTGACCCAGGCAATTGCAGGCAGCGTTTCCATACCAGTCATTGCTTCCGGCGGGGCAGGGACGAAGGAGCATTTTTATGAGGCGCTTACAAAAGGCGGCGCAGACGCTGCATTGGCGGCTTCCTTGTTCCACTATAAAGAATTAGAGATTATAGAAGTAAAAGAATACCTGGCGCAGAAAGGCGTGCCCGTCCGGCTATAAGCAGGGATGCGCGCCGCCAAAAGGCGTGATAGATAAAATACAGAAGAAAAGGGGGTGCCGTATGGGCATGTTGGAGAACGATTGGGCCGAAGCAGTAGGCGAAGAATTTAAAAAGCCTTACTATGCGAAGCTTTATCAATTTATCAAAGAGGAATATAATACCAGGGTGATTTATCCCCCGGCAGATGATATTTTTAATGCAATGCACTTAACGCCGCTTAGCAAGGTGAAGATATTGATCCTAGGGCAGGATCCTTACCACAATACCGGACAGGCGCACGGGCTTTGCTTCTCGGTAAAGCCAGATGTCGCCGTACCGCCGTCGCTGGAAAATATCTATAAGGAACTGAACGGTGATTTGGGGATTTCGATCCCAGATAACGGGTATCTTGTAAAATGGGCAGAGCAAGGCGTATTGATGCTGAACACGGTGCTGACCGTCCGCGCGCACCAGGCAAATTCCCATCAGGGGCAGGGATGGGAACAGTTTACAGACGCTATCATACATGCGGTGAACAGCCAGGACCGGCCGATTGTTTACATGTTATGGGGGAAGCCGGCCCAGAGCAAAATACCAATGCTGACGAATCCAAAGCATTTGATTTTAAAGGCGCCGCACCCAAGCCCGCTGTCTGCTTACCGTGGGTTTTTCGGATGTAAGCACTTTAGCAAGGCAAACGAATTTTTAGAATCCAACGGCATAGAGCCGATAGACTGGCAGATTGAGAATGTAAAGGATTGATGGTGCGGCTAAGGAGGAATCGAAAAGGAATGCGCATATCTTTGCGGCATTCCTTTTTAACTTATCAGGACAACAGGAGGTAGGCAGAAGAATGGTGAGAATTTTAATTGTGGAAGACGATCCAAACATTGCAAAATTAATGGAAGCCACAGTGGCGATCGGAGGTTATGAGGGAGCCGTGTGCAGCAATGGCACAGAAGCATTTGAGGAGATAGAGCGCGGGGGGTATGATTTGATTTTGTTGGATGTGATGCTGCCAGGCATGAGCGGCTTTGATATTATACAGAAACGGACGAACACAGACACCCCGGTTATGTTTATTACTGCGAAGCAGGAATTGACCGATAAGGTGCGCGGCCTGCGCCTAGGCGCTGAGGACTATATTGTAAAGCCATTTGAAGCAATGGAGCTGCTGGCGCGGATTGAAGTAATCCTGCGGCGGGTGAAGCGCACAGAGAATGCCTATCATTATGGGAACATTTCGGTCAATGTGGAAGAGCATACGTGTAAGTGCGGCGGCAAGGAAGTCTATCTGACGCCCAAGGAATTTGAAGTATTGGTGTTCTTTATCCAGCACAAGGATGTTGCGATTTCCAGGGATCGCCTGTTGGCGGCGGTCTGGGGCTTTGAATACGAGGGAGAGAGCCGGACCATTGATATCCATATCCAGCAGCTTCGCAAAAAGCTTGGCCTGAAAGAGAAGCTGGTAACAATCCCAAAGCTTGGCTACCGGTTAGAAAGCGCAAAGGAGTAGGGATATGAGGCTTTGGCAGAAAATATTCTTATACACGTTGGTACTGGTGATGCTAGCAGTAAGCATGACCAGTATTTTGCTATTGAAAAATAGTTTTTCCCTGGCTTTGGGGCAGCGCAAGCAGGGGGTATACAGCGAGCATGAATTTGTGGTTACCAGCTTTAAAAGTATGATGGTTACGGAACGGCTGCGTGAAAATGCGGTTGTATTGGACGAAGGGACATTGAAGGGCTATATGGAAGAAACCTTTGGATCCGCGAAGCGGGAGAGTGGGATCCAGTTCTGCAATACCCAGGGGGAACAGGTCTATGCGAATAAGGAAATGATACTGCCGAAGGGGCTGTTAGAAGCTGTCCAGGAAGACAACCAGAAGAGTTATATGCAGGTAAGCGGGCATCAGCTCTATACTGCGTCTGCGGAAAACATGGAAGGGAAGACGTATTATATCGTGACGGAAAACGATATTTCCGATGTGGTGGATATCCATGAGGACATGCTGAGGCAGATCCTAGCAATCAGTATGGGGTGCGCGATCGGGATTGCGTTCATCCTTTTGATTGTGGTAAAGATGCTGATGCTTCCTTTGCAGAAAATCAATGCGGGGACAAGGGCGATTGCCCAGGGCAGCTATGAAAAGCGGATCCCGGAGCGGGGGCATGATGAATTATCCGAGCTTGCGCAAAATATGAACCGGATGGCACGGGCGGTAGAGAGGAACGTAAGGGCGCTTGAGGCAGTGGCGGAGGACAGGAAGCATTTTATTGATAACCTTTCCCATGAAATGAAGACGCCGCTGACGTCGATTCTTGGGTTTTCCGATCTGCTCTTGATTAAAAAGGATATTTCAGAGGAACACAGGATAGAATATGCGGGGATTATCAAGGAAGAAGCCAGCCGTATGCGCACGCTGTCCGGGAAGCTGATGGAACTGATTACGGTAGGGGAAGGAGAGCTGGAATGGAAGCAGGAAGATATGAAGCAGCTTTTTGCCGAAATCGGCGTATCGCTCCATATCATAGCCAAAAGCCATAAGATTTTATTTTCATGCGAATCAGAACCAGGATTGCTGAATGTGGACAAGGAGCTGTTCAAATCCTTGCTTTATAACCTGGTAGACAATGGGATAAAGGCATCCAAAGAGGGTGGCCAGATCCAGGTGAGGGGGCGCTTTGAGGGGGAGGAGTTCTTCATCCAGGTGACGGACGAAGGGGTCGGCATCCCAGAAGCGGAGATTGAAAAGATTACCCAGGCATTCTATATGGTGGACAAAGCCAGAAGCCGCGCGAGCGGAGGCGCTGGCCTTGGGCTTGCGCTTTGCGCGGAAATTGTTGCTTACCACCGTGGGACAATGCAGTTTGAAAGCCGGCCGGGGGAAGGGACAAGCGTGTTGATCCGTATGAAAGGAGGGGAACTCCATGCATAAGGTGAAATCCTATTTCTTAACCTTCCTCTTTGCAGCCTGTATCTTGTGGGCTGGGTACATTGTGATTATGGAAAGCGGCAAGAAAGTCTTAGAGAACGAAGCTATAATTGAAGAAACGAGTTTTGAAGATACCAGCTCAAATATTTTTTATGGCAAAATAGAAGAGGACATTGAATTGTTCCCATGGAATTATTACCCTGGCAAGAAAGCAAAAAAAGGGTGGGATAACAAAGACGCGTGGGGAAATATGCTACATCCATTTTTTCAGTATAATTTGTCGATAAACGAGTTTGGGGAAATAGACGAAACGGAAATGAAGGCATGGCAGAATATTTGTCTGGAGGAACTGATTGCCTATCAGGCAGGGGTATCGGTTGGCGAGCTAGAAGGCGTTTATGGCGCAAAGAACAGTACCATCATGGACGACATACGGATTGTGGAAAATTCTGTTGCCGGAACCCTCTATTTTTACCAGGATTCCCTGGAACTGGAGCAAACGCAGTATCAAGTGAGGATTGCCATGAGGAATGACAGCATTATCAGCTTCCTATGTGCAGAAAAGCGGTCTGGGGAATGCAACAAGGGTATTTGGGAGGCAGGGAAAGCAAAGCTGGTGGATCTGTTGAAGGAGGAAGAAACCCGGCTGGAGGATTACTACCAATACATGGTGTTTGTATATGAATTGGGCGATGTGACCTTGTTTGGGCCGGACGGGGAACGGATCAATTGCTACTTGGAGAGCCTGCGGTTTTTGGACGACATACTCGTAGGGCGGATCTCGACAGCCGAAATCATGTGGGATTTGGTGAAGGAGAGCAATATCGATTCCAATGAGGCGGATGCTTATGAGGCGAGCGAGATAGAAGCGAAGGAGGACGCTGGCAATTCCCAAGAAGAGATATCTGGGAGCGGGGACGGAAAAAAGAGCGCGGCCAGTGGGGTTGTAGATGCCGAAACTGGAACGGCGCTTGAAATAGATGGGAATACAGCGTTTCCAGACGCTTCGGAGGAAAGCGTGGAGAATGCCACGCCAGGCTTTTCGTATCAAATTGTGGATTTGGGTGAAATGATCTTGCTGTTGATGCAAGGGGAAAATACGATTGGGGTCTATTACGATCCCATCGCCCAGAGGTTCTGTGGGTATAACTATTTCTATGGGTATTAGGGCGTTGGGAAATGGAACCTTAAAATTCGAGAAACGATCGAAAAATCGGTTGTGCTCTGTTGTTTCTTGCACTATAATAAAAATAGTGTGGTATTTTGCAAATAAAAAATGGGAAGAGTGGGAAAAGGAGATTCCAAGAATGAATGATAAAGGCAATTTTGATGATATAGATTTCCGGGAAGTGCTTGTGGAGGAGGATGATACGGACGGCTCTGGATCGTTTCAGGAATCCAGGGATTTTAAAGAGGTAGATTGGTTTGACGATACGGAAGGATTTGGGGAAGAAGGCGGCAAAGATACGGAAGATACGGATGATACGGACAGCGAGGAGAATGAGTATGAGCCTGTCTGCTTTATCTGCCACCGCCCGGAGAGCAAGGCTGGGAAGATGATCCAGATCCCGAACGATATCAGCATTTGCCCAGACTGTATGCAGAAGACATTTGACAGTATGAACCATATCGGGTTCCCGATGGGAGATATGAGCAGCTTTGGGAACATGCCGAATATCAGTATGATTAACTTGTCAGATCTCCAGAATATGGGCGCTATGCCGAAAAGCAAGAAGCTAAAGAAGAAAAAGGCGAAGGAAGAGGAAGAAGTAAAGCCTACCTTTGACATTAAGTCCATCCCGGCGCCGCATAAAGTCAAAGAAAGCTTGGATGAGTATGTCGTAGGGCAAGAACATGCCAAGAAGGTGATGGCGGTAGCCGTTTACAACCACTATAAGCGGGTCGGGAGCGATACCAAGGATGGGGTAGAAATCGAGAAATCCAATATGCTTATGGTAGGGCCTACGGGAAGTGGGAAGACGTATATGGTGAAGACGCTGGCAAAGCTTTTGGACGTGCCGCTTGCGATTGCCGACGCTACGTCGCTGACAGAGGCAGGGTATATTGGGGACGATATCGAAAGCGTGGTATCTAAGCTGCTGGCGGCCGCTGGGAACGATGTGGAACGGGCGGAACATGGGATTATCTTTATTGACGAGATCGATAAGATTGCCAAGAAGAAAAACACCCATCAGCGCGATGTGAGCGGGGAAAGCGTGCAGCAGGGGATGCTAAAGCTTTTAGAAGGGGCGGAAATCGAGGTTCCGGTCGGCGCGAACAGTAAGAACGCCATGGTGCCGCTTGCTACGGTCAATACCAGGGATATTTTGTTTATCTGCGGCGGCGCATTCCCAGATCTGGCGGATGTGATCAAGGAGCGGCTGAACAAGCAGTCGTCCATGGGGTTCCATGCGGACCTAAAGGACAAATATGATAAGGATGAAGATATCCTGCACAAGGTCGAAGTGGAGGATATCCGTAAATACGGCATGATCCCAGAGTTTTTAGGGCGCCTTCCGGTCGTATTTGCATTAGACGCCCTGACCGAGGATATGCTTGTGAAGATCCTGACAGAGCCTAAGAATGCGATTATCAAGCAATACCAGAAGCTTCTCTCTATGGATGAGGTCAAATTGGAATTTGAGGAAGAAGCCTTATATGCCATTGCCAGGAAGGCGAAGGAAAAGGATGTAGGAGCCAGAGCGTTACGCGCGGTGATCGAAGAGTTTATGCTGGATATTATGTACGAGATCCCGAAAGACGACAATATTGGGATGGTGACGATTACAAAAGATTACATCGAAAAGACAGGAGGGCCAATCATCAACATGAGGGACTTACAGCTAAGAGAAGGAAGATCGGTCTAGGAAAGGAAATAGGGGGATATTCTTATGGTAACGATCAAGGAGGTTGCGAAGGCATGCGGCGTGTCTGTCGCAACCGTATCAAATGTTTTAAATGGAAAGGGTAGGGTAGGAGAAAAGACAAAGAAGAAAGTGCTGGATACTGCAAAAGAGATAGGGTATGTCCCGAACCTGCTTGCTAAGAACCTGAAACAGCATGGAACCAGGACGATCGGCGTGATTACCGAGGATTTAACAGTATTTAACTGTGTCGATATTGTCGATGGGATCAATGAATGCCTGGACGCATGGGGATATACGTTTATCCTAGGGAACCTTAGGCTGTACAAGAAGTTCAAGAATGCCTTTTACCACAATGAGGAGTACTACCGTGAGGTGGAACGTGAGTTCCAGGTCATGCAGAGCAGGCGCGTGGAGGGCTTTATCTATATAGGCGCCCACAGCCGTAAGATTAAGAGCATCCCTGCCGATCTCCATGTGCCGATTGTGATGGCGTATGGGTATGCCGGGGAGAAACGGATCCCATCCGTTACATACGACGATGAGCAAGGAGGTTTTGACGCCACCAGCCATTTGATTGCCCGCGGCCACAAGAGGATTGGCATTATCCAGGGGGAGAGCGAGAGTATCCATACGGCGCGGCGGATGCTGGGGTATCAAAAGGCGCTTTACCAGAACGGCATCCTCTATAACCCGGATCATGTTATGCCAGGGGATTGGTCCAGGGAAAGCGGGTATGAGGCATGTGAGAAGCTTTACAAGCAAGGCGTAAGGGCGATCTTTTCCATGAACGACGTAATGGCGGCGGGGGTGTATGATTTTGCCCATGGGAATTACCTGCAAGTGGGGAAGGACATTGCGCTGGTGGGGTTTGACGACAGGGAAATTGCAAAGGCGTTTAACCCGGAACTGGCGACGATGGCTTTGCCGTTAAGCGAGATTGGGCGGAAGGCGGCGGAGATGGTCCTTTATAGGATTGAGAAAGGGATTTCCCTGGAAGATACGCCGGAATTGATTAGCTTAAAATGTACGTTTGTCGAACGGCCGTCCATTGGAGGTGCGCCTGAGAAAGATGGATAACAAGAAAAAGATATTGATTGTGGAAGATGACGTATACATTGGGGATATGCTTGAAGAAGCGCTTTTGAAAGAGGGATATGGCGTGGTCCGCGCGTATTCCGGGACAGAAGCCTTGTATGCCGTTTCAGGAAGGCCGGATCTTGTCCTGCTGGATTTGATGCTTCCGGGCCTGGACGGAGAAGAGGTGCTTGCTAAGATCACAGGGATGCCAGTGATCGTGATAAGCGCAAAAGCCGATGTTGACAGTAAGGTTGGGCTTTTGCTCGGAGGGGCGGTCGATTATGTGACGAAGCCGTTCCATATGAAGGAATTGTTAGCCCGGATATCGGTCCATCTCAGGAATGCAAGCGCTGCCCCCAAAGAACGTTTTTTGTCCTTTGATGAAATTATGCTGGATACGGATACGCACATTGTAACCATTGGTCCGCAAAAGGCAAAGCTGACTAGGACGGAGTACGCAATCCTCAAAATTCTTCTGCAGAACCCTGGGCAAGTCGTTACGAAATCGTTCTTATTAGACCATATCAGCGAAGATACGCCGGACTGTACCGAAAGTTCCCTGAAAATGCATATCAGCAACCTGCGCAAGAAGCTGCGGGAGGGCAATGGCAAGGACTATATCGAAGCAGTCTGGGGGATCGGGTTTCTCTTGCGGGCAGGATAAGCCTGCAGCAAAGACATTATCATTTTTACGGTTTCTTTACGTTTTCCTTTACCAGTTTCTTTACCGTTATTTGATAAGATACCATGGAACAGAAAAAATATGGTATGGATCGGTAATTGTGGAATTTCGAGCGGCAATTACCGGGAAGAAAGGAGATTGGTCTTATGGATTACGTCCTAACAACAGATGCTCTGGGCAAACGTTATAACAAGTTCCAGGCGTTAGAAGGGTTGTCTATGCACGTCCCGAAAGGTGCAATCTATGGCTTCGTAGGGAAAAACGGCGCAGGGAAAACAACCCTGATACGTCTGATCTGCGGGCTTCAGGAGCCTACGTCCGGCGGGTATACGCTGTATGGCAGGAAGAATACGGAGAAAGGGATTGTGAAATCACGCAGGAGGATGGGGGCGGTCGTTGAGACGCCGTCCATCTATCTGGATATGGATGCAGCGGATAATCTCAGGCAGCAGTACCGTATCCTGGGCCTTCCGTCCTTGGAAGGGCTGTCCGATCTCTTGGCGCTTGTAGGTCTTTCCGGCGTTGGGAAGAAGAAAGCGAGGCATTTTTCACTCGGTATGCGGCAGAGGCTGGGGATCGCGGTAGCGCTTGTAGGCAGCCCCGATTTCCTGGTTCTGGATGAGCCTGCAAACGGCCTGGATCCGCAAGGTATGATTGAAATCAGGGAATTGATCTTAAAGCTGAACCATGAGCATCAGATTACGGTCTTGATTTCAAGCCATATCCTAGAAGAACTGTCCAAGCTTGCGACACATTACGGTTTTATTGACAGTGGGCGTATGGTAAAGGAAGTGGGCGCAGAAGAGCTAGAAGCAGCATGTAGGAAGTGCGTCCGTATGGAGGTGAGCAATACCAAAGCGCTTGCCTGCGTATTGGATCAGATGGAAGTGGATTACAAGATCCTTGACGGTACGGCGGCAGACGTATTTGCCAAGATAAATGTATCGCAGCTAACAGCCGCTTTGGCAGAAAAAGGCTGCGAAGTATCTTCCATGCAAGAGCGCGGCGAAAGCCTAGAAAGCTATTATATCGGTTTGGTGGGAGGTGAAAAGCATGCGTAAGCTACTGTCTGCGGGGATGTCCCGCCTTTGGAAGGATAAGGTCTTTTGGATTTGCATGGGGGCGATGCTGTTATATACCATGGTATATATGATAAATGGGTGCAGGCAGGCAACCCATTCCATGCAAGAGTATAACGTCCGCATTGATTCCTATTATTTCCACGTTGCTATGGTAATCGGCGCGTTCTGCGCATTGTTCAGCAGCATGTTCCTTGGCACAGAGTACAGTGATGGGACAATCCGCAATAAGATTGTATCTGGCCATACCAGAGCTGCCATTTACCTTACGAACGCCGTCTTGTCATTTTTTGCTACGGCGCTTATCCTGTCGGTATGGCTCGTTGGGGCATTGGTTGCCATTCCTGCCCTGGGGGTATTTGCTATGGATGCTTCGCAGCTTCTCTTGTACCTTTTGGCTGTCGTGTTCTGCGTGGCGTCGTTTTCTGCTATTTTTACGTTTATCGCAATGCAGTCGTCCAATAAAGCGGTTACGGTTGCAATTTCTATTTTGTTCTTTTTCGGGCTCCTGCTTTATGCCGGCACGATATACAATGCCCTGGGCCAGCCAGAGCTCACAAACGAAATCCTCGTTACGGCAAATGGGATGGATATGACGGATCCTGTCCCGAACCCCGCCTATGTTTCCGGCACAAAACGGGCGGTCTATGAATTTATCTTAGATTTCTTGCCGACCGGGCAGGGGATTTCCATCTGGGAACTTAAGGCTGCAAATCCCATCCGTATGCTCCTATCTTCTGCTGCGATCACAGTTTTTGTAACGATAGGAGGGATGGCCGCGTTCCAGAAGAAGAATCTGAAATAGGAGGTTGTTATGGGGCTTTATCTTGTGGCGTCTATTGTGGTCCTATGGGCTGTGGTAGCTTTATTATTGGTGAAAATCCATCTGATGCAAAAATCTGCAAAAGAAATCAAAGACGCGTTTACCGAACGGCTCGAAATTGATACTAATACGCTGATCGATCTATCCAGCCGCGATAAGCAGATGCGTGGCCTAGCGGACGCCATCAATACCCAGCTAAGCAGGATGCGTACAGAACGCCACCGTTACCAGCAGGGGGATGCGCAGCTAAAGTTAGCGCTTACAAATATCTCGCATGATTTACGGACGCCCCTAACGGCAATCTGCGGGTATCTGGATTTACTAGAACAAGAGGAGCTGGCAGGAAACGCCAAACGGTATCTTGCCATGGTAAAAAACCGTTCCGAGCTGCTCAAGGGGATGACAGAAGAGGTCTTCCGGTATTCCATTATCCTGTCAGCGGAACAAAAGGCAGAAGCAAAACCAGTTTGCGTCAACCGTGTGTTAGAGGAAAGCATTGCCGCATGTTACACCGAACTGAATGAAAGAGGGATAACGCCAATCGTACAGATTCCAGAAACAAAGGTGATCCGGACGCTGGATGCAGCTTCCCTCTCGCGCGTGTTCTCGAACCTAATCCAGAATGCCGTTAAGTATAGTGATGGCGATTTGCGTATTACCTTAGTGAATACAGGCGAGATCCTATTTGAAAATACGGCGTCACTCCTGGATGAAGTGCAGGTGGGAAGGCTGTTTGACCGTTTTTATACCGTAGAAACAGCATGGCAGTCGACAGGCTTAGGCCTTTCGATTGCCAAAGCCTTAATGGAGCGGATGCATGGCACAATTTCTGCAAGGTACGAAGGCAGCCAGCTAAGCATCCGGCTCTTTTTTCCGGAATGAGTACAATGTCCTCAGAACCAGGAGTTATAAAATATAAAAGATTTCTTAATCAAAATAAATACAAAAGAGCCACAGCATATCCAACCAGAAGGCAATGCTTGAGGATTATGCGGAAAAGAACGGTTTTACGGGCATACGCCACTTTACCGA
>CAOKNO010000004.1 GCA_948470065.1 uncultured Eubacterium sp. | reverse complement strand
CAAACCATCCTGTTGTCACAACGCTTGCCCCGAACACAAGCGTATCCATTGTCTGCAACACCAAGGATAAATCAGGCGCTACATGGAGCCGTGTAACATGCAAGGCTAACGGCCGTACCATCAATGGCTATATCCTCAGCAGCCTGCTGAAACAGCAGCAGCCTGCCAAACAGCAGACATCCAAGAAAACAGGCAAAGTAACTGCTAGCCGCCTGAATGTCCGTTCCAATGCCGGGACAAACTATTCTGTCATCGCTTCGTTGAAAAAAGGGCAGAAGGTCACAGTCCTTGGATACAAAAGGGGCGCAGACGGAGCGAACTGGTATCTCATCGAGTTTAAGCGCAATGGAAAAACGATGCGGGGATACGTTTCCTCCCGTTATATTAAGATTTAACCCATCCCCAAAGGGGGGGATCGGCTAATGCCGATTCCCCCTTTTTTCTCTTTTTGCAGGTAAAAGTTTAGGGCGGGGAGCATCGGCTCCTCGCCCTGTTTAGAGCTGTCTATTAACCGACAGCCTCTTTGTATAATGGAAAAAGCCTTATTTTACTTCTCTCGTCCATCCAAACTTGTCTTCTTCATCCCCCCACTGGATCCCTGTCAGATAATCATAAAGCTTCTGGGTCAGTTCCCCGATCTGGAAGTTATTGACTGTAACCGTATCCTCCTTGTAACGAAATTCCCCTACTGGGGAAATAACTGCCGCTGTCCCCGTCCCAAACGCTTCTTCTAAGGCGCCGTCGTGCCCAGCCTTCATCAAATCTTCCACCGAAAGATGGGTTTCGTTTACCTTATACCCCCATTCTTTTAGGATATGGATAATCGAATCACGGGTAACGCCAGGAAGTACCGTCCCTTCAATCGGGGCTGTATATATCTCGCCGTTGATTTTGAACATAATGTTCATCGTACCTACTTCTTCCACGTATTTACGGTTTACGCCGTCTAACCAGAGTACCTGGGTACAGCCTTTTTCTTCTGCCCTTACCTGCCCTAAAATAGACGCTGCATAATTGCCGCCGCACTTGGTATCCCCTGTGCCTCCTTTCACGGAACGCACTAGTTCATCCTCTACCAGGATTTTCACTGGGTTGATGCCTTCTGGGTAATATGCGCCTACTGGGCAGCAGATTACCATAAATTTATAAGATATTGCCATATGCACGCCCAAAGACGCTTCGGTCGCAAATACAAACGGCCTGATATAAAGAGACGTCCCAGGCTCCGAAGGAATCCAGTCTTTTTCTACCTTTACAAGCTCCTCAATCGCCCGAATAAACATTTCTTCTGGGACGCCTGGCATACAAAGCCTTGTATTGGAATTGATCATCCTCCTTGCATTCATTTCCGGACGGAACAACAAGATTTTGTCTTCCTTTGTACGGTAAGCCTTCAGCCCTTCAAACGTTTCCTGGGCGTAATGGAGCGTTACGCAGGACGGGCTGAGTTCTACCGGGCCATAAGGCTCAATCCTCGCATCGTGCCATCCCTTTCCCTGATCCCAATCCATTACAAACATATAATCCGTCATATGCTTGCCAAAACCCAGGTTCTTCTGATCGGGCTTTTCCTTTAAATCATCTCGTTTTATAAATTTAATTTCCATAACCAGTTCCTCCATCCTTATCCTTTTGTTCAATTATTATACTTTTTTCCCCGGCTGTCAAGATTATTCCCAATGCTTATATTTGCCATAACCCTATTTTATCCCGCTCACACAGACGCTGCCTTTCTTTGCTAATCCACACGCATGGATGGGTTGATATATTCGCTTTCTGCAATGCGTTCAATCGCGACATGGCTCTCCCCTTCGCTGTAAATCTTCCGGTACGTCCGTACTCTTAGGGAATCCTCGGTGGACTCCAGCACTTCTGTTTCAATTTCTATGGGAGATTCGCCCAGCTTTGTCCCTAAGACAGTTACCGTCAGATCATCGCCTACGCAGCTTACCTCCAATTTTACTGGGTAATCCATGTTGCTGGCAATCTTAAGATCAAGTTCCCCCCATGCCACAGCCGCATCCATCCCTGGCTCTACATAACTAGAAACATACGTATGGCACCAACGCTCCGGAATATTCAGCCCAGCATACAACGCTGCCACAAACATCGTCGTAGATACCTGGCAGATCCCGCCGCCGTACGCCTGGATAACCTTTTCCCCCTGTGTCGCATTAGCTTTTTGAAACCCAGTTTCCGCCGTCTGTTCCCCAACGGCATCGTTAAAAGAGAATACGTCCCCTTTTTGCAGGATCGCCCCATTGCATCTTTCTGCTGCAAGCTTTACATTGCTCCTACGGTTTGCCGTCCCTGTCACTTTCGTAGTAAACGTAGCAAGCTGGTCACGAAACAGCGCTTCTTCTAACTTCTGCGTCGTGATCTCTGGCTCTGTACGGATCAGTTCAATTTCAATTTTGCCGCCCTCCTCTGCCTCGTCCAACGCCTTCTGGGCAGCTTCCTGTTCAAATCGAAGCCCCAGAGAAGATGCTTTAATCTGATAGCCATTATCTGGATCCAACATGGCATTGACCGGCTCTTGATACAGTGTTCCATAAATCTGATCCAGATCTACCGGATCTATGTTATGTAAAGCCATTGGGCATACAATTACAGACTGGAAATCCCAAGATTTTATGGCGGAAGCTATCTCTTCCTCCAATCGTTTGGCATCCACAGTATGCCCTGCTTTCCCTAAAGTGAACGCCAGCTTGCCGTCCTCCACCTGATAAGACGTCTGGACGGAAGTGTCAACCCCCAAAAGCCCGCTTGCCTTTATTTCCTTACGAAGCCCTTCCCAGTCATCCACCCTTGGGGCCACCTCCAGGCGAAAACCTTTGAAGTATGCGTTTAGCCAGCCGTATCCCCTGGAAAAGAACCCTTCCTGCTCCTGCAGAAGTTCCTCCTCTGGCAACCCATCCGTATCAAACGCCAAACATCCTCCAACTGCTATCTGATACTCCTTCCCTTCCGCCGAAACTGCCAGAACCGCATCCTGGGTGCGCAGCCTTATGTCCTCCTCCAATAGTTCTTTTGCCTCTTTTAATCCCATACCGCCAATTTGCTTCCCATTTACCGTAGTATTCGGCAGGATATGCCCTGGCTTTGCCATAGCGCAAAGAGCCAGATACCCGGCTGCAGCAGCCAGCAGTACAATCCCGGCAAACAGCATAACATACTTCCTTATTCTATTTGTTACAAGCACATAGCCACATCCTTTCTATCACTTAGCAACTTTCACTTGCCCAAGCTACATACTTATGGTATAATTGCAGCATTGAACAGTATGGCCTGCATTCAATTGCAATAGCAGCCTTATCTTAAGTTATCATTTATTTGCCGCCGGGTAACGCCTTGCCCCATTCCGTTAGGCCTTTGAAGGAATGGTGGACAGGCGTTTTTGTTTTGAATGAAAGTTGAGGGATTCCCATGCAAAGAACATCTTGCCTGAAAGAATTTGTGAAATACGCTTCTCTTCATGTACTAGGAATGCTGGGTCTGTCTTGCTATATCCTGGCAGACACCTTTTTTATCTCCATGGGGCTTGGGGCGGATGGCCTTACAGCCCTAAACCTTGCCATCCCCGTTTACAGCTTTATCCATGGAAGCGGCTTAATGCTCGGCATCGGCGGGGGCACGAAATACTCTATCCAAAAGAGCCTGGGCGGCTCACAAAAGGCAGATTCCATATTTACCTGCGCCTTTTGGCATGCAATCTTAACCGCCGTCCTTTTCCTGCTTCTTGGCGTCTGCTTTTGCAGCCAGCTTGTATCCTTGCTTGGCGCAGGAGAACGCGTATTTCAAATGACAAAAACGTATGTACAGATGATCCTGGTATGTTCCCCTGCTTTTCTTATGAACAACCTTTTCCTATGCTTCGTCCGTAACGATGGCGCGCCGCAGCTTTCTATGGCAGCCATGCTCGCTGGAAGCTTTTCAAACATTGTCTTAGACTATGTTTTTATCTTCCCCTGCAACTTAGGCATTTTCGGCGCAGTACTTGCCACATGCTTAGCCCCGGTCATCAGCATGGCCGTCTTATCCTTACATTTCATCCAGAAAAACAATGGGTTTTGCCTTGCCAAATATCCCTGGGGCAGCCGCCAGATATCCGGTATCCTTCTAAGCGGCTTCCCCTCGTTCCTTACGGAAGTATCCTCTGGCATCGTCATCATTGTATTTAACCTGATTATCTTAAAGATCCAAGGAAATACCGGGGTTGCAGCCTATGGGGTCATTGCGAACCTCTCCCTTGTCATCCTCTCTGTGTTCACTGGGATTGCCCAGGGCATACAGCCTATTGCCAGCAAATATTATGGCATGGGAAACCCTAGACAGGCCAAAGCGATCCTGCGTTACGCATTGATTACCATGCTGGGGCTTTCCGTCCTGATATATACTGGGATCTTCTTTGGAGCAGAAGCAATCACCCGCGCATTTAACAGCGGGCAGGACGCCGTACTGCAGCGCATTGCAGAGCACGGGATGAAGCTGTATTTTACTGCCTGCCCTTTTGCCGGGGCCAACATCATCCTTTCCATGTATTTCACCACGACAGAGCGCCCGCTGCCTGCCAATCTTATTTCCATCCTGCGCGGGATCGCTGTTATACTCCCGCTGGCTTTCCTGCTCTCTGCACTGGCGCAGATGGTTGGGATCTGGTGCGCATTCCCATGCACGGAACTTCTTGTTTCCTTGGTAAGCGTATCTTTCTTCACTCTGCAAGACGTCCTAAAACGGCGCCCAACCTCATAACAGAAGCTGTCCCTAGGCGGTCAGCCGCTAACCTTTTCTGCAATTTCCTTTAGAAGCCGTGCAGATTCAAGCAATTGCTCTTGTTCTTTGCTGTCCAAAGAAATCGGCACCTGTCCTTCCGCTCCATTCGCCCCAACGATGGTCGGCATGCTTAGCGCAACATCCTCCAGGCCAAAGACATGATCCAACATGGCGGACACTGGAAGGATGGACTTTTCATCCCGGACAATCGCCTCGCATATCCGGCGGACTGCCATTGCAATCCCGTAATACGTTGCTTTCTTTTTCTCAATAATCTCATAAGCGCTGTTTTTTACCGTCTGCGCAATTTCACGCGTGGCCGCCTCATAGTTATAAAATCCCCGCATTTCACAGATATCCCGAAGCGGTACGCCAGAAACGCTCGCGCTGCTGAATACTGCAATCTCGCTGTCCCCATGCTCCCCAATAATAAAAGCATGGACGCTACGGCTATCCAATCCAAGATGCTCCCCAAGTTCGCTTTTCAGCCGCCCGGTATCTAAGACGGTCCCAGAACCGATCACACGGTTTTTAGGAAGCCCTGAGATCTTCAAAGCCTCATACGTCAAAATATCCACGGGGTTCGATACCACTAACAGGATCCCTTCACATCCATGCGCCATAATTTCTTGTACGATGGAACGCATAATCTTTGTATTCTTATTGACCAAATCCAGCCTGGATTCGTCTGGCTTTTGGTTCACCCCTGCGGTAATAATGACTACCGCTGCATCCGTAATATCAGAATAGCCGCCCGCGTAAATCTTCATTGGCTTAGCAAAAGGCGTCCCATGGCTGATGTCCAGCGCCTCCCCTTCTGCACGATCCTTGTCTGCGTCAATTAACACCAATTCGGAAAATAAGCCGCTCTGGTTCAATGCAAACGCCGTTGTCGAACCGACGAACCCACAGCCAATTACCGCCGCTTTCCTTACATCTACTGTTACACATCCCATATCTGGCATAACCTTCTAATTCCTCTCTATCGTTATTAGGAATAGCTTTGCCATGATAAGGATCCTTTATACCTTTTATGAACCAAATCCCCTACGTCTGAGCGCATCTGTGCCGCTATACAACCCCGACCTGGCACATCTCCATTGTCATCAGGGCTGCTTCGTGCGACTTTGGCGTAACCCCTGCGCAGCAGGAAGCGTCTACATAAATGGTATTCTCTGGCAGGGCTGCCTTTAACAGCAGCGCATTGCTGACTACGCAGATATCCGTACATAGCCCTACCAGTTCAACCTGGATCTCCTCTTGTTCGTTCTCTTCTTCCAGAAGCCGCGTGAGCACAAGCGATCCAAAGGTAGGTTTATCCACAATATGGGAAGGCTCCAAAAGCCGCGCAATATCTGGATGGATCTCCCATCCCTTTGTTCCACAGATACAATGCTCCACAGGCAGCTTCTTCCCCTCTGCCGTATCTAGGTAATCCGCCCCATGGGTATCCCTGGTCGCATAGACGTCGGCTCTGGGGTAAGCTTTTATTTTCTCAATCACTGGCCCTACAATCGCCTGGGCTTCCTGCGTCCCCAACGCACCGTCAATAAAGTCATTCTGCATATCTATCACAACTAAAATGTTCCGCATCTTCCCGCTTTTCCCTCCGAATCTCCGCCGCGCCGCCGTGCTGTCTGATACGCGCAAACGAAGCGTATCAGACAGCACGGCGGCGCCTGCTATTTCCTAAAATATTCCGCCCTGCCTCCGCAGGATGTGCTGATTGATTCAATCGCTACCGCGCCGCCGCGCACGATTTCAATCTGCTGGAACTTGCTCCTTAACAAATCAATCAATTCATTGTTCCTCCGCTCCGTCATCTTGCATTCAAGCAGCACGCTGTCTGTCCCGATATCAGCCACTTCCACATGGAATACCTGTGCAATCTGGAACAGTTCCGCCTTCTCTGCCACGGAGCATCCCTTCACTTTTGCAAATAAGATCTCTTTCATATGGATGGGCATATCCGTAAGGTCGATTACCTTAATGACCTCTACCATCCGGTTTAACTGTTTTTTAATCTGTTCAAACGTCACATCATCGCTTGTCACGCATATGGTCATACGCGATACCGTCATATCCTCTGTCGTCCCGACGGTAAGGCTTTGCAGGTTGTAGGATTTCCCGGAGAACAGCCCGGAAACCTTTGCAAGGACGCCCACTTCATTTTCCACATACAATGCAATCCATCTATTCTTCATCCTGCCAGCCCTCCTTACTTCAAAATCATTTCCGTCATCGGATTCCCGCCTTTTACCATCGGCAGCACAATCTCTTCGGTTGCTATTAGAAACTCAATCAATACAGGTACTTTCTGCTTCTTCGCCTGCTCAAACGCAGGGGCAATCCCAGACTCCTCCGTTACGCGTATGCCGTACGCCCCATAGCTTTCCGCCAGCTTGACAAAATCCGGCTCATACGGCGGGCAGGCCTGGTTCGGCCCTTTGCACTCCTGCGGGCATCCCTTCCTCCGCCGCAGGCAGGTGGCCTCGTAACGTTTGCCATAAAAGAGCTGCTGCATCTGGCGCACCATGCCAAGGAAATAATTGTTAAAGACGCATACAATCACATTGGCATCCTGCGCCATAGCAGTTGCAAACTCTTGTAGGTTCATCTGCATCCCGCCGTCGCCCGTAAGGCAGATTACCGTTTTATCCGGGCATCCAATCTTCGCCCCGATTGCCGCCGGGAACCCGAAGCCCATCGTGCCAAGCCCGCCAGATGTAATATATTGCTTCTTCCCATCCAAGGCTATGTACTGGGATGCCCACATCTGGTGCTGCCCAACATCCGTTACGATAATCCCTTCTGTAAACTGCGCATTGATCTGTTCCATAATCATCTGCGGGGTCATGCCTTTATCCCGCCGCATTTCCAACGGGTTCTCCTGATCCCAGCTATGGATCTGCGCAATCCACGCTTCCGTTTCCTGCGGCTCCGCCCACTCCAACAGCTTCTCCAATGCCAGGTTGGCGTCCGCCACAATCGGGACGTCAACGACCACATTCCTGGAAATCGCCGCAGCGTCAATGTCGACATGGACGATCTGCGCTTTCGGGGCAAATTCATTCAGATCCCCGGTAATCCTGTCGTTGAACCTGGTCCCTATGGAAAACAGCACATCGCAATGCCCAACTGCAAGATTCGCCGCATATTTCCCATGCATCCCGCTGTTCCCAATGTAGAGGGGATGATCCGTAGGGATCGCGCCCTTCCCCATAATGGTCGTGACCACTGGGATCCTGGTCTTTTCTGCCAGTTTGAGCATTTTGTCGTTTGCCTTCGCGCCATTGACGCCGCCGCCAATTAAAAACAACGGCCTTTTCGCGGCTTTTAACAGCTTATAGCCCTTTTTCAACTGGCCGACATGCACGCTCTCGTTCGGCTTATACCCACGGATCGATACGGACGCTGGGTATTCCCCCGGCCCGGCTGCCGTCTGGATATCCTTGGGAAGATCAATTAGGACAGGCCCAGGCTTCCCAGTCCTTGCAATGTGGAAAGCCATTTTCAATATCCTGCCCAAATCCTTCCGTTCCCGTACCGTCACCCCATATTTCGTAATGCTGCGGGTCATACCTACAATATCGACCTCTTGGAACGCATCGTTCCCAATCAAATGCAACGGGACCTGCCCAGTAATACACACCAGAGGGATACTGTCATAATGGGCGTCTGCCAGCCCGGTAATAATATTCGTAGCGCCGGGGCCGCTGGTTACGATACAGACCCCTACCTTCCCGGTCGCCCTGGCATATCCTTCCGCCTCGTGGATCAATCCCTGTTCATGCCTTGGCAGCACCAGTTCTATCTCTTCATGCTTATATAACTCATCCAGAATATCCGTCACCATCCCGCCTGGATAAGCAAACACCGTATCCACGCCTTCTTCTGCTAATGCTTTTACAAATAACTTCCTTCCCGTAATATCCATCGCCATCTCATCACCTCTAACTTTTTTATTCCAAATTCGTTATTTTGTTATTGTACCAGAAATCCCTTGATTGCGGAAGCCCCTTTTGCAAAGTGGCACGCCGCAGTAATTTCCCTATAGAAGAAAAAAATCCCCTGGAGCCGCAGCCCCAAGGGATTCTTATTCCATGCCAATCTTCTATTTCTTAATTACAACTGTTTTTGCCTGTCCTTTCTTTGCAAAAAGCTTCTTATAGCTTGACAGTTTTGCAGAAGGCACGGTTATCTTTGCCTTTTTGTGGATTCCTTTGAATGCATTCTTGCCAACCTTGGTGACTTTCTTTGATTTCACCACGATAGATTTTAACTTGCCGTCTTTGTAGAATGCCTTCTTGCCAATGCTCTTAACATTGGAAGGAATGGTAATCTTACCCAAAGAGGTACATCCTTCGAATGCATTGTCCCCAATGCTTGTTACGTTCTTGCCAATCACAGCCGTTGTCAGCTTCTTAAAGCCTTTGAATGCTTTTGACCGGATTGCCGTCACTTTATAAGACGTCGTCCCAATGGTAACTGTCGCTGGGATCGTGACTTTCTTCGCGTTCTTGTTCGTATATCCTGCATAAGACAATGTTTCCTTGCCCTTGGTATCGCTTGTTACCTTGTATCTTGCATTCCCTACGTTGAAATATGCGTTCTTCTTCGGCAATGTAGTCTTAAACTGGATGGTTGCGGTTGCATCCTTGTACTGGCTGTTCCCTGCCTTTGTAGCTGCAATGGTAACTTTCCCGATGCCTTTCACGGTTACTTTCCCGGTCTTTGCATCGACGGATGCATACTTGCTCCCAGACTTCACAGACCAGGTGATTTCACCAGAACCGCTTCCGCCCTGCGCCTTTAATGTTGCCGTCTTACCATAGCTTAAGGATTCCCCAATACCAGAAATCTTCAAGGCTGCCTGCGCTTCCTTCACCTTTTTGGTTACAATTACCTTACAGGTTTCAGTCAGGCCATTTGCCGTCTTAGCCGTAATTGTTGCTTCCCCTTCTCCAATTGCCGTTACCTTACCGTTTACAGTCACTGTTGCAACCTTCTCATTGTTAGAAGACCATGTTACAGATTTATTCTCTGCATTTTCTGGCGCTACGGTTGCTGTTATTACCTCTGACTCATTCTCTGTTAAGGTTAACGTCTCTTTATCTAACTGGATACCGGACGGCTCAACCTTGCCTGGATTTACCGGAGTGTCCGCCTTCCTTACTGTTACCTTACATGTTGCAGCCTGGCCATTTTTCGTCCTTGCAGTAATCGTAGCCGTCCCGGCTGCAATTGCCGTTACCTTACCGTTGCTTGTAACGGTTGCAACGCCAGTGTCATTGCTAGACCAAATTACAGCCTTATCGGTTGCTTCCGCTGGCATTACCGTTGCCGTTAAGGTTTCTGTTGTATTCACATCTAAGGACAGTTCTTCCTTATTTAACTGGACGCTTACCGGTTCATTCTTATCAGGCTCTTCTGGATCATCCGTTTTCCTTACAGTTACCTTACATGTCGCAGCGGCTCCATCTGCTGTTGTAGCTGTAATCGTTGCCACACCCTTTGCAAGCGCAGTCACACGCCCGCCGTCCGCTGTCACCGTAGCGACCTTTGGATTATTACTAGACCAGGTTACTGTTTTATTTTCCTCGTTGGCAGAAGTAACCTCTGCGGTTAACGCCTTACGCTCATGGACGTCCAGCGTCAGTTCTTCATCACTCAAACGGATCTTCGTAGGTTCGTCCGGCTTTGTCTTAGATCCAACATGTACGACAATGCTATCTCCTACTTTGTTATTTGTCCCAACATACGCTTTGATATAAGCATATCCTTCTGATACGGCAGTAATCACACCATTTTCCACCGTAGCGACAGATTCGTCAAAGCTTGCCCAGCTTACTTGTTTATCCTTGTCCAAGGTTGGATCTGGTGTCAGCGCTGCGTTGACTTCCAGCTTATCGCCAACTTCCATCTCCACCTCTTCCTTGTTTAATTCAAGCTTATCCGCCTGGACTGCTTCCGATACTACGGCAAACTCTACCGAATACTTTTTATCTTTGGTCGTTGCTGTAATATAGCTTACGCCTGGTTCTGCCGGCGTATAATTTGCAACTTCATAAGTAAGGCCATAATTGTCCGTATAATCAGACATTTCCAGCTTCCCATTGCCTTGGCTTACCTTCCAGTCAAACGGCCCGTACAAGCCATCCGGCCTTGGATAGGTTTCCCCAGATAACGTACCTGCCGGATTCCCCGGGCTTTCTACGCCTTCCGCCACAATTCGCACTGGATTTGATCCGGTCGGCGACTTCATGACAAATTCACCCGTCTGGGAATTATAAGTATATGTTGCCCCCCATGATGAATCTGGCTGTATTTCATATTCATAGTCTGCGCTATAAATGATAAATACCTTAATCTTTTCAGGCAATGCATAACCTTCTTCATTTATGAGCTTCGCCTGATACCTGCCTCCTTCTAAATAGAATTCAGGTCCATCCAGCTTCAAGCCTTTGAAGTCTGTAATGATATCATTCGTCGTATGATTCCCTGGCTGGCGGTATTTTGCCTCTAACTTTGCCGTCTGGCCTTGGGTCACATAGATACTCTGCGTGTTGAAATTGCCGGCAGCAACCAAATCATCCTGATTCGCTTCTGTGTAAATATCCTCCCAGTCAATCCGCATGCTCCTTGATACGCCATTCAGGGTAACCGTCAACGTGGCCCCGCCTGCCGGAAGAAGTTCCTGCGACTGCTGCTTGGTCAGATATAACAGGCCAGAACGTCCGTCGCTGCTGTATTTCTCAACCTCTATGAGCTCTGCCTCATAATCTTCTGCGTAATCTTCATCTTCTTCCACAACCCATCGGTTTTCTTCAATCACAACGTCCGCAGGCTGAAGGTTCGTAACCTTTACCATACACTCGCCGTCTGGCTTCAGTCCTGAGAAACTCTCAATTGTAAGGTCGAAATCTTCTACCTTCGTATTGTGGGCGTCTACCGCTACCACACAAGTCCCTGAGTACTTCCCATTCGAAACGGTAATAACAGTCTGCCCTGGCGCGATTGCCTTGACCGTCCCAAATTCATCAATCGTTGCAACTTCAGGGTTGCTGGAAGTACGCGTAATTTCCCCTTCTCCAATGGTATTGTCATTGACGCTAAGTTCAAATTCGTTGCCTGGGCGCATCCGCGCAGAGGTCTGTGAAAGGACAAGCCCTTCCTCTGTATCCACATGGATCATATAGCTACGGTCGTTTGCACCATAATCCCCGCAAGACAGCAGGATATTGCCGTTCCATGTAAAATCATAAACATTATTTTCTCCTGGGTAAGCTTCATTTTTATGCTGGTATTCCGTAACGTCAACAACAAAATTCAACGTCTTCTTACCTGCGTCATATATTTCATTCACATAGAATGAGTTGCTATTGTCAACGCCAAGTTCAGAATATTCTGGATCCCCATAGCCCGGCTTATAGGTACGCGTTACATACGGATCGATTTCGACAGAAGCCAACGCACCATCTTCGTCATAAATCTTACCAGCAATATACGTACGCCCATACTTCTCAAAGAACGTAACAGCATTGTTCTCCAGCTTTGGAGCAACCGTATCTACCGTAACTGGGAAAGAAATCACGTCCCCTTCCATGTTCATTTCATGTCCGTTAAAGGTCGGGATATGCTCGCCATTCATTACAGCGTCGAAATCCGTCACATCGCGCCCTTCGCTCTCTACATAAACCTCGTCCCCATAATCACCTTCTCCATACGCTGTGATGGTATAGATACAGTCTGTCCCGCTTGGCAGCACATTCCCCTCTGCATCCGTCCCTTTCCAAACAGGATAGGAACCATACATACTAAACGGCAATGCAAAGCCATATGCCGCTTCATAAGTAGTCTTAAACGAATAGGAAGCCCAATCCTTCAGATATACTTCCCCAGTATCCTTATCTTTTACTTCCACCACGATAAGACGGGCGTTCCGGAGCTGATAGAGGATCTGATCGTCAAGCATATCCAGATACCCATCCCCATTCGGGGAAATCGCAAAATTCTCCTTGTGGTAAACCGTCTGGTCGCCTTCCATTTCCCGGAATGCATTCTGGCCTAAATCCATATATCCAATGTTAGGCAGTACGCATCCCATCAGGCTCGTCAGCCAGGTGGATTCATTCTTCATAACATTTTCCCCATCCTGGGCTTCGTCAAACCAGTTTGCGCTGTCAAAAATCGGGGCAGCCGTCCAGTCGCCATAGAACGCGAGCAACGGTAAGCCAATCTGCGGGTTTTTCCCTGCTGCGTCAGTCAGGATCACAAACCCTTCCACATATGTGCCGTTTTGGAATAATTCATCTATCCTGGACTTCTGCGCCGAATCCAGGGACACAGAATCACTGACCGTTACAGAAGCGCTTGCCGGAACCACAACATCCCCAAGCTCCTGTTCTAAAATCACGACGTCATGATCAGAAATCGCAGAACGGTCTCCCCAAGGGGATTTTACTGTTTTCGTATCTGGACGCATCAATACGATGTTTGCTTTATAAGTAAGGCTTTTGTCCGTAAGGTTATTTACATGGAAGCTGAAATCATAGACGCCTGTCTTATCTGGATCGTCTAACAGTTCTAGCTTCCCGATATCCTGCCCATCCACGGTAATATACGCAGGAGTCGTAACGGCAGCGTCCGCATTCACAAGCCCTGCCCCTTGCTGGCGCGGTGAATAATAAGCGTCCCCATCCCTTTGAGGGATTGCTGTGCTGACAAGGAGCTTGCTTATCATATCTCCCATTTCAAGCTGAGTAATATTAAATTTATCCTTGTTCGATGTAATATACTGGCGTACCAAGGCTCCAATTCCCGTCATATGCGGTGCGGCCATAGAAGTACCGCTCATCATCGCATAGCTTCCGGTATAATTGTCTGGATTTGTATTGACCTGATCAATAACAGTAGACCAGATATTCCCGCCAGGCGCGGTAATCTCAGGTTTCAGTTCTAGGCCAGGGCCAGGGCCCCAGGACGTGAAGGAAGACATCTCTCCATACGTTTCATTATCTACCGTCTTATCCTCAGTGGATACCTGGATTTTTACTTGATGGCCTGCCGCCAGCGCATCTGTCATTTCCTTCCCATCTTTGCCGCGGATAAATGCGGATCCAAGCGCAGTCCCCTCCGCGCTCATATTGATGAGCTCTGTTCCGTTTGGATCGTTATCATAAATAATAACTGCCAAAATCCCATACCGTTCTCCCTGTGAATTTACGCCAGAGAAGCTAGAAGCATTGTTGATCTTATCTAAGAAGGAAATCTCGCCACGCTGTACCATGGCAATCCCTGTTTTCCCATTATTATAACCATTGTCGAACCCGGCTGCTGCATAATCCTCATAAGTACCAACCCCATCCACTTTATAGACTGGGTACTCTTTGTCCGAAAACGTAGCTTTCATTGCAACAGAATATGGATCGGTAAAAGATACCTGATGCCCCTTCCCATCCTTGTCCTTCCATGTAAAGAAGGGTTCTACATTGATTGCGTTATCAATGGAAGCAACGCTTAAGTTGCTCTCATATATCGCTGGGGATGACATAACCGAAGTATCTGGGTTAGAGGCCAGGCTTTCCCCGCTGTAATTGCTGTCCGAAGCAGAATCGTCGCTGTTCCCGGCAGAAGTCATCATTGCAATACCAGAAGCATTGATACGTGCAAATACATCGTTCTGGATCGTATCGTCTACAGCGTAGCCGCAATCGGAACCAAGGCTCAGGTTGATCAAATCCGCCCCAAGCTTCAAAGAGTCTTCCAATGCGTTTACAATGCTGTATTCCTGCGCGCCGCCGTCCTCATCTGGGAAGACCTTCATAAACAGGATCTGCGCATCCGGCGCAACGCCTGTAAATTTCACTTCCCCTTCCGCCGTCTTCGCACATCCGGCAACCGTACCTGCCACATGGGTCCCGTGATCGCTGCTGGATGGCATAATATGTACGTCCCCGTCTGCATAATCGCAGCCATATGGAACCTTACGGTTCTTATAGAGGGCGTTATTGTCATATTGGATAATGTTGCCATTCTGCCCTGTGTTTGAAACAAGCTGGTTCGCTAACAGGAATTTTTCCATAGAATCACTGGTATAACGGAGGTTCCAGTCAACCTCACTACCTTTTGCGCTCATAAATGAATCGTCCGTAAAGGCTTCATGGGTATACTGTACCTTACCAGCGTCTTCCCCAGTCCCATACAGCTTGATATCCAGGCCGCTGTCCAAAACTGCAACCAGCATCCCTTTGCCCGTATAGCCTTTTTGCCATGTGCTGCCCAAATCAACCATATCATAGCTGTATTCTTCATTTGGCTTCCCATCCACTACATTTGAATTATCTATCGGCTCCGGACGCTCATAGACATGCTGTACATATGCACGCTTTACGTTTTTCAGCGCCTTAACCTCATCTAACTTCCCATACGGGATTTTTACTGCCATAGCGTTTGCAGCAGCCGTCCACTGGGCAACAACCTCAACCCCGCTGTCAGCAGCACGCGCCGCCCTTCCTTCTGTCTGCCCGGCAATCCCATTGATTTGTGAGATCACTTCATCCTGGCCAGATAAAAGTTCTTTGGAAGCTTCCTGTGCCTCCTCAGAAGTAAGGAATCCTGATACAGCCTCTCCTGCCGTAGCGCCTTCCCCGCCTTCTGCTGCATATGTGCTTGTCCCATAATAATCCATCAGGGCAGCATCATCCATTTCTACGATTACTGTCACAATCTCATCGTCTTGGTAGAGCGGTTCCACCTGAGGGCGATCCTCTTTGGCTTCCAATTTGCCAAGACGGGATTCCTCTTCTACTTCTACCGCATCCAGCGATTCGCCCTCGCCTGCTTCTACTGCCTCCAAAACCTTTTGTTCCTCTTTCGAAGGTTCTGCAAACACTTGCGTTGGCAGGCCGGACATCGACATTACGAATGCAAGAAGTAATGCGCAACATTGTTTCCTTTTCATAATCTCTTCATCCTTTCTTCCTATTTTTATCCTCCTCTTTGGGCTTTAAGCCCTAATCCGAAATTTATTTTATCGCATGAAAGCGATAAAGTCAATATTCACAAAAAAAAGATTAAAAATTCAATAAAATTAAGTATAATTATACATTTTATATAAAAAGAATCCTGCTCTGCAGGATTCCCCGCCTGCGGCGGGTTGCTTTTGCAACATAATTCCTTTCCGCCGCAGTGCGATCCACGCGGAGCGTTTTTGTTTCATAGGACGCACTTTCCTATGTAAAAGAGAATCCTGCTCTGCAGGATTCTCTTTCTGAATGAATTAGTTTCTTAGATTTAATCCCTGGCACGCCCTGCAGCCACATCTTCAAATTCCTGAAGGATCGCTGCATCTGTCGCCTTCGTGCAGAGGCTGGCCGCTACAATCAAGACGAGGCTGGCCGCAAACCCTACCACGAGAGAATACAGCCCTGTAAAAGCCCCAAGCGCCCGCCTGCCAAAGGGATGTAATCCCACAAGACTACCGGAAGCCCGCCGGAAAGGATCCCCGCCACGGCTCCTGCCGCCCCAAATTATGCCAGCAGATGGGTTCCTCTTTCATACTTTAGCAAATTATAGCGCTAACGTCAAGTATTAAGCTTTTTTTGCGATCACACAATACCAGTCTACATCCCTTGGATCCACATGCTCAAAATACGCTGGATGGCACATCAGACGGATGTTTTGATATCCCAGGCTTTCTAATTTTTGAATCAGGCGTTCCCGGCTTACCGGGTAATATGTCTCTTCAAATCTCTCCTTCTGCACGATTTTATTGTTGCGCTCAAAAGTATACAAGAGATGGAACGTCATAGAACCATCCTCAAGATAATCCCATACCTGTACCAGGTTTACCCTTGTATCCTCCACAAACATCGGATCATATAAATAAAAACGGTTCTGTTGTTCTAAGATTTTATCCCAGTTGCGCATATCGTAATACAAATATCCTCCATGCTTCACAAGCAGATCCATCTGCTCTAAGACGCCATCCAGTTCTTCGTTCGTCACGTGGGGCAACGAGTTCCCCGTGCTCGCAACACAGTCAAACGTTTCCTTAAACTGCTTTGTTAACTCCCGGAAATCACAAGGTCTAAGATCTATTGGAAGACCTCGTTTCGACGCATTCTCTTTGCACTTTTTTAGCATGTCCACGCTTAAATCCGAACCATACAAAGATATCCCTGACTCTGCCGCAGAAAGCGTCAGGCTCCCCGTCCCAATGCTGACGTCTAACAGCGTCTTTACATCTGTACCTTCCAAAACAGCTTCCCAATGCTTCTTGATTGCCTGGTATTTCTCTTCATTGTCAAACAGATCGTAAATGTCTGTCCTATTGTATATGCTTGCCATGCTCTTTCCTCCTATCCAAGATCCCATCCGAATACACCTTGTCTGCTGCCATACCCCTTTTTTATCTTATCTAAGGCATCCAACAGCAGCTTATTCTCTGCCCTGCCGCGCACGGCGATCCGATACCATCCCTTTCCAAGCCCTTCAAAATCGCTGCAGTCCCGGATCAAGATCCCATATTCCCGGAATGCTTCCCCAAGGCCTTCTACGCTCTGGAAAAAGATAAAATTCGCAGCAGCTCCATAAACCTTTAGGAAGAAACCGCCTTCTGGTTCTCCCTTGCTTCCTCGGCTCCGAGGCTGGTATATCACAAGACGCCCCAACAAAAACTTTTTTTCTTTCCACAAAGCGGCTCGGGTCCTTTCCAAAAAACCAGGTTCCTGCGCTGCGGCAATCCCCGCCTCCTGGGCAGGGACAGACACATTCCATGGCTGCGTCACCTGGCGCATCCGTCCCAATACCCCGGCATTGCTGCACAGCCCATACCCCAGGCGCAAACCTGGCACTGCAAATATCTTGGTAAACGCCTTTAGGATAAACAGATTCTGCGAACCCTTTAGGAAACGCTTCATCGTGCATGCGTCCACGGAATCCACAAAATCCAGGAAGCATTCGTCCACCACAAGGAGCGCCCCCATCCTTTCACATATCTGCAGCAGTCCCTGAAGCGTTTCCTTCCCTGCCAGCACCCCGGTCGGGTTATTTGGGTTACAGGCAATCACCATATCGACCGGGCGCCCTATCTTAGAAAAACAATCCTGCGTCATACAAAACCCTTGTTCCGGGCGCAGGCTGACATACTGGATTTCACAGCCTACGCTCTGCAGCGCCCGCGCATATTCCCCAAACGCAGGCGCAAACAAAACTGCCTTTTTGGGCTTTTGCGCCAAAGCCAGAGAGAAGATTGCTTCCGCCGCGCCATTCGCGCATACCACATGCTCAGGCTGTACCTGCTCCAATCCTGCAATTGCTTCACGGAGCCGGGCGCATCCTACCTGTGGGTAACGGGCAATCCTTGCAAGCGCAGCCTTGGCAGATTCCACCACCGCTTCCGGCGGTCCAAGGAAATTGATGTTCGCTGAGAAATCTACCATCCCAGGATATTTATAGATATCGCCGCCATGCATACCCATCTCCTCTTTTCTTATGCTTGTTCTTTCCGCCCCAAGGATCGGGGTTATAGATATCCAAACGATTTCAACAGGAAAATCCATCCTGTCAAGGTAAACGCAGACAGCAGCGTAGTTGCAACCACAACGCTTGCCGTCAGCGTCCCGTCATGCCCCATATTCTTAGCCATAATATAACAGCTTGGCGTCGCAGGGGCTGCCAGCATAATCAAGATAGCAATCAATTTCTCTCTCCCAAACCCCATGGATATTGCAATCGGAAGGAATACCGCTGGCTGCGCCACCAATTTCAAAAAAGCCGCCGCTAAGGTCGGCCGGATCTTAGCCAACGCTTTGCGGCCTTCAAACCCTGCCCCCAACGACACGAGTGCAAGCGGCGTAGCCATCTGCGCTACGCTTTGGATAGGCTTCCTGGCTAAATCAGGAAGCTTTATGCCGCCAAAGGACGCCAGAAGCCCCAGGAAAATAGCAATGATAATCGGATTCCTTAAGACATTGACGAGGGCTTCCCGGATTTTCCCTTTCCGATCTACATCCTGCTGCCCTTCAAATGTCAGGACAAGCACGGAATAGATATTATAAAGAGGGACGGCGCCGACAATCATCAAAGGCCCCATTGCAGACTGCCCATAGATATTCTGGATAAAGGCCAGCCCCATCACAGCCGCGCTGCTTCGGAACGACGCTTGTACAAACGCCCCTGCCATCGCCCGATCCTCGCCTTTTAGGAACAGCTTTGAAACGCCCCAGATCCCCCAAAAGCAAATGGAACTGGCAATCGCGCAAAACAGCACATAAGACAGATCAAATACCGCCCGGATGTCTACCGATGAAATGTCCAAAAATAACATACACGGCAGCGTGACCTGGAAATTAAATTTATTCGCCACCGTCACAAAGTTGCCATCCAGCATCCCAACCTGTTTTAGCCACCACCCCAGGACCATTACCATAAAAATCGGGACGGTCACATTGATACTGAAGAAAAAATCCTGCACGATCACACGCTCCCATCCACTTTGCTTTGCCTTGCCCTGGAATCTTCCAATTCTGCGGGTATTGCTACCGGCCGTTTTTCCCCAGAGCCTTTCCTTCTGTATTCCAGGAAATAATAGACCAAATCAAAATATGTCTGCTCCTCGCTCTCTGCTGTAAGCTCCCAATCGTCCATTGCATCGAAATCCATAAGCCAGGAATCCGCCTGGTACTCGTACGCTATCTTGGTAATATATGCCACATCACACAAAGAAAGCGTCTGCCGGTAGATGCTCTCACCGCCGATGATATAGATATCCTCGCTCTTATAAGGCTCCAATTCCCGCAAAAGCCCTTCTATGCTGTATACCACTACGGCGCCCTTTGCCTTATACTCCTTATTATTGGTCAACACAATATTTACCCTGTCTTTCAAAGGCTGTCCCCCAGGAAAGCTTTCCAGCGTTTTCCGCCCCATGACAACCACCTTGCCAACCGTCATGCTGCGAAAGTATTTCATATCATCCGGAATACGCACCAATAGCTTATTCCCGAAGCCAATCCCCCAGTTCTTATCTGCCGATGCAATTAAATTCATGCTGTAGCCCTCCTATGTTTTTCCTCTATGTTACAAGATTTCCCATGGAAATACAAGCCCTTCCCTTCATCTTGCACAGGAACCCCAAACACGTTATAATACTAGCAACAACCACTCACACGAAACAGCTAAGTTTTGGAGGTAATGATGCGCAAACAGAAATCCATCCGTTTTATGATATTCCTATCGCTCTTCGTCCTGGCTGCCATCGCAGCCTACCGTTCCATCCAGAACCTGTCCGCCCTCCTTCCCGCTGACAGCTACAAAGACGAAGGCGTCCATACATTTTCCCCTTACCAGGTGCTTCCCATCCAGGTGAAAAACACCAGTACAAGCAGGCGCGGCCGGCGTATCAACCGCACAAAAACCATTTACAAGATCTACTACAAGGCCACAGACGGCAGCGGCTACCAATGGTCTGACGAAACGCCCGCCAAAACGATTGGGCAAAAAGCAGTAGACGCCAAAGCAACAGTAAGACGGCGGGTGCTCCGTATCCCTGCAAACCGCACCTATATCACGGTAGAGCCTGGCCTGACCCCAGAGTCCTATACCGCAGGGCAAAAGAAAAAGAATCTGCAGATCCTGGGCATTTCCACCGCGTATATCCTGCTATACCTTCCCATTTGCCTGTTTTTATACATCAGGCGCAGGAAACAGCGTCATGCCTCTAGCGCGTGACGCAATCCCAAAAGAAATGCCAAACGAGGAACTGACAGACGCGGATGTCCAATCCATACAAAAGCGGGCACCAGATGCCGTCGCAAGTCGCCCTTTTTTGTACAGATTGTACATCCGCTGTTTCTAGAAAGGGAGTTTTGCAATCGCCTAACAGAACCGCAAAGCAGAAAGGAGTAGAATCATGATCATACGGCTTGTGAAAACCCTTGAAATATTGATCTTGTACAAACTGCAATCCCCAACGACACAACGCCTGAGAACAAAATAACGGCATATTCAAACCCTTTACAAACTTCAAATAAGACGCCATACAACGCATTGCCCAGCGGCTGGACGCACATAGAGACCGTAAAAATAGCAGCAATCACCTTCCCAATTAAATGCTGCGGCGTTTCCGCCTGGATAAAAGACATCATCTGCACCGTGAACATTGCGGAACATACCATAATGGAAAAACCACAAGCAGTAATCACAATGTAGTTTATGATTCCAGAGGAAAACAGCATCATGGAAACACTAACCGGGAACACAAACAACGCGCAAGATATTACCAGATTGCCTGCCTTATGGATTGCCAGCCTGTCCGCAAAAACACCTGCGCCGACGCCGCCTGCTAGCCCGCCTGCCGCCAGCGCCCCTTGTGCAAAGCCATAAAGCCTGTTTGCCTGCGCTGCTTCCAAATGGAATACTTCTGTTACCAGATATGGCATTGCGACCATAATCATTGCCGCTAAGAACATATTGATCCCGCAGATGACAAGAAGGGTTTTGCCAATCACAGGCTTCTCTTTCCGGATAAAACGGATGCTATCCGTAAAATCATCTTTTGCCACCTTCCAGATACTGCCGCCAAACTCGTGTTTTTGGAACGGTATCTGGATAAACAACTCCATAACTGCTGAGATAAGAAAGCAAGCCATACAAACCCACAAGATTGGTTTTAGCCCATAGGCGCTATATAAAACGCCGCCTAGCACAGGCCCTATGAAAGAAGCAAAAGAACTTATGGTATTGATGATCGAATTTGCCGCCATAAAATGCTCCTGGCTGGCCAACGCAGGGATGCTTGCCTGTACGGACGGCTGGTACGCGCCTGCAATACCATATAGAAGCATTAACGTAACCGTCAACAGCAAGACAAGATTCATCCCATCCATAAGCAAGGCAAACGCCAGGATAACTGCCGCTGTAAAGAAATCCAGCACAACCATGATATTCCTTTTATTCACCCTGTCCGCAACAATCCCCCCAACTGGCGACAGTAGGATTGCAGGAATAAAAGCACACGCTGTCACAATCCCGTAGAACGCCGATGAACCTGTCAGGTTTAATAAGTATAACGGCAACGCAAACCGGATTGCGGCATTGCCGAACAATGATATCACCTGCCCAATGACAACTAACGTAAAGTCTTTTGAAAATAATTTCTGTCCCATATCTTTCACCTCTCATCTCTGATTCTGGTTCTTTTTTCAACCTCCTGCCAACCACGTACCATCTTATACCCAAATTACCTTTTTGGCAGCATTTGCGCTTCATTGCCCGCATTCTTAATTTAATACCGCACGTTGGTATGTATTGTGCCAAAAAAATGTGTATTTCCTTATGCGGCATTGCCGTGCTAGCGTTTACTCTCCTGGTAAATGGACGCCAGTTCCTCCAGCCTTTCTAATACTTCATCATCTACGACATCCAATCCAAACCCCTGCAGCATCTGCCGAAAAACCATAAACTTACCGTAGGATTCTTCCCTAGAGCTGTCAAATATCATAGGATTCATCCAAACGTTTGCTGCCAGCAAGATCAGTTCCGCCAATTGTTCTGGATACTCTGTTTGAATCGATCCGTCTGAAATCCCCTGTTCCATAATCGGCAGGATATAAGCAGGCGCCGCATGTTCCACCGTATCATGCAAAAGGCTGAAAAGGAGCTTGGGATTATTATGGAAATCTGGGGCTACTGTAAAAATATCGTTCTGTACGGGCCGGCTGATGGACTCTTTAAAAATAGCCTTGAGTTTTTCCTTGCCGTTCAGATCCTTACGGTCACGGATTTCTGCAAGCATTTGGTTCGATTCTGCCGTCATCCTGTCTGTAACAGCAATCAAGATATCTTCCTTTGACTTAAAATGATGATAAATCGCACCCTTGCTAAGCCCGCCTAACTGATCAATGATATCCTGGATGGACGTATGCTCATACCCCTTTTTCATAAATAAATGGAACGCAACCTCCAATATTAAATTGACTGTTTCTTCTGGATGCTTATTCCTTGCCATTCCTTTGCTGCCTCCTCAACATACTGACGGTATGTATTTACTTTAACATACCATTAGTATGTTTGTCAAGCCATTTTCTTAGGTAAGCCATTTGCCCTAACAAGGTTTTTCTATTATTGAAGTATTCTTTTATCCCACTACCAGATTTGGTATGTTCTTTGTTATTCTTAACTATTTTTATTCAAGCCTGCTAATTTTCAAAAGAGAGATAATTGGCGTAGTATCCGATACAACTATCATACCACTTCACCTTTTGCCTTCACTTTTCTGTATGTTTCCAATTCTGCATCAAGATCATCCATTGTTAAATCCAGATAAGAAAATCCTAACTTATCATAAATATCTATCAGCTCATTTTTGCGTATTCCCAATATTTCTGCAGCCCGGCCATGCGATATGGTCTGATTCAATATATAAGGATATAGCAGCAACGCATTCCTTTCGAGTTCGATAACCTGATTGGATGGCTCCAAATAAACAGCCATCTCCGCCGGTACTTTAATATTAACATCCACTAATGCCATAAAATCCTCCTTTTGGCAAAATCCTTTCTTGTTCCTGCCGTATGTGCCCGTAAAGATCTTTCAAATAATATTTCCATCCTAATTTTGCCCTGATATTCCCCGTTGATTTTTTCACATTATAACCCTTAAAAACCCTCATGAAATAGCTTTCATAAACCCTTATCTTTCTCATGATAAGCGTAATCTGATTATATTCTTATTTTTGTCTTTGCACAACCTGATTTTCACTTTTTACTACATCTTCCCAAACCATACTATCTGTTATCCTCACGTCTGTCCTGTTTCAGCATCTCCCGGAACTCATAATACTTTACGGCATAATTGAAAATAGCGCTGAGCTGGTTATTGATTGTCTTTAACTGAACCACTACCGGTTAAAGCCGGTAGGTTCGGTTTGCTGCTGAAGCAGCCTAAAGCCGTTTCCCCCGTAAAGTTTTCATTTACCCCGATACGATTATCCTATATAATTCAACACTGAAAAAAGCCCAATTCTTTTTGCAAAGAATTAGACTTTTTCAGCGCCTTCGATTTTCCTAGCTTTGCGGACTTCCCATGTACAAAAATGTCTACTCAAATTCTATGGTAGAAGGCGGCTTCGGGCTCATATCATAGCATACCCGGTTTACATGCTCTACCTCTGCCAGGATCCGGTTTGTCACATGTTCAAGTACTTCCCAGTCTATCTTTTCAATGGACGCCGTCATTGCATCTATGGTGTTGATCGCCCGGATGATTACCATATATTCAAACACCCGTGCATTGTGTTTCATCCCAACGGACTTAAAGTCTGGCACTACGGTAAAATACTGCCATACCTTTTTATCCAGCCCTGCCTTTGCAAATTCTTCCCTGAGGATTGCATCGGACTCACGGACAGCTTCTAAGCGTTCCCTGGTAATTGCCCCTAGGCATCTGACGCCAAGCCCCGGCCCTGGGAATGGCTGGCGGTAAACCATATCGTGCGGCAGGCCAAGTTCTATGCCGCAGGCGCGCACTTCATCTTTAAAAAGCTGCTTCAATGGCTCTACCAATTCAAATTCCAGATCCTCAGGCAGCCCGCCTACATTATGATGGGACTTTACCATTTTGGCTGTCTTCGTCCCGCTTTCAATAATATCCGGGTAGATGGTTCCCTGCCCAAGGAAGTCAATCCCTTCTAATTTCCTTGCCTCTTCTTCAAAGACACGGATAAACTCGCTCCCAATGATTTTACGCTTCTGTTCTGGATCCGCCACATGCTCCAGCTTACCAAGGAAACGTTCTGTGGCGTCTACGTAAACCAGGTTGGCATGGAGCTCGTCACGGAACACCTTTACAACGCTTTCCGACTCGTCCTTACGCATCAGGCCATGGTTGACATGTACGCATACAAGCTGTGATCCAATGGCTTTAATAAGCATTGCAGCCACGACAGAGGAGTCTACGCCGCCGGACAATGCCAGCAGTACCTTCCGATCCCCTACCTGTTCCCGTATCAATGCAACCTGGTCCTCAATAAAATTCGCCATATTCCAGTTTGCTTCGGCCTTGCAGTCCTCGAAGATAAATTCCTTCCAGATTCCGTCCTCTGGAACGCCGGAAAACTGCGTTTCCGTTTTTGATTGCGGATAGTCAATGGAAATCATGGGATACCCCAAGCCATACAACTGCGGGTTGATCTCCACTTCCTTGCCATCTACCACACGGTTCTCGCCGCCGTTTAATACAATGCCCTTGACATTCCCAAGGGCTTCTAGCTCTTCCGCCGTGATATCATGCGGATGGATTTCACTATACACGCCCAGGTCACGGATCCTGCGCGCAACAACGGTATTCTGCGTACTGCCCAAATCCAGGATTACAATCAAATCTTGTTTCATGGGAAACAGCCTCCTTCTCTTTGCGTTTTAATGGTGGAACAGACGGATTCCAGTAAAGCACATCGCCATATGGTATTTATTACAGGTTTCAATCACATGATCGTCACGGATCGATCCGCCCGGCTCCGCCACATAAGTGACGCCGCTTTTATGCGCACGTTCGATATTATCGCCAAACGGGAAAAATGCATCGGAACCCAAAGAAACCCCTGTTAGCTGATCCAGCCATCTGCGCTTTTCCTCCCTGGTAAATACTTCTGGCTTTACCTGAAAGGTCTTCTCCCAGACGCCGTCTGCCAGGACATCCATATAATCCTCGCCAATGTACAGATCAATTGCATTGTCGCGGTCTGCACGGCCAATGCCCTCGGCAAACTGCAAGCCCAATACCTTAGGCGACTGGCGCAAGAACCAATTATCCGCCTTCTGCCCAGCCAGACGTGTACAGTGGATCCTAGACTGCTGCCCCGCTCCAATGCCGATTGCCTGCCCGTCCTTTGCATAGCAGACGGAATTAGACTGCGTATACTTCAAGGTAATCATGGCAATCGCCAAATCAATTTTGGCGGATTCTGGGATTTCTTTATTCTCTGTTACGATATTTTGGAAGAAATCCTGGTCAATCTTCAATTCATTCCTGCCTTGTTCAAAGGTAATCCCAAATACTTCTTTGCGTTCCAGCGGATTCGGGGTATAGCCCGGATCAATTTCTACTACATTGTAATTCCCTTTTTTCTTGGCCTTTAAAATTTCAAGGGCTTCCGGCTCATAGCCCGGCGCAATCACACCGTCGGATACCTCACGCTTGATAATTTTAGCGGTAGCCGCGTCGCATACGTCAGACAAGGAAATAAAATCACCAAACGAGGACATACGGTCTGCCCCCCGCGCCCTGGCATACGCATTGGCAAGCGGGGTAAACTCAAATTCCATATCGTCTACCCAATAAATCTTTTTCTCTACGTCGGACAAAGGAAGCCCTACTGCAGCGCCTGCCGGGGAAACATGCTTAAAGGAAGCCGCCGCCGCAAGCCCGGTCGCTTTCTTCAGTTCGCTCACCAACTGCCATCCATTTAAGGCGTCCAGGAAATTGATATAGCCTGGCTTCCCATTCAATACCCGGATTGGGAGTTCCCCATCCTCAATATAAATCCTAGACGGTTTTTGGTTTGGGTTACATCCGTACTTTAATTCTAATTCTTGCATATATTCCTCCTATTGGTTCTTATTGATAATCCTGGTTTCGTATGCTCCGGTTGCAATCTCGATATACCGCACAAACAGGGATACCTTATTCTCTTCATCCAGGCTCTGCCAAAGCATCTTGGAAAAATCATCAATACCGCCTTCTATGCCGACAAGCTTAGGCTCTCCCTCAAAACTAGGCAATGGATCCCCATCCCCCATATAAGTATGGATCAAATGCCCCTGCCCATCCAAAGGCGCTTCATACGCAAACGTATAACGGCTACATGCCTGCGGATTGCCATTCCTGCTCTTTAAAATCGACATAGCGTAGTTGTATGTACCTTGTTCCACATGCAGGATACCGGAAATACGCGGGGTATAATTCGGGGCGTCCGGTTCAAATTCCCTAGTACGCAACGACTGCTCAAAGGTCTGCTGCTTGTCCATACCTTCATAGATCGTGTCCGTCTGGTCGCCGTTCGTCACAATTGTCTTATTGCCAAGTACCCGGACCGGCGCATAAATAATCAGGCTTGGATCGCTCATCTTAGACGGATCAAACGCCTGCGTGCGGATCCCTTCCCCATCTTCTACAAAAATCCGGTTCCGGCTATTCTCGCTCCTACCCATAATAAAATAAGCGGTAACTGCGTATTGTCCATCTTTTGATTTGCCAATCACAATTCCCCGCCCAGGATAAGAGTTCCCTTTCAATTCAGTTTCCAATGACAACATATCCATCCTCCTTCTATCACAATCGCTGCCTGAGAAGCTAAGCTGTATCCCCAGGCAAGACCAAACAACAGCCTTAAGCTTTGTCCACGCCGGCATCTCTCTGAAATGCCAGTCCCCAGCCTGTATCTGTACCCTACAGGCTGGCGGCTGTCTCCGGCTTAGGCTAAAGCATCCGCTTTCTTCCCTAATACCTCCCTACGTTCATCCATAAGCTGATCGATGGCGCTTACCAGCTTGCCGATTTCCGGCTTCGTCAATTGGGCGTTTGCCCCAAGCATCTCTCCCTTACGCCTCATCTCTTCATTCACCAGGGATGAGAAAATGACAACTGGGATATGCTTCATCTCCTCATTGTCTTTGATCAGCTTCGTAAGGCGGTGCCCATCCATCAAAGGCATTTCAATATCTGTAATTACCATATGTACCTTATCATCCAAGGCGCCTTCCTTGTAATACTGGCACATCTTATCCCAAGCCTCCTGGCCGTTGCTGTTTATAATAAGCTTCGTATAGCCTGCCTTACGCAGGCAGTCTGTAATCAGCTTCGACAGCAACGGGGAATCTTCTGCAATCATAATCGGCGCATTGCTCCTGTCGCGCTCTTCCAAATCGTCCAGATCTGAAATCTGCAGCCCTGTTTCTGGGCTGATATCTGTTACAATCTTCTCGAAATCCAGGATAACAATCAGACGCTCCTCTAACTTCACAACGCCTGTCGACACCCCGTTCTCTTGAATATTAATGGTAGAATCCGGCTTAATAATCTCTGTCCACGAAAACCTGTGGATCCCACAGACTTCGTCTACATGGAACGCGATGTTCAGTTTATTGAAATTCGTGATAATAAACAGCCCATCTTTCTCAAAATCAGGAAATCCTAAGCAGTTGCGCAGGTTGATTACCGTTATCATCGTATCCCTTGGCATAAAAATCCCTTCCACGCTTGGATGTGAATTGGGGATCGGGGTAACCGGCTGATACGTTAAAATCTCCCGGATTTTCGCAACGTTGATGCCATAATGGTTCCCGCCCAAGGTAAACTCCAGCACCTCTAGCTCATTTGTACCATTTTCAAGCAGAATATTAGTATCCATAATCGCTTCCTCTCCTCTCCGCTCTGTGTCCCGCGTATCGTCTATTTACCATTATATCATATGGTTTTGGAAAAATATATATTTATTTTTTAGAAATAACGGCGCCTTCTATTCCAAAGCAATATAGTTCCCATTGCCATCCACATCTACGCGCAACGAAATCGAAGAAATAGATTGCGCAGCTTCCTCTGGGACTTCAAACAGCAGGATTGCCGTTTCTGTCCCGCCAGGCCCAACCTCAGCCGAATACGTGGATAAATCATTTCCCAATACCGTCACTTCATTCCCAAATCCCTGGCCGTCCTCTATGCCTAACGTAAAGATCGGCTGTTTGGACAGGATATCGCAAAGCGCAGGTTCCGCCGTCTGGTTCGTAATATTGAAGTTCAGGATCACATAGGTGTTCCCAGCAGATGCATCCAAGGAGAAATAATCCCCCTCCTGGTAATGGCTGTTCACAGAAAACCCATTGTATGAAATGCCCATCCCAGAAATCCCAAGCGCCTCTTCCATAGACACGGCGCCTGCCTGCGCGCCGTCTTCTGGCTCGGCAGGTCCTTCTGGCTCTTCTGCCTGCTGGACGTCCTCTTCCGGCTCTCCGGCAGCGCCCTCGTCTTGCTGCACAGGCTCTTCGGGTTCTTCCGGCGCCTTAGTATCCGCTTCTTCCGGATCCTTCGGCTCTTCGGTTTCATCTTCTTCCGGGAAAAACACCGCGGTCAGCCCTTCTGGCTGGAACCGGTTGCGTTTTGCAAGGATCCCTGCCGAATAACTTACTATCATTGCTTCCTGGCTCTCCGTCAGTTCAGGCATCCCCCCGCACCCTGACAAAAGAAGGGATGCCGCCATAAGCGCTGTCCCCGTTTTTATGAATTTCTTCATAAGTCCTGTCTTCCTTTCCATCTCTTTCCAGATTACTAGCTGCCGCCGGCATAGCCTTACCCCCCACCCTGCGGCCAGCAGTATGGTTACTGTTTACAGCCACTATTTTGTAACCGTTCAGATTGCAACATTCTAACTTTCATTTTATCATTATTTACTGGATAGGGCAATATCTTTTCTTCCAGATTACATGGTAATTTTTCTCCCCTTGTTATTATCTAATTCAAACCAGAAGCAAACGCCCCCTGGCTCGTTTTTCACCCCGCATTCCCTGTGGAACGAATCCATAATGGCTTTCACAATCGATAGCCCTATGCCATTCCCTCCATATTCCCTTGTCCTGGCTTTGTCCACTTTATAAAATTTATCCCAGATATGCTCTAGATCCTGCTCTGGGATCTGGCTCCCTGTATTAAACACGTTTACCCGCACGGCGGATCCCATTGGGACAATCGTCACTTCAATCCTTTTTTCCCCTGCCGCGTAATGGATGGCATTGCTGATATAATTCGTCAGTACCTGCTCCGTCTTAAACTCATCCGCCCAGACATACTCCGGCTCTTGCGCGTCAAATTCCAAGGTAATGCCGTTTTGCTGCCGCAGGATAGCCGTCGACTGTATCACGCCTTGGATTACCTCTACCAGATCAAAGCGTTCAAATACGACCTGGTCGCCGCCCGACTCTAGCTGGTTCAACGCCAGCAAATTTTTGACAAGCTTATTCATCTTATCCGACTCGTCCATAATGACTTCACAGTAAAATGCTCGGCTTGCCTCGTCGTCATTGATACATTCCAAAAGCCCTTCCGCATATCCCTGGATCAATGCAATCGGCGTCTTCAGTTCATGGGAAACATTGGAAATAAAATCCTTGCGCATCTCGTCTAGTTTTGTCTTCTTCTCAATATCAAGCTTCAATTCATTATTGGCGCTTTTGAGTTCTGAAATCGTCCGCTCCAACGTTTCTGACATCTGGTTCATATGCTCGCCCAGCAAATCAATTTCATTCTCCCCACGGCTATGGAATTTCGCGTCGAAATCTAAATTTGTCATCCGCTTGGAAATATCTGCAAGCTGTAGGATTGGGTTTGTCACTCTTTTCGTCACGACATAAATGAGGATGGCGCAGACGATAACGGCCGTAACGCCTAGGTACGCAAGGAAACGGTTGGCAATAGCGACGCTCTCTTTGATGCTTTCGACTGCCGCCCTCATTAAAATCAGGTTCCCGTTCTGCAGGTTGCCCCACAGGACCAGGTACTCGGATTCCAAACGGCTGTCCCTTGTTTTTTCCACGGTATAGCGTCCAGTATTTTCCATAATTTCCGTTTCCTGGTCGTCCATATGGAACACAAGCTGTAAAAACTGGAGCATCAGCGCCGTATCGTTCCCCACGTTCGACTGTATGATCGTCCGGTCAGAACTGATAATCATCATCGTAATATTGCTGTTCGCACACTGGCGTTCTAAGGCGATCTTAAAATCCTTCCTATCTGTCCGCCCCTTCTCGCTTTCTTTGTCGACCATCTCAAATGTATCCAGAAGCATTTTCTGTTTGTGTTCGATATAGTACGTTTCCAAAAGCGTCGTATTAATAAACCAGCACAGTAAAACTGTGCCGGCTACAATCCCAATCATTATTAATGTAATTTTCCTTGTAATAGAATGTCTCATAGTCCTTACCTCATGTATTATTCTACTTCAAACTTATAGCCCATGCCCCAGATCGTCTTGATATACTCTCCCTTTGCGCCAAGCTTGTTCCGAAGCTTCTTCACATGGGTATCAATCGTCCTGGCATCGCCAAAGTAATCATAATTCCATACATGGTTCAGGATTTTTTCCCTGGATAGGGCGATCCCCTTGTTTTCAATAAAATATGTGAGCAGTTCAAATTCCTTGTAGCTTAATTCCAGCTGCGCCCCGTCTACCGTCACCTGATGCCCCAGGCGGTCAATCCTAATCCCGCCGATTTCCAGATCCTCTTCTTCCTTCATCCCTGTCCTGCGCAGGATCGCCTCTACCCTCGCCACGAGTATTTTGGGGCTGAATGGCTTTGAAATATATTCATCCGCGCCAATGTTAAACCCTTGCAGTTCATCGCTTTCCTCGCCTTTTGCCGTCAACATAATAATCGGCACTTTGGAAGTTTCCCGAATTTCCCGGCAGACTTCCCATCCATTGATCTTCGGCATCATAACATCCAGGATAATCAACGCTATATCTTTTTGGGCATAAAATTGGTTCAACGCGTCTTCCCCGTCCCCTGCCTCGATCACTTCAAAATCCTGCTTCACCAAAAAATCACGCACGAGCTTACGCATCCTGCTCTCATCGTCTACTACAAGTATTTTCAGCCGTTCCATCCTTTTCACACCTTTCCGCATCCATTTTTATGTATCCTATCATATAATTATGGTGAAACTGTGAAACTGCCGTTATAAGACTATGGATTTTGTCCGGATTCCTTAAGGCTCTGTTCCCGCTTCTTAAGCTCCTGCTCCCGTTCATCCAATTCGGATTCCCATGCGGAGTACTTATCCAGGATTTTTTCCTCATAATTCAGGATATTCGGGTTGTCATCCACTAAGGTAATCGACACCATCCCTACTACTACAAGGATCAGGAACAAGTTGAAGAATAAGCTAAAGCGCAGGCTGTTTTTTTTCTTGTTTAAATTCTGTTCCGCCTGTTTCTTCTTCTGTTCCATCGAACGTACCCGTTCTTTTGCCTGCCTTAGCTTATCGTCATACAGGCTCGCCATCTCCATTTCGCCAGCCTGCCGTCCTGCTAAGACAGCGCCCATCTTCTGCGTCTGGACCGGTGCAAGCTCTTCCTGGATCTCCGGCTGCGCCAGAAGGTAATCCCTAAGCTCCTTTAGAAAGGCAATCCCCACTGGGGTTTCAAACACTTCCTCTTGCGTCAGTTTCCGATATACCTCAAGCGCCATCCGCGGGCTTTTCATATTCATCTGGCTTTTGACATATTGTATGCTCTCAGCCTCACGCTGCGCCAAAGACGCTGCTTCCTGGCTTGCAAATGCAAAACCCTCTACAATCATCCCTTGCTCTTCCAAGTGCGGCTCCTTTCCACTGGCTGCCGCGCTTTATACAGCACACCTTGTGCGCTGCATGAAGCGCGCGGCAGCATGCCTAGGATCCTGGCTTTACCTGCCATTTACCAATGCTACGGTTTCACGTGCGATTGCCAGTTCTTCATTTGTAGGAAGGCACAGGACGGTCACTTTGGAAGCAGGTGTGGAAATCACTTTTTCTTCGCCATGGACCTGGTTGGCTTCCTCGTCAAGTTCCACGCCGAGATATCCCAGGTAATCACAGATCCCTTTCCTGGTATTTGGCCCGTTCTCCCCTACGCCTGCCGTAAAACAGATAACGTCTACGCCGTTCATCGCTGCCGTATATGCGCCTACGTACTTTGCTGCGCGGTAAGCAAAGGTTTCCAAGGCACGGATCCCGGCATGCTCTTCTTTTTCCGCCGCCGCTTCCAAATCACGGAAATCACTGGAAATATGGGATAAGCCCTGGACGCCGGATTTCTTATTTAATATCTCCATTATTCCTGCAAGATCCATGTCTTCCTTTTTGGCGAGGTATTCCATAGCCCCTGGATCGATATCGCCAGAGCGCGTCCCCATAATCAGGCCTTCTAACGGCGTAAGCCCCATAGAGGTGTCAATAGACTTGCCATGTTTGACAGCGCAGATGGACGCGCCGTTCCCAAGATGGCATACAATCGTTTTCAGCGATTCGTAAGGCTTGCCCACAAGTTCTGCCGCACGCTTTGATACATAGCTGTGGGAAGTCCCATGGAACCCATACCTGCGCACCTTATATTTTTCATAATAATCATAGTCAATCCCATAGAGGTATGCCTTCTCTGGCATGGTCTGGTGGAACGCCGTATCAAATACGCCTACCATCGGCACGTTTGGCATAAGCTCCTGGCAGGCGCGGACGCCGATTAAATTCGCCGGGTTGTGTAAAGGCGCTAAATCGCTGCATTCCTCAATGACGGACAGCACTTCTTCATCCAGTACCGTGGAAGCTGCAAACTTCTCGCCGCCGTGCACAATCCTGTGCCCTACCGCGCCAATCTCTTCTAAGCTTTTTAACACTCCGGTAGACGGGTTTACCAATGCATCCAAGACCATCTGGATGGCCTGTTTATGGGAAGGCATATCTGCATCTGTAATTTCCTTCTCACCGCCTGCCTTCTGGTACACCAGGCGGCCGTCCAGCCCAATCCTTTCACATAACCCCTTTGCCAGTACTGCTTCTGTATCTGAATTGATTACTTGATACTTCAAAGAAGAACTCCCGCAATTTACAACTAATATGTTCATTTCCTTTCTCCTTCCTTCACGTTATGCAATGTATTGAAATAAATAAAAAACAAAGGGTGAAGGGCAAGCAGGGCTTTCCACAAAACAATCCTACCAAAATTGATCCCTGTTACGCCGTTCCTTGCCCCTTTCACCTGTACACCCTATTATATACCACACAAAATCCAGTTACAAGCAGTTTTACAGAATTGTCCCTCCTCCGACTACGGTATCTCCATGATAAAACACCACCGCCTGCCCTGGCGTTATGGCGCGCACTGGTTCTTGGAACTTGCAGATCACTTTCCCATCCCCCGCGTTTGCGATCGTGCAGGGCGCCCCTTTGTGGCTGTAACGGATCTTCGCCGTCACCTGCAGTTCCTCTTCTAAGCCAGGGATCGACATATAGTTAAGCTTGTCCGCATACAGCGTATCCCCATAGACCTCTTCATTGCTCCCTAGTACCACTTCATTGCTTTGGGGGCATATTTTAGTGACAAACACTGGCACGCCCATGACAATCCCAAGCCCTTTGCGCTGGCCAATGGTGTAATGGGTAATCCCTTTGTGCCGCCCCAATACGCGCCCATCTGCCGTTACGAAGTTGCCTGGGCCTTTTACCTGCCCGGCCTCCTGTTCTATAAACCTTGCATAGTCATGGTCAGGGATAAAACAGATTTCCTGGCTGTCCGGCTTATCCGCCGTACGGAGCCCCAGCTTCGCCGCAATCTTACGGATTTCCTCTTTGGTATAATCCCCTACCGGCATCAGCGTATGGGATAGCTGGCTCTGGGTCAGGCTATAGAGGGCATACGTCTGGTCTTTTGCTGAAGAAGCAGAGTTTTTTATCGCGTACCTTCCGTTTGGGAGCCTGGCAATCCTGGCATAATGCCCGGTAGCAATATAATCCGCCCCAATGTCCATGCTGCGCTTTAACAACGATTCCCATTTTACGTACCGGTTACAGGCAATGCATGGGTTTGGCGTACGCCCTCTCAGGTATTCGTCCACAAAATAATCTATGACATGTTCCTTAAATTCAGACTTAAAATTCATGACATAATATGGGATATCCAGCATTGCCGCAACACGCCTTGCATCCTCAACTGCCGAAAGGCCGCAGCATCCTCCGTTCTCCTCTTGTGCTTGTGCGTCTTCTTCCTGCCAGACCTGCATGGTAACGCCGATCACCTCATAGCCCTGTTCTTTTAGAATCCACGCTGCCACAGAGGAATCTACGCCTCCCGACATCCCTACGACGACTCTTTCTCTTTTCATAACCCACCCTTATTAATATTCTTCTTCCTCTTCTTCCTCACTGATGTCGTTTTTCGGTTTTTCCAAGCCCTCGATGGTAATGCCGTTTTTCTCTGCATAATCCCAAAGCGCTGCATGGATTGCCTCTTCCGCCAGCAAAGAACAGTGTACCTTGACAGGCGGAAGCCCATCCAAAGCTTCCATAACCGCCTTATTCGTAACTTTAAGCGCTTCCTGGATGGTCTTCCCTTTTACTAGCTCGGTCGCCATAGAACTGGTCGCCACGGCCGCGCCGCAGCCAAATGTCTTAAATTTCACATCCTGGATCACGCCCTCGTCGTCAATATCTAGAAAAATCCGCATGATATCGCCGCATTTTGCATTCCCCACTGTCCCTACGCCGCTTGCATCTTCTATTTCCCCTACGTTCCTTGGATTCTTAAAATGATCCATCACTTTTTCACTATACATCGTTCCCACCATTCCTTTATGCATTGTTCTTTTTCATGTAATCTTCATACAGCGGCGACATCTCACGAAGCTGCGCCACGATTTTCTTCACCGCAAGGATCGTATCGTCAATATCCTCCTTTGTCGTATCCGCCCCGAGCGTCAGGCGCAAAGAGCCATGGGCAATCTCATGTGGAAGGCCGATGGCAAGCAGCACATGCGACGGATCCAAAGAGCCAGATGTGCATGCGGAACCAGACGAAGCGCAGATGCCCTCCATATCCAGCATAATCAGCAGGGATTCCCCTTCCACAAACTGGAAACAGATATTGACATTGTTTGGCAGGCGGTTTGTCCTGTCGCCATTCACCCTGGCAAAGGGCACTTCCTTTAGGATCCTGCCAATCAAATAATCACGCAGTTCCCTCTCCCGCCGCGTACGCATCTCCATGCTTGCCATGGCAAGCTCTACCGCTTTCCCAAGCCCTACAATCCCTGGGACATTTTCCGTGCCTGCCCTGCGCTTCCTCTCCTGGGCGCCGCCATGGAGGAAGGAACGGATCTTTACGCCCTTACGGATATAGAGGAACCCAATCCCTTTGGGGCCATTCAGCTTATGCCCGCTTGCGCTCATCATGTCAATATCCATTTCATCCACATAGATCGGGATCTGGCCAAAGGCCTGGACTGCATCCGTATGGAACAAGATCCCATGCTCCTTTGCAATCCGCCCAATCTGCGCCACAGGCTCTATCGTCCCAATCTCATTATTTGCAAACATAACCGTAATTAGTATTGTCGTCGGCCGGATTGCTTTTTTCAATTCGTCCAGCTTAACCACGCCAAATTCATCCACATCTAAGTATGTCACCTCGAACCCCTGCCGTTCCAGCCACTGGCAGGTATGGAGCACGGCGTGATGCTCGATCTTGCTGGTTATGATATGGTTCCCTTTGTCCTTATATGCTTCTGCAGCCGCTTTGATCGCCCAGTTATCCGACTCGCTGCCCCCCGCTGTAAAGTAAATCTCATTTTCCTTTGCGCCAATTGATTCAGCAATCACTTCCCGGGCATGTGAAATCGCTTCTTTGCTGGCGTTCCCAAACTCATAGACGCTGGATGCATTCCCATAGTACTGCGAGAAATAAGGAAGCATCGCTTCTACGACTTCCGGCGCCGTCTTTGTCGTCGCCGCATTGTCCAAATATATCATTTTTCCCATTTTACTACATTCCCTCCTGTAAGCTATTTATTGCCAGATCCAGAGAGAGCCACCCCTCTGCCCTCTGCTACCAATTCCCCAATCTTAATGCTGTCTACCGTATCGTTGATGCTGTCGTTGATCCGCTTCCAGACAATCTTACTGACACATTGGGAAGAGCCGCTGCAGTAAGACGTATGGCTTTCATCAATCCCCGCGCATTCCACTGGGATCAATTCCCCTTCCAATGCCCGCAGCACGTCTCCTACCGAAATCTCTTCTACAGGCTTCGCTATGGTATAACCGCCGTTTACACCACGGACGCTTTCTACAAGCCCAGCTTTTTTGAGCTTCGCCATCAGCTTCTCCAGATAGCTAATGGAAATCTCCTGACGCTGCGCAATGCTGGCCAGGGAAACAGGCTGGCCGTTCCCAGTTACCGCCAAGTCGATAAACGCCCGCAAGCCGTATCTTCCTTTTGTAGATAATTTCAACCTATCACCTCTTTGCCGTCTTCCGAATCCAGAGTATTTTTGTCTGGATTTAACACAAGCGCATAGTACCATGTTTTTATTCTGCTGTCAAGGTTATTTTTCTATTCATGCATTTTGCCATTTCCCTTCTCATACACTAGAAAGAATCTTACCTTGCGCCATGGAGGCTTTATGAAATTTCAATCCTTACGCAGCCATCCGCTGGTCGCCGGGACGCTGCTTCTGACCCTGGCCGGCCTGCTTTCCCGGGTGATCGGCTTTTTCTTTAGGATATTCCTCTCACAGTCAATTGGTGCCGAAGGAATGGGGATTTACCAGCTTACCATCCCCATCCATATCCTGACGATCTCTTTGACCTCTTCCGCCATCCAAACTGCCGTTTCCCGTTTCGTCGCCCAGGCCGCCATTGCCAGCCGCAGCCCGGCGGCAAAGCTGAACCGGAAAGCGCCATGCAACGAAAGCTGCTATCTGGCGGCAGGGCTTTTTTTGTCCCTCTCCCTATCTGTCCTGTGCGCCATATTCTTGTACCAGTTTTCAGAACCAGCCGCCTTCTATTTTTTAGAAGAGCCTAGGTGCGCGCCGCTCCTTAAGGTCCTGGCCTTTACCATACCGTTTGGTTCCATCCATTCTTGCATCAACGGCTATTTCTACGGGCTGAAAAAAACATTTGTCCCATCTGTTTCCCAACTGATCGAACAATTGGCCCGTGTTGCCAGCGTATGGCTTTTTTTTGAGATTTCCATGGAAAAATACCATACGGTATCTTTGCATCTGATCATCTGGGGCATGGTAGCCGGAGAACTTGCAGCCACATTATTCTCTGTCAGCTTCCTTCCGAAAAAGAGAAGCTATGGCAGTCGTTTTTTGGCTGTCCGCCAGATTTTTTCCATGTCGCTGCCATTGAGCGCAAACCGTGTCTTAGTCAATATCCTCCAAAGCATGGAAGCCGTAATGATCCCAGGGAAGCTGCGGCAATACGGCTATACGACGTCCGAATCCTTAAGCGTCTATGGGATCCTGACCGGGATGGCGCTTCCCATGGTCTTATTCCCTTCCGTGCTTACCAACTCTGTTTCGGTTATGCTGCTCCCTGCCATTGCAGAGGCCCAGGAAAAAAAAGACCGCCGTTACATTGTAACAGCGGTAAAAAAGACCTGCTTCTATAGCCTTGCCCTAGGCTTTGTATGTACCCTCCTGTTCCTGCTGTTTGGCAGATGGATGGGCGATACCTTATTCGGGAATGGGCTGGCAGGGACTTTCATTATTACACTAGGATGGATCTGCCCCTTTTTATACATGTCCACGACGCTGCACAGTATTTTAAACGGGCTAGGGAAAACAACCTCTACCTTTTTCCTGAATGTAGCCGGCCTTGGCATCCGCATCGGGTTTGTGCTCTTCGCCATCCCCGCCGCAGGGATGAAAGGCTATCTCTGGGGCCTTCTATCCAGCCAGGCTTTTATGGCAGGCGGCGCTTTGCTCATGCTGCTAAAAGGCGATGAAATCAGAATTTCCTAAATTCATTGATATCATGCGCCAATTCCTTGATACAACGTATCTGGTTATCAAACACCCCGCCTTGGTACAGATTAATTAAAATCATCCCGACAGGAACTGCAATAATCATGCCGACAATACTGCTGAACCGATAGCCAATATACATAAAGATTAAGGTTGCCAGTGGATCCATGCCAATGGTATCTCCCACAATCTTAGGCTGGATCACCTGGCGCACAATCTGGGTAATTGCATAAATTATAATCAGCCCTACCGCCATTTTGTAGTCGTTTGAAAGGATTTTAATCGCTGCCCATGGCCATAGCACGGTTCCGGTCCCAAAAAAGGGCAGCATATCCAGGAAAGCAATCACCAAAGCTGCCAAAAGCGCATAATCTACCCGTAAGATAAAAAGCCCGATGACCAGAATCACATATACCACGCCCATAATTTTAAACTGGGCCTTAAAATAACCTCCTACCACATGCTTCAAATCCTGGAGCACGCCAGACGCCTGCTTCCAGAAACGGAATGGAAGGTTCTTCTCTAAGCCTTCTAGAATCGACATCCGCTGGGCGGTAAAGAAATACGCGGACAAAAGGCTCATAATCATCGCAATCAGCGTCCCTGGCACATTTTTTGCAAAATTCCCCGCCGCTTCAAACGTCGGCTCCCCGACTGCCTGGAACAGCCCGCCCACATAGCTGGAAACATCAGAAACTGCTTCTTGGATATTCCCTTGAAGGTTTTTGGGAAGACGGCTGTAGAACACCTGTAGGTTCTCTCCGATTTCTTCAAAATCCTCCTGCAGGTTGGCATAAATCTGGGGCAGGTTATCTACCAGGTTCCCTGCCTCTTCCACCAGGCGGGAAACTCCCAGATACCCTAGCCCAACGACTGCCGCCAATACCCCGATGATAATCATCATGGAGCCATGCTTGCGTACGATTTTCAGCTTCTTCTCCAGGAATTGGACCATCGGATTGGCAATCGAGGAAATCACCCATCCGACCACAAACGGCATAAAGAACAGGATCGCTTTCGGTACAACAAAACACAGGATTACAAGCGTAAACAGACCTACCAGCAAGTTCACCAATATCTTCCAATACTTTGTCGACTGTTTCATACGCGGCTCCTCTTACGCTTCCTTACGTTCCACACCATACGTTTCTTCCAGCTCTTTTACCTTCGCCTGGTATACCTTTTGCTGCGCTTCCTGGATCAATTGCTGGTGGATCTGCGCCTGCACTTGCCCAAACGGACGTACCTCCCCGCCCTTTTTCTCTTCAACCAAGATCAGATGATGGCCGAACTGCGTCTCCACAGGCCCGATTACCGGCCCGATTTCCCCGTCAAAGACTGCTTTTTCAAATTCCGGCACCATCTGCCCCTTGGAGAAATACCCCAGATCCCCTCCTCTATCTTTGGACGGGCAGGTAGAATATTTCTTTGCCGCTTCTTCAAACGCAAGCCCTCCTGCAATTTCGCCAGCCACCTGGACAGCCAGTTCTTCCGATTCTACCAGGATATGCTTCGCCTTTGCCTTGATCTCTTCCGTAAACTGCGCCTGGTTCTGTCCGTAATAAGCACGTTCTTGCGCTTCGTCTACCTGGATATGTTCCACAACACTCGTAGCCGCCATATGGCTTGCTAATTCTACTTTTAATTTTTCCACCATATCTGAATATTCCTTGGATTCCGTAATCTTCTCCTCTACCGCCATCCGGTAGAACAGATGGAACGCAATCAACTGTTCTAATACTTCATCCTTCGCCTGCGGGCTTGACATATAAACCTGCTGCTCCGGCGGGTAATTGGCAATCAGTTTGTTCAATTCCTGCTCTGTAATGGCGTGCCCTGCCGCTACTGCTAATACCTTGTCACTCATCTTTCCCAATCCTTTCTGTGCTTCTCAAATGCTATCTGGTATATTATTTATATTTAATGTAACACATTATCTATGCTTCGTAAAGATCCAAACGCTCCAAGCGTGGCGGCTAGACAAATTATAAATGGTACTTCCTCCCCCAGAAGTACGTAGCAAAATAGATCACAGAAGCCAGGATCACAATGGTAGGGCCAGTCGCTATATTCACGTAATACGAGATAGCAAGCCCCAGGACGCCGGAAAACATGGAAAACAAGACAGAAAAGAAATGGTACTCCCGCATATTTCCGGAAATATTCCGTGCAGACGCAGCCGGAAGTATTAATAGCGCATTGATAATCAAGATCCCAACCCATTGGATGGATACCATAACGATCAACGCCGTAAGGACTGCGAACAGGTTCTCCATCCAGGAAACGGGAATACGACGGCTCTTCGCCAAGGTCCGGTTCAGGCTGACCGCCAAAAGCTTATTAAATCCAAACACCCAAAACACAAGGGTTATCACAAAAATAATAGCTAGATATAATATTTCTTGTAACGATATGCTTAAAATATCCCCTACCAGGATACTAGAATACTGGCTGAAATTCCCGCCTTTTGATAAGATTGCAAGCCCAAGCGCAATGCTGCAGGATGAAAACACAGAGATCACGGTATCATGCGAAGCTTCCACACGGCTGCTGATCTGGTTCAATAACAATGCAAACACGATAGCAAATACCGCCATAGAACAATTGGTATCCCCTACGCCAAACAACACGCCGACAGCAATCCCCGTTAGGGCAGAATGCCCTAACGCATCGGAAAAAAACGCCATGTTCCGGCTGACAATCATCGTCCCCATCAACCCAAACAACGGCGTAATGATCAGTACGGCACAAAATGCATATCGCATAAAATCATATTGCAGCCAATCAAGAATCCCCATCTCAAATCCCTCCTGTCCATCCGCTACCTTGCAGGACGCCCGTCCCATTGGAAGACCTCCGAAAATTCCTCGCTCTGGAACACATTCCGTACGCTCCCCTGCTTCAATACCGTCTGATCCAGCAATATCACATGGTCTGCATACCGTTTCACATACTCCAAATCATGGGACACTAAAATTACCGCCAAATCATACGATTCCTTCAATTGATAAATCGCCTGGTAAAACAGTTCCATCCCATTCTGGTCAATCCCAGAAACTGGTTCGTCCAGCAACAGAAGGTTCGGCTCATCCATAACCGCCATAGAAAGCAGCACGCGCTGCAGCTGCCCGCCGGACAAATTACATACCTGCTGATCCAGCAAAGTTTCCGCCTCAAACATCCGAAGGTGTTCCAAAACGGCCTCCTTCACCTTCCGTCCCCGCATCAGGAAGACCGGAAGGCTGCTCTGGTATGAAGCAATCATATCGTACACGCTAACCGGAGTCTGTTTCTCAATATTCAAAGACTGCGGGACGTATCCAATCTTAAGCTTTTGGATCCTCCCATTTTCCCGATCTTTAAATTCAATCTTCCCCGTATGCGGGATATCCCCTAAAATTGCACGGATTAACGTAGACTTCCCAGCGCCGTTTGGCCCAATCACCGCATTCAGGCTCCCACAGTGGATATGAAGGTTGATATCCCTTAAAACCTCCTGCCCGCCAAAGGAAACGCCAAGATGGTTGATTTTAATGCAATGTAGACCGCAAGGCTTCACGATCTTACGCATAGCTCCTCCTCCCTTCCTACTGCCCTCCTACAGGCCATTGCGAAACAGCTTGCCTTATCACATCAATATTTCCCTGCATGGCGTCTAAATAGCTATCCGCGTCATACGCCCCCCTCGCCAAAGGATCCAGATAAGACACGCTGCATCCCGTTTCTGCCTCTACCGCATCCCCCATCTCTTTTCCGTATAATTCTTCCGCAAACAAAAAACGGATCCGCCCCTCTTCTATGTTTTGTACGACGTCCGCCACTTCCTTTGCGCTGATCTGGCGTTCCTCATCAAAATCCATACAATATGCCGTTTGAAGCCCAAGCTGTTCCACAAGATATGCAAAAGCGCTGTGGAAAATCACCGTTCCCTTACCCAAATTACCAGCGTCTGCAACCTCTTCCCTTAAGGCAGAGATTTGTTCTGATAACCCGTCAATTTTACTACAATACTCCTTTGCATGTTCCAGGTACATTTCTGCATTTTCTGGATCTGCCTGTCCGATATACTTTGCAATGTTTAGCGCCATCTGGGCATAGCGCCTGGTATCCATCCATGCATGGGCATTCTCTGCGCCATGGAAATGCCCTTCCTTGGATTCTCCTTCGTGGATATGGCCTTCTTCGGGGGCGCCTTCAAACGATTCTAACAACACAACCCCATCTGTCACCGCCTGGACAGAAAGCCCTGGATAAGCTTCCCCTACTTCCGCCAGAAAGCCTTCTATCCCACCGCCGTTCACCAGGAACAAATCTGCATCTGATAATTTAACCATATCCTGCGGGGTCATCTGGTAATCGTGCATACATCCTGTCTGCGGCTCGCTTAAATTTTCCAGGCGGACCGTGCGGCTATCCCCTACCACGTTTAGCGCAGCAATGTACACTGGATAAAACGACGTCACAACACGCACCGTGCCGCCGTCCCTTCCGCCAGCTTCCAAATCCGTATAAATCCTGGTAAAAATACCGCTTGCCAATAATATGGCAAGCAGCATCCCCGTCACAAACAGATATTTCTTTTTCCTCACGCTTCCTCCACTCCAAGCAGCCGATCTATCATCGCCCAGATTTCATCCCTGCCTTGCTTTGTCAGTGAAGAATATGGCAAAACCGGCGTATCCGGCTTTAGCTTCAAGCCGTCCCTTAACATTTTAATATGCTTCTGCACCTGGCTCCGCTTCAGCTTGTCCAGCTTTGTCGCAACAATAATCGGATCATACCCCTGGTAAACAATCCACTCATACATCTGCTTATCATTGGCGGAAGGCTCGTGGCGGATATCAATCAGCAGGAAGACCGCTACAAGCTGCTTAGACTTCTTCAGGTAATTCTCAATCATGCGCCCCCATTTTTCCTTTTCTTTGATAGGGACTTTTGCATACCCATACCCGGGCAGATCCACCAGGTACATGTAGTCGTTGATGTTATAAAAATTGATGGTCTGCGTCTTTCCAGGCTGGGAAGACGTCCTTGCCAAAGCCTTCCGGTTCATCAGACCGTTGAGCAACGAGGATTTCCCCACATTTGATTTCCCTGCAAACGCAATTTCCGGCTTATCGGTCTGGGGCAGCTTACTTGTAACCCCGCATACCGTTTCTAACGCTACTGACTTTAGTACCATACCACGTCTCCTCTTACGGCTATACTAACGCCGCTTCTAACACTTCCTCCATATTCCCTACAAATACAATCTCAAGCCCCTTCTTAATCTCCTGGGCAATTTCAGCTACGTCCGGCTCATTCTTCTTCGGCACACAGATGGTCTTTATCCCAGCGTTTTTCGCCGCCAGGATCTTCTCCTTCAGCCCGCCGATCGGGAGCACCCTGCCACGCAACGTGATCTCCCCTGTCATCGCCACATCCTTACGCACCTTCCGTTTGGTAATCGCAGAAAGCATTGCCGTCGCCATCGTAATCCCGGCGGAAGGCCCGTCCTTGGGCACGGCGCCCTCCGGTATATGGATGTGGATATCCGATTCCTGGAAAAATTCTTTATCAATTTGGTATGCTGCACTGACGGAACGGATGTAGCTGATCCCCGCCTGGGCAGATTCTTTCATGACGTCCCCTAACTGCCCTGTCAATTGGAACTCCCCTTTGCCAGGCATGATATTCACCTCAATCTGAAGCGTATCCCCGCCGACGCTGGTCCATGCAAGGCCCCGCACAATCCCAACCTCATCCGTTTCATTTATTAAATCAAAATTATATTTTTCTTTGCCAAGCAGTTTTTCCAGGCTATTTTCCGTAACTTTAATTGTCTTTTTATCTTTCTGGTAAACATCCCTGGCCGCCTTCCGGCAAATCTCCCCTAACTTGCGTTCTAGGTTCCGCACTCCAGCTTCCCTCGTATATCCACGGATTAATTTCGCTAGCGCTTTATCGCTTATGGTAAGCTGGCCTTTTTTCAGGCCGTTTTTCGCCATCTGTTTTGCAATCAGATGTTCCCTCGCGATATGGGCTTTTTCATTTTCTGTATAACTGCTGACCTCTATAATCTCCATACGGTCCAACAACGGCTTTTGGATATCCTGTAAGGAATTTGCAGTTGCAATAAACAGCACTTCCGACAAGTCCATTGGAAGCTCTACATAATGATCGCGGAATTTGCTGTTCTGCTCGCTGTCTAATACTTCTAACAGGGCAGAGGCCGTATCCCCTTTATAGTCGCTGCTTATCTTATCAATCTCATCCAGCAGCATCAGAGGGTTCTTCACCCCGGCATTCCGCAGGCCGTTTGCAATCCTGCCAGGCATGGCGCCTACATACGTCTTCCTATGCCCCCGTATCTCCGCCTCATCCCGGACGCCGCCCAAGCTAATGCGTATATATTTCTTATCCAACGCCCGCGCAACGGAACGGGCAATGCTCGTCTTCCCTGTCCCAGGAGGCCCTACCAAGCAGATAATCGGGCTATCGCCCTTCTTCGTCAAGTTCCGCACCGCCAGAAACTCCAGCATACGCTCCTTCACTTTTTCCATCCCATAGTGATCTTCATCCAAAATACGCTCTGCATCCTCAAGCTTCTTATTATCTTTCGATACTTTATTCCACGGAAGTTCCAGCAATGTTTCAATATAACCACGTATCACAGCGCTTTCTGATGAATTGGATGCAACATTCTTAAACCGTTCGATTTCCTTCTCCAGCTTCTGCTTGACTTCCTTATCTGCTTTCAATTTGCGGGCTTCCGCCAAGAAATGCTCTGCCTCAGACGCCGTATTATCTTCGCCAAGCTCTTCCCGTATGATTTTCATCTGTTCCCGCAGGATATATTCCTTCTGGTTCTTATCCACCTTTTCTTTTAGCTTCGCCTGAAATTCCGTCTTAATCTGAATGATATTAATCTCATTCAGCAATACAATCATAATTGTCTCATACTGTTCCTGCAAAGTCCTAGCTTCAAGGATTTTCTGTTTCTGTTCAAAGACAACCGGAAGGTTATTTCCGATATAATTCAGGCACTTACCCAAATCCTGTATTTCCTGCATCTGCTTTGCAAACTCTTTTCCCTGTTTGGGGTTCAGCAGGCAGTAACGGGCAAACGTTTCCCTTATCCCACGCATCATCGCAGCCTGTATTTCTGATGGAAGCGGATCCGTATCCTCCGTAAGCGGCTCTACGACAGCAGCAAGATATTCGTCTTCTTCCAACTCAACCAAACGGGCGCGTGTTTCCCCTTCGATCAAAACACGCACCACGTTGTTCTGTAGCTTGATTACCTGCTTAATCACAGCAATAATCCCAATTTCGTACAAATCCTCGATTTCCGGCTCTTCTTTTTCAAGCGTCTTCTGCGTCACCAGAAATACAAACTGTTCTTCTAGCATGGCAGCTTCTACTGCCCGGACAGACTTTTTTCTGCTCACGTCAAAATGTGCCACCATACTGGGGAGTATCGTCATCCCCCGTAGTGCCACTGCCGGAATCTTCTTGTATTCTCCATTCATCCTATCTCTCCTCAGGCAGACTTACTTGCGCCGCCCAATTGTTTGAACTCTACCGCCTGCCCATTTTCCTCTTCTACTGCTTCCTTTGTCACCGTACAATGGCTAATGGATGCATCCGAAGGAACACGGTACATCAAATCCATCAATACCTTCTCCACAATCGCACGTAACCCTCTTGCGCCAGTCTTACGCTTTAAAGATTTTTCTGCGATGGCTTCAATCGCGTCTTCATTAAACACAAGATTGACATGATCCATTTCAAATAACGTCTCATACTGCTTCAGCAAAGAATTTTTCGGCTCTTTTAAAATCCTCACCAAAGCCTCGCGGTTCAAAGCTTCCAAGGAAACAGACACTGGGACGCGTCCTACAAATTCCGGGATTAGGCCGAATTTCACAAAATCCTGCGGCAACGCCTGCTTTAAGACAGCCCCCACATCCTTTTCCCTTTTATCAACAATTTCTGCGCCAAAGCCCATGGATTTGCGATCCATCCTGTTTTCAATAATCTTATCCAGGCCTTCAAAAGCACCGCCGCAGATAAACAGAATATTTGTGGTATCTATCTGGAGCAGCTCCTGTTGCGGATGCTTCCTTCCGCCCTGCGGCGGCACGCTGGCAACTGTCCCTTCTAATATTTTAAGCAGCGCCTGCTGTACGCCCTCGCCAGACACATCTCTGGTAATGGACGGATTTTCAGATTTCCTGGTAATCTTGTCAATTTCGTCAATATAGATAATCCCTTTTTGGGCGCGTTCCATATCGTAATCCGCAGCCTGGATGATTTTTAACAGGATATTCTCCACATCTTCCCCGACATAACCTGCTTCCGTCAAGGCAGTCGCATCTGCAATTGCAAACGGGACGTTCAAGATACGCGCCAGCGTCTGCGCCAGCAACGTCTTGCCGCAGCCCGTAGGCCCAAGCATCAGGATATTGCTCTTTTGCAATTCCACATCCAGTTCCCGTGGCGCAAAAATCCTCTTATAATGGTTATATACCGCAACAGAAAGCACCTTCTTCGCTTCCTCCTGCCCAATTACATATTCATCCAGGTATTTCTTGATTTCCATCGGCTTTGGAAGCTCAAACGCCTCCTCCTTCTCTGAACGGAAGCCCTCCTCCTCTGCCAATTCCTCTTCAATAATCTCCGCGCAGATATCCACGCATTCATCACATATATAGGCGCCATTCGGGCCTGCAATCAACTTCCTGACCTGAGCATCGGTTTTTCTACAGAAAGAACAACGAACCCTTTCTTCTAAAAATCTACCTGCCATCCTAACCTCCCATAGCACATATTGTATGAATTAATTTAACAGTAATAGCCAAACAGAAAAATACACCAGGGACAGTAGCTACCGCTTGCTGCCCCCGTTTTTTTACTTTCGATTTGTAATTACACCATCAATCAGACCATATTCCTTCGCCTCCATTGCAGACATATAATTGTCACGTTCTGTATCTGCTGCAATCACGTCATATGGCTTCCCAGTATTCTCTGACAAAATTGTGTTCAGACGTTTCTTTGTCTTCTGGATATTATCTGCTGCAATCTGGATATCCGTCGCCTGTCCCTTTGCGCCGCCAGAAGGCTGATGTATCATAATCTCAGCATTCGGCAGTGCATACCTCTTTCCTTTGGTCCCGCCAGCCAGCAGGAAGGCTCCCATGCTCGCCGCAAGCCCAATGCAGATTGTTTCCACATCACATTTGATGTAATTCATGGTATCGTAAATTGCAAGCCCTGCTGTCACTACCCCGCCCGGGGAATTGATATACAAATGGATATCCTTCCCAGGATCTTCAGATTCCAAAAACAGAAGCTGCGCCACGACCAAACCGGCTGTCACTTCATTGACTTCTTCTCCCAAAAAGATAATCCTATCTTTCAGCAGCCTGGAATAGATATCGTAGGATCTCTCCCCTCTGCTCGTCTGCTCCACGACATAAGGCACTAAACTCATCTGTGAACCCTCCTTGCTTCTCCCTCTTCTTTCATTGCCATGCAATCACTAAACAGCTTCAACATGCTCCATCACAAAATCGGCTGCCTTGCGGATCTTAAGATCCAGGCGGATGGATTCTAATTCTTCCTCATCCAGCAATTCATCCAGTTTCTCCCGTTCCATATTATAGGCTTCCGCCATCTGCGTCAGTTCAGACTCCATTTCTTCATCCGAAACTTCAATCTGCTCTGCCTTAGCAACCGCTTCTAATACCAGGCTGGACTGGATCTGCTTAAGCGCGTCTGGCCTCATCTGATCCAAAAGCTGCTCAACCGTAGCGCCCGTAAGCTGCAGATACTGTTCAAAGCCAAGGCCCTGCTGCGCCCATCGGTTTGCCAAGTTGTTCAGCATGGAACGCGCCTGGGATTCTACCATCGGATCCGGGACGTCTATCTGGGCTTCCCCTATGATCTTCTCAATGGCTTCATTCTCCATCCCGCGCTTTGCTTCCGCTTCTTTCCTCTCCCGGATCTGATCCTCTAAACTCTTCTTATATTCTTCCAGCGTATCAAACTCCGATACGTCCTGTGCAAATTCATCATCTAACTCCGGCAGTTCTTTCATCTTAATCTCATTGATCTTCACACGGAACTCCGCCGGCTTCCCTGCCAGTTCTTCTGCATGGTATTCTTCTGGGAAGGTCACATGTACTTCCACTTCATCGCCTGTAAATTTACCAACCAACTGTTCCTCAAATGTATCTATAAAGGAATGGGAACCAATCACAAGCGGATGGTTCTCTCCCTTGCCGCCTTCAAATGCCACGCCGTCAGCAAATCCTTCGTAATCAATCACAGCCGTATCCCCATCCTGGATTGCCCGATCCTCGACCGTAACCATCCTGGCATTGCTTTCGCGTTCCTTCTCTACCTCTGCAGCAATTTCATCTTCCGTCACATAAGTATCCGCTTTCGTTACCTGGACGCCAGAATACCTTCCAAGCGTCACTTCCGGCTTGACTGCAACTTCCGCGCTAAAGATAAAAGGCTTGCCCTTTTCCAACTGCACCAGGTCAAATTCCGGCTGGGACACAATCTCTAACCCAGACTCCTTCCTTGCCTTCGGGTATTCCTGGGCAACCAATGCATTTGCCGCATCGTCGAAGAACACTTCTACGCCATAGATTTTCTCAATCATCTGGCGCGGCACTTTCCCCTTGCGGAACCCTGGGACGCTGATCTGGCTCTTCTGCTTCAGATAAGAAGCCTGGATCGCTTTCTCCAATTCCTCTGCCGGGACTTCAATGGTGAGTTTCGCCATATTTTTTTCTAAGTTCTCTACCTGTACGCTCATTGCTGCTATTTCCTCCTTAAATATATATCGTGCCAAAAGCCTAATGTTCCATTACTGTTACTGCCCAATCGTTTTGACATTATATCATACTTTGTACGAAAATACCAGCATTTTTTTAAGTATGCTATTCTACATCGAGAAGTTCCTGCATGAAACGGCAGTAATCCGTCCGATTGCTGTTGATAAAATGGATGGCGGAAGACGGATGGCTGTTCAAAATCCCGGTCAGAAGATATGGGATATCGTACCCCCATACGACTCCCTCCGCCTTTAATTTCAATATATGTTCTTCTACAAAACGGATGACTGGCATTTCATCATATTTCGGGTTCTTTAGGAAGCTCAGCAGCGATTCCATATAACAATTCCCTGCGCCGCGCCCCATACCGCTTACCGTCGCATCCAGCAGGCATGCGCCCATACGGCAGGCTTCAATCGTATTGGCGAACGCTAACTGTTGGTTATTGTGGGCATGCATCCCTACAATTTTCCCGGCTCCTTCTGCAACCTCCACGTACTTCTGGGATAGCTTCGTCACCTGCTCTGGATAAAAAGAGCCAAAACTGTCTACCAGGTAAATACAGTCCGCGGAACTGCTTGCAAGCAATGAAAGCCCCGCGTCCAAATCGTCTGTATTCACCTTAGATACGGCCATAATGTTCACCGTCACTTCATAGCCCTTCCTTTTAAAATCTTCCACCATACGGATGGCCGCGGGGATTTGGTGGATATATGTCGCCACACGGATCATATCAATCACGCTGTCCTTCTTTGGCAGGATATCCTTCTTATAATTACAACGGCCTACATCCGCCATAACAGAAATCTTCAACGAAGACTTATTCTCCCCTACAACCGCACGGATATCCTTCTCGTCACAGAACTTCCATTTCCCAAACTCTTTGGGATCAAACAGGTCCTTAGAAGCCTTGTACCCGAACTCCATATAATCTACCCCTGCCTTTATATTTGCTTGATACAAATCCTTTACAAACGCATCCGTAAACTCAAAATTATTCACAAGGCCCCCGTCCCGCATGGTACAATCCATAATCATAATATCCGGGCAGTAATCCATCAATGTCCGCTTTCCGTTTTGCTTGCTGTCCATTCCTTTTCCCTCCGTATCTTATTTATATTCACACTTTAAATTTTTAAAGTTTAAACCATTGAAGTACCATAACTATACAAAATCTGCATCCATTTGTCAAGTGGGGGCTCTACCGAAAAAAACATGACAGGATGCGACACGGTCCGACAGTGTAAAAATCCTGTCGGAATTTGCCGAAATAAGGGTTTTAGGCCTCTTTCCAGGCCCCCGGACACTGTATCTTGATAAGTTCGTCAAAATACAACAGCAACATCTTGTACCCCAAAATACATCCTTGTTTCTCCAAAAAACAGTACACAAACTGACAAAGTTTGTGGTATCATAAAAGCAAGGGTACTTGTTTGTCGAAACATTTTCATTGAAGGAATTTATGAATTCGATATAATACAAAGTAGGCGCCTTTATGAGGGTTTATTCATGCAAACAACAGGAGGATATAACGTGGAAAAATTAAATGTGGCAATCGCAGACGACAACGAAGAGATACTGAAGCAATTGGGGGACGCCGTAAGGAACGACGACAGCCTTCAAGTAATTGGAACTGCAAAAGACGGAGAGGAAGCATACGAACTGATAAAAAAGAAGGAACCAGATGTTGTACTCCTGGATATTGTCATGCCAAAATCAGATGGTCTGGGAGTGGTAGATAAAATCCGAAATGACAAAAATATCAAAAATTGCCCGGCATTTATCATTATTACCACTGTTCGGCAGCCTAAAATTATGGAAGATGCATTTTTACGTGACGTATCCTATTATTTCCTGAAACCCTTCAATAACAAAGCACTGATCGACCGCATAAAGCACGTTGTGTCCTGTCAGAAAAAGGACAAGGCAAACACGCTGCAAAAGGCCAACGCCTATGAGATAAAACCCGAGCCTGAGCGCAAAGATCTGGAAAATGAAATCACCAATATCATCCACGAAATCGGCGTTCCTGCACATCTCAAAGGCTACCAATACTTAAGGGAAGCAATCCTGATGTCCGTAACAGATATGGAAATGCTTAATTCCATCACCAAAATCCTGTACCCGGAAATCGCCAAAAAGTACCAGACAACCCCCAGCCGTGTAGAACGCGCCATCCGCCACGCCATTGAAGTGGCATGGAGCAGGGGGAAGATGGATACCATCGACAAATTATTTGGCTACACCATCCACAATGGAAAGGGGAAACCTACAAACTCGGAGTTTATCGCCTTGATTGCAGATAAAATCCGCCTGGAAAACAAACCACGAGAGTAAAGGGCTGCATTTGCAGCCCCAAATTTACAGGAGGCTTTGATTGTTTTATGAAAAAAATACTTTTCGCAGCATCAGAAGGAAATCCTTTTATAAAAACGGGAGGCTTGGCGGACGTCGTAGGGGCATTGCCGAAATACCTGGATAAAAAGATCTTCGACGTCCGGGTCATCCTGCCTAACTACCTATGTATCCCAGAACCTCTCAAGCATACCATGGTATATGTCACAGAATGCTACGCCGATATGCCAAGGGGGCAGGAATACATAGGCGTCTACGAAGCTATGGCGGACGGGATCCGCTATTACTTTCTAGACAACCGGCATTATTTTGCCGGGGACAGCCCCTACCACCAGATATACGAGGACGTCAACAAATTTGCCTTTTTCTCCAGGGCAGTACTGGCAATCCTGCCGAAGCTTGGGTTTGCCCCTGACGTCCTGCACTGTCACGACTGGCAGGCTGCTCTGATCCCAGTCTTCCTAAAAGAGTTCTATCAAAACGACGGCTTCTACCAACACACCAAGACCGTCCTGACCATCCACAACCAGAAATTCCAGGGGAGATGGAAGATCGACGATATCGAAAACTGTAAGGATCTTCCCGCAGGATGCCGTTATGGGGCTATGGAAGCATACAAAGAGAGCAACTTCCTGAAAGCAGGCATCTTATATGCAGACCGGGTCACTACCGTCAGTGAAACGTACGCTGCGGAAATCCAGCAGCAGGCTGGCGGAGAAGGGCTCGACGGCGTGATGCGCCAGGTATCTGGCAAGCTCGCCGGGATTGTGAATGGGATTGACTATGACGTATACAACCCGCGGACGGATCCATACCTGGCTTCACACTACAGCGTAAAAAGCATAGCCCGCAAGAAACAGAACAAGAAGAACCTGCAAAAAGAACTGGGGCTTACCGTAGATCCATCCGCAATGGTAATCGGGATTGTATCCCGCCTGACGGAACAAAAAGGATTCGATCTCGTGAACTATATCATGGAAGAGATGCTGCAGACGCTCCCTGTACAAGTAGCCATACTAGGCGCCGGAGAACCACGCTACCAGGAGTCCTTCCTATATTTTGCCGGAAAATACCCTGGACAGATATCCGCCCTGATTACATACAGCGAAGAGTCCGCCCACAAAATATATGCTGGCGCTGATGCATTCTTAATGCCGTCCCAATTTGAACCCTGCGGTTTAAGCCAGCTTATCAGTATGCGTTATGGCACCATCCCCATAGTCCGTGAAACCGGGGGGCTCAAAGACACCGTAGAAGCTTACAACGAAATCTGGCATACCGGGACCGGCTTTAGCTTTGCAAATTACGACGCTGTGGAAATGCTGTCCATTATCCGATACGCCCATACTGTATACCAGGACACGCCGGAAGAATGGAAGAACATGATAAAACGTTGTATGGACTCCGACCATTCCTGGCAAAATTCCGCCGCAAAATACGAAGCCTTATACCTGGATCTAATAAACTGAACGATGAAGCTGGCGCAGGCAGGATCGTATCCCAAGGCCGGGCTATGCCAACGCCAACTGGCCGGATTCCCTGTCGTAGCAGTAAACCTGGTCAGAGAGCACTTCCTCAGGAAGGACTTCCGTGAGATTGATTTCCCGTACAATCCCTGTAAGCTCCTTGGGATCCCCAGCGGCAGAAACCGGGATGACAATGACCTCATGGATACTGCTGGGAAGGAGATAGAGGCTGCCGCCTAAGCGCTCCGCCGTCTGTGCCAAAACGCCAGGGTATAGCATACAGCAGGCTCCATCCAGCCGCCAGCGGTTTGTCAGGACATACATGGGGACGGATTCCGACTCCAAAAATTCCTTGTCAAGCCCGTCCAGCCCTTCTGGAAGTTCCTTTAGAACTGGTAAAATCAAATCCGCCAAGGACTCGCAGCAAGCTGGTAGCAGCTTCGGCGTATTCCTTTGGGCAACTGCAAACAATTCTTCCTTTGATACCTTCCAATACTCCAAATGCTCCTGGCGCACCAGGATAGAAGCATTTCCATAAGGCGTTTCCTGTAACAGGCAATAAAAGACTAGCGCAAGATCTAAGTACGGGATATAGGGGACTTCTTCTAGAAGTTCCTTATTTTTCCCATAATGGATCAGTTTATAGGCAATCCTGGGGCTCACCTGTTCAAACCGGGTAAAAAAAGACGTATCCACCTGCCGTAACGTCCGGTGGCTGTAGTAATAGCCAAGGATCTGCGTTTCGATCTCAGGGAATGCAAGGCCTTCCTGGTACTTTGTAAAATAATGGTTGAGATAAATCGTAGGGGAAATATTGCTGCCAGGCTCTAATACGGTAAGCCCGTCTAAGACGACATGGTTGTTATGTGGGAACTGCCGGATAGAAATGCACGTCCCGGCAGGGAACTGTCCTTCAAGCTGCTGCACCAGCTTCTTCTTAAATGCTTCATATGTCATAAAATACCTCCTGCGCTGTGCTGGCAGTCGGGAGGCCATACCTTGTATGGAAAAACCCACACATCGTGCTGTGTGGGTCTTACTCTATCATATCCAGTCCGAAAATGCAAGGAAAACCCGTAAATTCACACAGATTTTATTTCCTTCCACAAAATGCTTAGGTTCGTGTTGGATTCATCGTCTAACGGCTTTAGCACCTCGCAATTCTCAAGCACTTCCGTCGGTGGGAAAATCGTAGGGCTTTGCTGGAGCTCTGGATCCAACGCTTCCTTTGTCTTCTTGTTCGGCGTAGCATAATAGACATAATCAAAATTCATCATAGAAACATCTTCCCTGCAGAGGAAATCCAGGAATTTCTCTGCATTTTCCTTGTGCTTCGCCGTCTTTGGGATAAACCACGAATCAATCCACATATTCGAACCTTCTTCTGGGACAGAAAACGCCAGGTTTTCATTAAATTCCAGCGCGTATCCGGCTTCCCCGGAATAGACGACTGCCATAGCCGCATTCTCAGCGATCATCTCATCCTGGGCTTCGTCTACTAGGTAGGAATACACCAGAGGCTTCTGCTTGATCAGCAGCTCCTGCGCCTCCTTCCATTGATCCTTGTCCGTCGTATTCAGCGAATAGCCCAGGATTTTCAGTGCCACCATAAACGAATCCCGGACAGAATCCGCCATAATGATTTTCCCAGAATACGCTTCATCCCACAAGATTTCCCATGAATTGACCTTGGATTCATCCACCATTTCCTTGTTGTATAAGATGCCGACCGTCCCAAAAAAATATGGCATAGAATATTTGTTTTCCGGATCAAAGGACTTGGAAAAATCAAAGTACACCGGATCCAGGTTTTCTGCATACGGGATATTGTTATAATCCATCTCCAACACCTCGCCCTCCTGGATCAGCTTTTCCACCATATAATCCGACGTGCAGATCAAATCATAGTCAATCGCCCCTGCGCGGTATTTCGTATACATATTCTCCGGCGTGACGTATTCCTCATATTCTACCTGGATCCCGGTTTCTTCTTCAAACATAGCAATGACTTCCGGCTCTAAATATTTGCCATAGTTCAATACGGTCAAGGTATTTTCCTGATCCTTCCCGCCGCATCCAGAAAGGAAGAAAAATGCCGCCATAACCAGAGATACCCCCGTTTGAAATAGCGCTTTTCTCATTCTGAAGACTCCTTTCTATCCTAATTACTATTAGGTAATTGCGAAACCCTCTCTGGGACAGACACGTCTGTACAATCCATACAAAAGCGGGCTCCAGATGCCGTCGCAAGTCGCCCTTTTTTTGTACAGATTGTACATCCGCTGTTTCTAGAAAGGGCGTTTTGCAATCGCCTACTAATTACTATAGGCGTTTGCGAAACGTTTTCTGCATACTATACGGCTGGCCAATTGAATCCAAACTAGCCCAATTGCCGCTTTTCCATTTAGCTTTGTCCTGCCTGCCGTCTGGCCGATGGCCCGAAATTCATAAACAGCAAAAGCGCCAGCGCAATTAAAAACAGGATGGTAGACAACGCATACATCTCCGGGCGGATCCCCTTGCGCATTTCTGTATAAATCATCGTAGACAAGGTATTGATACCTGCGCCTTTGGTAAAATAAGTGACGGAAAAATCATCCAGCGACATTGTCATAGCCATCAAAAAGCCTGAGAATACGCCAGGACGTATCTGCGGCCAGATAATTTTATAAAAAGCATAAAACGGCGTCGCGCCAAGATCCAAAGCTGCTTCATACGTCGTGCGGTTGCTCTGCTTAAGCTTTGGCAGCACGTTCAAAATCACGTATGGGATATTAAAGGTAATATGCGCAATCATCACCGTCATCATACCAAGGCGCATAAACCGTACAAACAGCAGCATCATGGAAATCCCGGTGACAATATCCGCATTCAGCAAAGGGATATTCGTCGCGCCTATCATAATGGCCTGCCCGCGTTTTTTCATAGCGTCAATGCCCAACGCCGCCAACGTGCCAAGCAGCGTGGCGGCCAGCGCAGATCCTAGGGCAATAAAGATCGTCGTGCCAAAGGCTTCCATCATGGAATCGCTAGAAAACAATTCCTGATACCAGCGCAGCGTAAACCCTCCCCATTGGACCTTTGACTTGGAATCATTAAACGACAGCACAATCAATACCAGAATGGGCAGGTACAGGAATAGGAAAATCAAAGATAAATAGACCCGTTCCGCCGATTTTTTTACCATACGCCCGCCCCCCCTTCTTCACCATGGGCATTCATAAGCGCCATGCTTACAATGACAAAAACCATCAGCACGACCGAAAGGCCAGATCCAAGGTTCCAGTTATATTCCTGCATAAACGCCTGCTCAATGACATTCCCAATCAAAAGCACCTTCCCGCCGCCGAGCAAATCAGAAATTGCAAAAGAAGTCAGCGCAGGCACGAATACCATAATAATCCCGCTGATTACCCCCGACATCGTCAGAGGTACAATAATCTTAAAAAAGATGGTAAGGTTCCCAGCGCCCAAATCCTTTGCCGCTTCAATGATATCCCCTTCAATCTTCGACATTGCATTGTAGATAGGAAGTATCATAAACGGCAGGAAATCGTATACCATACAGAACACCACGGCAGACGGGGTATTTAAAACGTCAAGCCCTGGCAGCCCAAACACCTCAAGCGCCGAGTTGATTACGCCGTTGTTTGACAAGAGCATTTTCCAGGCTAGGATACGCAGCATGAAATTCATCCACATTGGCAGGATGAAAATAAACACGATAAACCCCTGCCGTTTCTCCTTCTTGTTGTTTAAAATCATCGCAAGCGGATAAGAAAGCGCCAGGCAGATCACCGTACAGGCGAACGCCAGCTTCAGGGAAAGGAGCAATGATTTCATATGGACAGAGGCCGTAATGGACGTTACGTTGAATAGGGTAACCTGGCCGCTTGTCGTAGTAAACGCATAGTATAGGATCAAAACTACCGGGAGCAAGATAAATCCTGCCATCCACACAAGGTAAGGGCCTGCCAAAAGCTGGCGTCTTAGATTACGCATCCAATACCACCGCCCTTTCATCACTAGATTCGGGTTTATTCATAATCTGTATGTTATATGGGGCTACCCGGATCCCCACATGGGAACCGACTGGATGCATCTGGGTGGTCTGCACAAGCCATTCATAACCGTTTGCAACGACGTCGATTTCCCAATGAACCCCCTTAAAGATCAAAGAAGTGACGTCTCCTTCGATCATCCCGTCCTCTGGTGCGACAAGTTCCACGTCTTCTGGACGTATCACAACGTCTACTGGGCGTTTCTTACCAAACCCTTCGTCCACACAAGGGAACTTCACTCCAAAAATCTCCACAAGGCGATCCTCTAACATAATGCCATCTATGATATTACTCTCTCCAATAAAATCCGCCACAAACGCATTCGTCGGCTCATTGTAGATATCCTCAGGCGTCCCAATCTGCTGGATATACCCCTGGTTCATCACGACAATCGTATCCGACATGGTCAATGCTTCCTCCTGATCGTGCGTCACATAGATAAACGTAATGCCAAGTTCATTTTTCAGCCGGATCAATTCGTACTGCATATCCTGCCGCAGCTTTAAGTCCAGCGCCCCCAGCGGCTCGTCCAACAGCAGCACCTTCGGCTCATTGACAATCGCCCTGGCAATGGCAATCCTCTGCTGCTGGCCGCCGCTTAAGGAATCCACGGTACGCTTTTCAAAGCCGTCCAGGTTCACAAGGCGCAGCGCATATTTGATTTTATCTGCAATATAGTCTTTGCTCCTCTTTTTAATCTTCAGACCGAACGCAATATTTTCCGCAATGGACATATGCGGGAACAATGCGTACTTCTGGAATACCGTATTCAACTGACGCTCGTTCGGGGCAAGATTTGTGATGTCCTTCCCGTCGAACATCACGCTGCCTTGATCCGGCAGCTCAAACCCGCCGATAATCCGCAGCGTCGTAGTCTTACCACAGCCCGACGGCCCTAACAAGGTCAGAAACTCATTCTCCCTGATGTATAAGCTTAAATCGTCTAGCACCAACTGCCCGCCAAAGGACTTGGAAATATGCTGTAAATCAATCAAACGTTTGCTCATTAGACACTCCTCCTAAAAACTGGGGGGTGTGGAAACCCACAAAACAACTGCCTCCCTGTTCCCGCTATTCTCAATGGAATGCTTCTTCCCCGCATCAAAATAAAAAGACTCCCCCTGCCTTACAACATAAGAAGAGGAACCGTAATTCAGCCGGATGGAACCCTTCAGCACATACCCAAATTCCTCCGCTTCATGAGGAAGGTGGACGTCTGACGAACCATGGGGCGCCAATGTCATCAGCACCGGCTCCATGGCATTCTTCTGTGCATTTGGGATCACCCATTTGACGGCGCTTTCTTCCTTCTCCTTCATAAAATAATCTTCCTGCCGGAACACTACCTGCTCTGGCTCTTGATCTGCAAAAAACTCTGCCGGGGTTGTCCCCAGGCATTGGATAATATCCAAAAGCGTGCCGATCGAAGGCGAGGTAAGGTTACGTTCCAACTGGGAAATAAAACCCTTGGAAAGCTCGCTGCGGTCAGCCAGTTCCTGCTGTGTCAGCCCATACTGGATGCGAAGTTCCTTCATACGATGCCCAATGTCCATAGATGCCTTCCTTTCCAAAGCCAGCTTCCCCGCAGCATCTGTCAAATATCCGCACATACCCTCGCGGGAATAAATAACCCGGGCCACAGAGAAAGAGATAAAGCTAATAATATATTTTCCGTTTAATAATCGTAAACAAACTCTATTATACTGAGAATACAAAAAATGTCAATACATAAATAAAAAACTACCGCCGCATTAATGATTTCATCAATGCGGCGGCTTCTGCATTCATTCCTTGTGTTTGTTTATTGCTTTACCAGCTTGTGGATCCGGATGCAATTCGGCTGATCGATAGAAATCGGCCTGTGATCCATCAAGAAATACTTATTCTCATAATCCACTTTAAACGTGGTTATTTCATTCGTATCATGGTTCAAGCTTACAAAATGCTTGCTGTCCGGGAAAATCGCAATGGTCTTTGGGTAATCCCCACTGATTGTAGATGCGCACATGTAAGCCAAATGCCCATTCTCCTGGTCAATCGTATAAATGACTACGGAATTTACCCCGGCGTTTGAGCAGAACAAATATTTCCCATCCTCGCTGACTTCAATATCTGAGGCGCCACAGTTACGCCTTTCCGCTTCGCTTACGGTTGGGATGTTCTGTATTTTTTCAAACAACGGGCCATGGGGGGCGCATTCATAATGGTATACGTCGATATCGTTGCTTTCCTCACAGAGCACATAAGCATATTTCCCATCCTTGCTGAAGCGTATCATCCGTGGGGAAGACTCCAAATGGCCGCGCAGGATATCTGCAATCTTAAGCTTCCCACGTTCATAATCAATCCAGTAAATCTTCACCTGATCCAAGCCCCCGTCTACGGCGCAGAGATACTTCTGCATCGGCGTCAGCCTTACGCAGTTCACATGAGGCCTGTAATTGCGTTCCGCAATGCTCCGCCCCATGCCAGTGTGGAAAATCCCATCGGCAATCTCACCAATGCTGCCGTCTTCGTTCAGGCGCATCATGGAAACGCGCCCATCATGATACCCGCCTACAAACAGATAACGGTTCTGTTTATCCACATCAACAAAACATCCGCGCATCCCGCCAATCCACTTCTGGTTTATCATGTTCAGATCGCCATCCGGGCCAATCCGGAACGCTGCAACCCCTTCGTCTGCAATCGAATACAGAAACCTCCCATTTGCAGAAACGGTCAGATGGGAAGGATTGCTGATAGGGACTACCTTGCGCTCCTTCATATCCCCTTTTTCTACATCTACGTCGTAGATATGGATCCCCACGCTGCTTCCATGGGTGTACGTCCCAACGTATGCTACATATCTGTCCTCATTCATCTGCCTGATCCTCCTTTTCCTGCCTGCGCAATATATCATATTTTGCCAGCGGCTGTCCTAAATCAATATATAATATTTGCTTCGGGTGGGGCGCCGACTCCATCGGGCTGCCGTCTTCATCCCGGATTTGCTTTACCGTTACCATAAGGTTTTGCCCGTCCGGCTTCATAACCTCAATCGTCTCCCCAACCGAGAACTTGTTCTTCTGCTCAATCTGGAACAACCCGTCCGGGCTCACGCCGCTCACCATCCCCAAATACGTAGATTCCTTCCGATACGTACTGTTGTCATAAATCTGCAAAGAGCCGTCCGGCTTCCCAAAGAAAAACCCCGTCGTAAACTGACGGTATGTGCAATTGGATATTTGATCTAGATACCAAGGCATATGTGCTTCATACGTTTCCTTTGAGGTAAAATAATCGTCAATCGCCTTGCGGTAGGTCCTGGCTACCACCGCCACATACAGAGCCGTTTTCATCCTGCCCTCAATTTTAAAGCTGTCTATCCCAGCCTCTATAAGTTCTGGTATATGCCCAATCATGCATAAATCCCGGGAATTGAATAGGAACGTGCCCCGCTCGTTCTCATAGACCGGCAGGTATTCCCCTGGCCTGGTTTCCTCTACGACGGCGTATTTCCAGCGGCATGGATGGGTACAAGATCCTTGGTTTGCATCCCGTCCGGTAAAGTAATTGCTCAGCAGGCACCTTCCAGAATAAGAAATGCACATCGCCCCATGGATAAACGTTTCGATCTCCATCTCTTCTGGGATCTTCCTGCGGATCTCAAAAATCTCCCCTAACGTCAGTTCCCTTGCAGAAACAACCCGTTTTACACCCATCTTGTGCCAGAACAAGTACGTCCCATAATTGGTGTTATTGGCCTGTGTGGAAATATGCACCTCAATCTCCGGGCAGATTTCCTTTGCTAGGCAGAATACGCCGGGATCCGAGATAATCAAAGCATCCGGCTTAATCTCCTTCAACTCCGCAAAATAATCCCGCACGCCCTCAAGATCCGCGTTATGGGCTAAGATATTGGCCGTCACATATACCCTTACTCCATGCGCATGGGCAAACTGGATCCCCTCTTTCATTTCCCCGATGGAAAAATTCTTGGCTTTTGCCCGGAGGCCGAATGCCTCTCCGCCGATATAGACTGCATCCGCCCCATAAACCACCGCAACCTTCAAGACCTCAAGGCTGCTTGCCGGGACAAGCAGTTCCGGTTTTTTTGGCTCCATATCCCTCTTTCTCCTCCATTCAGGCTAAAACGCCTTAACACTGACGGTCACTCCATCCCCTATGGGCAGCACAGAAGTGACCAGCCCATCCATATGGGTCAGCGCATACAAATAATCCCGCATCCGCTTATGGATGGTGCGGTCGCGCCGTGTAACCGCAAAACGCGACTCAACGATATCCCCATCCTGCAGCACATTGTCAGATACTAAGAGGCCGCCTGGCTGTAACAGGCGCATCACATCTGCAAGGAAATGGATGTACTGCCCCTTGGCCGCATCCATAAAAATAAAATCATACGGCCCATCCAGCCCCTTTAGCACAACTGCTGCATCCCCTTCCAATAATTCTATCACATTTTCCTTCCCTGCGCGCAAAAAATTTTCTTTTGCAGCCAGGATCCGTCCAGCATCGTTTTCAATGGTCGTAACCTTGCATCCCCCAGCGCGGCAGCCCTCCATCCATAATGCCGAAAATCCTACTGCCGTCCCCACCTCCAGGATATGCCGGGGGCGGTTCATGGCGAGCAGGAATTTTAAAAAACTCTGCATTTCCCTACGGATGATCGGCACATGGGCTTGCCGGGCTTCCTCTTCTATTGCAGCCAGAAGGGGGCTTGCCTCCTGCGCCAGGGAATTGATATAAGTCACAAAACGCTCTTCTACTATCATTCCTCTTCTTCCTCAGCGCCCTCTCCTGCCAGCGTCAAGAGCATCTCCTCCGCTGTCTGGGACGTATTTAATGTATAAGTGCCTGGCTTGATTTTTTTCCCATAAGAAGACAGCGCCAACTGCACGGAAAACAAAAGCCCGCTGTCCACCAGACGTTTTTCTTCCAGCAAGCTGCCAAGCTTAAGCCCGGACATCCCCGTTTCGACACGTACCGCCACGTCGCGCCCTGGCTCTACGTCCATGGCAGGCTCCGTAAAAATCCGGTAGCCCATATCATAGGCAATGCCCCCTGCTTTCAAGAGGACGAACAATATCAACGTCAAAAGCAGCACATTCAGCGCGCTGCTCAATAGATTCAGCGCCGTCTTGCCGTTTTGCATAACATCCCCTCCCAGCTTTAAAAGGTCTCAAACCCTAAGTCAAACTCTATCTCGCTCATCAGCCGGTAATTAATGCTCTGGATCATACGGCATACCGCAAGCTCCGCCGCCAGGTATTCATTGACAAAAGGCTCCAACCGCAAAGGCGCAAACTCACGTTCTAAACGGTCTACCTCTGTATACAAATCGACGTCCCTGCGCTTTTGCAGCTCAAAATTCCGCCTGCGAAATTCTGTCACCGCCCGTTCACGCTCCGGCACGGCATGTAGCTGTTCCCGCACCCTCTGGTACTCCTTGTATTCCTGGCTGTCCTTCACCGCATCTACCAACTGCCCTAAAATCATCTCTACCTGGTCCATAGCCACCTCCAGGGAATCCCTCCCAACCATCCAAATGCTTCCGCTTCCATTGCCAACATTATACTTCCATAATAATCGGCATTATCATAGGCCTGCGCTTCGTCTTCCTCCAGACGAACTCGCCCAATTCTTCCTTAATCTCCGTTTTGATCCTGCCCCAGTCCGTAATGTTTTTCTCCATACAGTAGCCCATCGTATCATCCAAAAGCTTCTTAGCCTCTTCCATCAGGCTCTCCGCCCCTCTCACATATACGAAACCGCGGCTTACGATATCCGGCCCCGCCAGCACCTGGCCGCTTCCAGATTCCAGCGTCATCACTACGATGATAATCCCATCTTCCGCCAAATGCTGCCGGTCACGCAGGACAATATTCCCCACATCCCCGACGCCAAGGCCATCTACCAGGATATCGCCCACCGGGACCTTCCCTGTGACCTGCGCGCCATCGCCATCTAATTCCAGCACATCCCCAGAAGACAGGATATAGATATTCTCCTTGGGGATCCCAAGTTCTTCGACAATATTCGCATGGGCGCGTAAATGCTTGTATTCCCCATGGACTGGGATGGCATATTTCGGCTTTACCAGAGAATAAATCAGTTTAATCTCTTCCTTACATGCATGCCCGGACACATGGGCATCCTGGAAAATCACTTCTGCGCCTTTACGGAACAGTTCGTTGATGACATTCGATACGGCTTTCTCATTTCCCGGGATTGGGTTGGAACTAAATATAATCGTATCCCCCGGCTTAATCGTGACCTTCTTATGGATACTAGCCGCCATACGCGACAAGGCCGCCATAGATTCCCCCTGGCTTCCCGTTGTAATCAAAACGGTCTGCTCATCCGGGTAGTTCTTTAGCTGTTCAATGTCAATCAGCGTGTTTTCTGGTATCTGCAAATAACCCAGTTCCGTCGCAGTCGTGATGATATTCACCATACTGCGCCCTTCCACCACGACTTTCCGTCCAAATTTATACGCTGAATTAATAATCTGCTGCACGCGGTCCACATTGGATGCAAAGGTAGCAATGATAATCCTGGTATTTGGATGATCGGCAAAAATATTGTCAAACGTCTTCCCTACGGTCCGCTCTGAATTGGTAAAGCCTGGACGTTCTGCATTCGTACTGTCGCACATCAATGCCAGGACGCCGCGCTTGCCAATCTCACCAAACCGCTGCAGATCGATGGCGTCCCCAAAGACCGGGGTATAATCCACCTTAAAATCCCCGGTATGCACGATAATCCCCGCCGGGGAATAGATGGCAAGAGCCGCCGCATCCTGGATGCTGTGGTTCGTCTTAATAAATTCCACACGGAAACAGCCCAGGTTGATATGCTGCCCATACCTTACGACCTTGCGTTTCACCTTCGTAAGCAAATTGTGTTCCCGCAATTTATTGTCAATAATCCCAATGGTCAGCTTCGTTGCATAAATTGGCACATTGATATCACGCAGTACATAAGGGAGCGCCCCGATATGGTCTTCATGCCCGTGGGTAATAAAAAACCCTTTTACCTTCTCAATGTTATTCTTTAGGTAAGTGACGTCCGGGATAACCAAATCAATCCCCAGCATATCGTCCTCTGGGAACGACAGCCCGCAATCTACCACAATAATACTGTCTTCGTATTCAAAGGCAGTAATGTTCATCCCAATTTGCTCTAAGCCTCCAAGCGGAATGATTTTCAATTTTGAGTTTTTTTCTTTCTTCAAATCGCACCTCCAATCAGATTACATAATGAAATCCACGTCCTCCAAGACCTCTTCAAATAGCTTGGACACCGCGTTCAACTCTTCTTCCGATTCCACTATTTCATACACCGCGTCTTCTTCTTCCCGTCCCGACACGTCTTTTAAAATGAAAGCATCACAATCGCCAGACGCTTCTTCTGCTACCAGCAGATAGTCCGTCCCGTTGATTTTTGTCTGCTCTATCACATAAAATTCTACAGCCTCGCCATCCTCTGGAGACTGGAATATTACTTTCTCCATACTCTTACCTTTAATCCTTAAGTTTATTCCTTCCAATGCCAAAAGCAACCGGAACTCCCGGCTTTGCTTCCTGCTTCCAAGGCTTGGGCACGTCCAATCCATCTTCTTTTGGAGCATTCAAAGCCCTTGCTCTTCCTCTTTTTGGAAAGCCAGCATATCCAGATACCCCTGTAAGATCAATACGGCGGCAAGCCTGTCCAAATGCTCTTTGCGGTTCTCTTTGCGCACCCCGCCTTCGATTAAGCTTTGTTCTGCAGCCACCGTCGTCAGACGTTCATCCCATAACACGACAGGCACATTGCACCTCTTCTCCAGCAACGCCTGGAACTCCAAGGTCTTCTGGCAACGTTCCCCTTCGGTATTGTTCATATTTTTGGGAAACCCGAGCACAATCCGTTCCACCTGGTATTCCTCTACCAGGCTTGCAATCCTGGCCAATGTCTGGCGCAGCTTCCCTGGCGACTTCCTTACGATGGTTTCGATTCCCTGGGCAGTCATCAATAGGGCGTCGCTCACCGCGACACCCACTGTCTTGGAACCGTAATCCAAGCCCATCATGCGCATAACTTGTCCTCCTATCCCCAGGAATTGCTCTTAATATACTGGCGCAGCACCTCTTCTACCAGCTCGTCCCGTTCCACCTTCATAATCAGGCTCCTAGCATTGTTGTGGCTGGTAATATACGTCGGGTCGCCCGACATGATGTACCCCACAATCTGGTTTACCGGATTATAGCCTTTTTCCCGCAAAGCGCTGTAGACAACCTCTAACACCTCGTCCACCCGGACCTGCTGCTCTTTTTCTACTTTAAAAAATTGAGTATTATGTTTCTCCTGCATCTTCCCACGCCCTTATTTCTGCTCTTTCGTTCTGTCTGCACGCCCTGCCTGCCAACATAGGCTCCTGTGGAACAAAACCACCAAACGGCAGTAACGTTTTATTTCCTTATTCTAATACAAACGTTCAGAAAGTTCAATCTGTTTTTTCTTTTGGACGGTTCCATTCAATCTGGATCCCGTCTGCTTTCCATTGGTTCTCCTCTTCCTCGTACGATTCCACCAAGAGATAATGGTACTGGCTCCTGGTCTTAAGCGCATCGTACACATAACGCAACGGGATCCATGTCCTGTTCCTGTCTGGATCCCCAGGCTCTGCCAAAAATACCATATCGTCCTTGGCCCGGTATAGCCAGATATTCACATAATGCCCCGGCGTATCCTGCCAAAATGTGTCGTCCTCGCTGCTGCTTACCAGCACGATTGCAGACTTTACCTTTGACATCTGCTTCTGGAATACCTTGTACACATGGGGCTTTCTGCACAGCTTGACCGAAAAACCACATGACTCCAGGGAATCTGCCATGTCCTGCCATCCAATCGCCCCTGCCTCTCCTGCGGGGGCGTAATCCGACACACCTTTGGCATACTCAAACATATCCAAAGGAGACACCTCGTACGGCGATAAGGTATTATAAATATTCGCCATACAGCACAATCCGCACCCAAACCCGCCAAACGGGTTCCCTTCTACCTGGAAACGGCACCATTCCCCAGACCATGGAAGCTTCTCCTCCCACGATTTCGGTCCTTGCAGGAAGGTATATACATCCTTGCGCTTCATGGCAGGAGCCTTCTTGCCCTGACGTCCATCCTGGGCTGACAGGTGATAGCGAAGTTCCCGGCTAATCCCCGCATACAGGCCGTATTCCTGGGGCGGCGCCGGCGTTTCTGGCATATCCAGCCCTTGTTCCGGTTTTTCTTCTGTTTTCTCCAACACCTGGATCCCATCACCTGCAAGCCCTAACATAAGTAACAGCCCCAAGGCAACCCAAAGTGCAGATTGGTATTTTTTCATACGTTTTTCTACTCATCCCAATTATGGTATACTGCCTGGACGTCGTCGTCCTCTTCCAGAAGATCCAGGATTTTCTGCAAACTCTTAATTGCATCCTCATCTGTCAGTTCCACCCAGGTCTGCGGGATCATGGTAACCTCTGCGGAAGCCATGGCAATTCCTGCTTCTTCTAATTTCTGGCGTACTTCGCTGAACGCATCTGGATCCGTCAGCACCTCATAACTGTCTTCTTCTTCCGAGAAATCCTCCGCCCCTGCATCTAGCGCCGTCATCATCAGATCATCTGGATCCATATCGCATTCTTCTTTGTCTATGACAATCTGCCCCTTCTTATCAAACATATAAGAAACGCATCCAGGGGTTCCTACATTCCCATTCCCTTTGGTAAACGCACTCCGCACATTTGCAGCAGTACGGTTCTTATTGTCGGTCAGCGCGTCCACGATAATCGCCGTCCCGTTCGGGCCGTACCCCTCGTATGAAGCGAACTCATAATTGACGGAATTTGCGTCCCCGGCAGCCTTTTTAATCCCACGTTCAATGGTATCGTTCGGCATATTGTTTGACTTCGCTTTTGCAATGACGTCGCGGAGCCTGCTGTTATTATTCGGATCTGAGCCGCCTTCTTTCACAGCAACTGCAATTTCCCTTCCAATAATCGTAAAGATTTTCCCCCTTGCCGCATCGTTCTTTTCTTTCTTATGTTTGATATTTGCAAATTTAGAATGTCCTGACATGTTCTTTTCCTCTCTTCTATCAATGATAATCCTTTTCGTACCGTTATGCATTACAGGGTATGCCATCCCCTTTTTGCCGCGTCGCCTTTACCATATGGATGCTTTTATCCCGGACGGACAGCACATGGAAATGCCACCCCTTGGCATCCAGCTCAAATTGTTCATGCTCCCCTGGGATCTTTCCGATCAGGGAAATTAAAAAACCATTGAACGTTTCATAATCTTCGTCTTCGTCTTCTTGTTCCATCTGCAAGATCCGGCAGACTTCATCAAAAGGCGCCATCCCACGCACAAGGTAGCTGCCGTCTGCCTGGCGGGAAACCATGGTTTCTTCTTCGTCAAACTCATCAAAGATATTCCCTACGATTTCCTCTAGGATATCCTCCATCGCCACAATCCCAGCCGTCTGCCCATATTCATCCACCACGATGACCATATGCTTTTTCTTCGACTGCATCCCTTTGAACAGATCATTGATATTCCTTGTCTCCGGGATAAACACCGCTTCCCGCACAAGCCCTGGGATATCCTGGATTGCCGTCCTCAGATACTGTTCCTTACGGCTTAGAGCCATGACGTCCTTCATATGTAGGATACCGATAATATTATCAATATCGCCTTTATATACCGGGAACCTGGAATTGTTCCCTTCCAGTATAAATTCCAGCGCTTCTGACAGCAGCATACTGCCCTCTATGGCTTTCACGTGCCTGCGGTGCGTCATAATATCCTTTGCTTCCTTGTCGTCAAATGCAAAGATATTGTGGATCATCTCCGCCTCGCTGGCTTGGAGCACCCCTTGCTCATGCCCTTCCTTAACCATAGAGATAATCTCTTCTTCCGTCACATCATCAATGCTTGCATTGGGATCCAGGCCTACCAGCCGGACCGCCAGGTTCGATAGCTTTTCCGCAAGGAACGTATAAGGCCAAAGCAAGCCTAACAAACCACGGATCGGCCCTGCCAGCCCGAACAGCCATTGCTCCGGGCGTCTCGCCGCAATCTTCTGAGGCGCGATCACCCCTACGGCAGCAAACAGGAAAATGCCTACGAAAGCAGCCAGAACATAACACAACAGCAGCAAGTACGGCCCTGCTTCTTTTAAGAAAAAGCTATGGAACAACAGGTTCCCCAGCATACGTATCTGATATATGCCAAAGACACCGCTTACAAAGGTTAATACAATCTGGATGGCATGCCTCGCCTTATAAGGAGCGTCTATTACCTTCTGCAGCCACCCGGCATGCTTTTTGCCCTCCTGGGCCCGCTTCTCAATCTGGCTCTGGGCTACCTCCTCCAGGGCGGTTAAAAACCCGTACATCATTCCATTCACGGCCACTAATACAACAAATACCATCAGTCCTATGACCGGACTCGCGCCATCATCCATTCTTCTGACTCCTCTTTCCTCTCGATCTCATTTGTGCCTTACCGAAACCGGCTGCATTAATAAACACTTGAAATATACCATTTTAAGGCATATTAGTCAAGATTTATGTATACAATTCCAAACTGATTTCAAGCGCACGATCTACTTTCTGCAAGATCTCATGATCCAGACGGCAGACTTTATCCTTCAGCCTCTGCTTGTCAATCGTCCGAAGCTGTTCTAATAAAATAACAGAATCCTTGACAAGATCATACCTTCCTGCGTCTAATTCCACATGGGTCGGCAGCTTTGCCTTATTCATCTTCGATGTAATTGCAGCACAGATCACAGTTGGGCTGTGCCGGTTCCCCACATCGTTCTGGATAATCAGTACCGGGCGTACCCCGCCCTGCTCAGACCCTACCACCGGGCGTAAATCTGCATAATAAATATCTCCTCTATGGACACTCACTTTCCTCACACTCCAAAATTTTTATAGGTTTTGCATATCCCTATTGTCCCCTATTTTTTCGTGTGTATACATATTTCAGGAAATATTATCCGTTACGCCCTTATCCTTCAAAATAATCCTTCGTCCCTATGATCTCCCCACCCTTTTTGTACACCCTCGGGATGCGTTTTCCCAAATCACAGGCAAACTCATAATGAAACCGTCCGGACAAGTCCCCGATCTCCTCCATGGTAATAAAAGCCCCTCCATCTTCCCCTACCAAAGTCACCGTATCCCCTTCTTTGGCCTCTGGGATATCCGTCGCATCCACCATAAACTGATCCATGCAGATCCTGCCGCAGATCGGCGCCTTCTTCCCGTGGATGAGCACATAGCCGCAATTGGAAAGGCTCCTGGGGTATCCGTCCCCGTAACCTACGGGTATCGTAGCAATCCTTTGCTTCCCCGTTGTCTGGTAAGTCGCCCCATAGCTGATGGCGCGCCCCTCCTCTAATTCCTTTAGGAACACGATACAGCTCTTTAACGACAATACGGGCTGAAGGTCTAGGTTTGCCTTCTGTACCTCGTCGGAAGGCCACATGCCGTACAGGCTGATCCCAGCGCGGACAAGATCCATATTCGCTTCTGGCATATCAATGATCGCCGCGCTGTTCGAACAGTGGAAAAACGGGATTTTAGCCGCCTGTTCCTTTGCCATCTGCCGCATTTGCCGGAATATGCGCAGCTGATCGTTTGTCATGGACTTATCCTCCGCATCCGATTTCGCAAAATGCGTAAACATTCCTTCCACTATAATATGAGGCATTGCAAAGATCTGTGCAATCTCCCTGGCCGCTTCTTTGGTAACCTGGAAGCCCAGGCGGCTCAGCCCGGTATCTACCTTGATATGGGCTACAACAGGCACGCCAGCCTGTGCCGCGAACGACTCCAGCGCTTCTGCCTGCCTGATCGAATATATGGTCGGGCGTATCTGGCCAGATAACAGGCACCCATACTGTTCTGGGAATACCGCCCCTAATACGAGGATCGGCTTTAAAAGCCCCTCCTTGCACAGCAGCAACGCTTCCTCCGCCGTCGCAGTAGCATAGCCCCAGACAGATGAAAGACGTTCTAATTCCCGTCCAACCTGGATTGCCCCGTGGCCATAAGCGTCTGTCTTAATGACAGCCATAATCTTTGTGCCTGGCTGTATGCGGCGTTCTATCGCTTCCACATTGTGAAGCAACGCGTCTAAATTAATCTCTGCATAAACCCTGCGGTATGTTTTCATTTTCCCTACCTCAATCTTTCCTACATGGATATAACGTCCTGCCCATGTCCTGACTCTGACAGTACAAGTGGGAGCCCATCGATCACGTCGCGTGCCATCATCCCATAAGATCCTACCCTGCCTATCTGGCAATCGGCTGCGGTCCCATGGAGGTATGCCCCCACAAATGCCGCTTCCGACGGTTCCATCCCTTGCGCGACAAGCCCGGCCAAAACCCCGGCCAGGACGTCCCCGCTCCCTGCCGTAGCCATCCCAGGGTTCCCGCTGGTATTGATATAAGCCCTTTGATCGGGGCATGCCGTAACAGTCCTCGTATCCTTCAAAACACAGATTACGTTGTGCCTCGCCGCAAATTCCCGCGCCGTCTGCACAAGCTGTTTCTTAATATCAGAAACAACCTTCCCGGTAAGCCGCGCCATCTCCCCCAGATGCGGGGTCACAACCACTGGGGCTTTCGCCTGTTCCAGCCACTCCAAATGCCCTGCCAGAAGGTTCAGCCCGTCTGCATCCAGGATCACCGGAACTTCTGCATATTCCAGGACGGCCTTCACAAGACAGGCTGCGTCCTCTCCCGTCCCAAGGCCAGGTCCTGCCACAACAACAGAAGCCCAACCCAGCAGCTTCTGTAGATAGGATTCCCTTCCTTCTGCCGCTGCGCCTTCTTCTTCCAGCCCAAATGCTTCTGTGGCTCTATAAACGGCAAGGATAGCTTCTGGGATAAGCTGCTGCAAGATCACGCGGTTTGATTCCTCTGTCAGTATTTTAACCAGCCCAGCCCCTGTCCGGTAAGATGCAGCGGCGCTGAAATAAGCTGCGCCTGCCATATTCCTGCATCCTGCCACCGTCAATACCTTCCCATAGCTGCCTTTGTTGGAATCCGCCCTGCGGCTTGGGATCCTGCCAAGGTCTTCCCTTCCTGCCTGGTATAAGAGGGGCTTTTCCCCCAAAAAGCTATGAGGACTGATCCCGATGTCTTTTACCACGATTTCCCCTGCATATCCGGCGCCTGGATAGAGCAGCAAGCCGCTCTTGGCAAATGCAAACGTAACCGTCAGATCCGCCTGGAACGCGGTTCCCATCACTTCCCCGGTATCTGCATGGACGCCAGAAGGAATATCGACCGCGACTTTTCGCCCCGCGCCTTCATTCATCCTGTCAATATACCCTTTGTAAACCCCTTCCAGGTCCCGGGTAAGCCCGATCCCAAATAAGGCGTCTACCGTAACGTCAAATACCTGCCTGGGTATCTCGCTTATCACAGGAATGCCGTACCGCCCTATGATATCCAGCTGCACCCTGGTTTCTTCTGATACATTCCTTGGCTCTTTCGGCGTCACAACAGTGACAGAATACCCCCTCTGCCACAATATCCGGGCGATTGCAAGGCCGTCCCCTCCATTGTTGCCAAGCCCGCATACAACCAGCGCCGTCCCCTTGCCAGGGATGCCTATCCGATTCCCCTTCTGCCAGAAGCCCCGCGCTTCTATCTCATCTACCACGCCAAGCGCCGCCCGCTCCATCAACACCAACGAGGGTATCCCAAAATGCTCTATTGTATTCTTATCGCATTGCTTCATCGCCTTGCTGCCAACCACAATCTCCATACTGCCGCTCCTATCTGATCTGGCTACCTTATGCCGCCCATTCCAAGCTTGTTCTGGATATGTGGAAAAAGGCGTCCTTAACACTTGCTAAGGCTGCCTTTTCCCATGATCTGCCCCGCCATATTCTGCCCAATATTTTAAATCAAACGCTTCTAATACCCTGGCTCCGAATATGTCGTGCAGATATGTATAAATCTCCCTGTTTTTCTCTTCCATCGTACCCTTCTGGAATACCTTTTTCTTGAGCTCCGCCCGTGTCTGGCTAATCCAGATGGCGATCCGTTCCCGTTCGGTTTCATTCCGGTTCATAATCCCATAACAGTACTCCATGGTCTCCGCCATGAGAAGGCTGTTCTCCGCTTCCATCTGCTCTTCGGTTTCCGCCAATTCCGCCTTATTTTTCTCCATGCGTTCATTGATTTCTGAAATCAGGCGGCTATCCTCCTTGAGCTTTGGCGTTTCCTGGCCCATCTCGCCAATTTCATCCATATTGGCCACAATATTTTTCATCAGCTTTGATTTCAAAGCCTTTAATTCCTTCAATTCCTGGTTCAATCGCCCTTGCCGTGCCAGATGCTTGTTTACTTTCTTCTCCAGCCGTTCAATTTCTTTCGGCTTCCCATCTTCGGAAAACAGATGATGCCACTTCTGATCCAACACTAGCAGAGGAACCTTTTTACTCTGCGCAATCGCCCCAAACCCATGGTCTGTCTTTTTCTTCTTACCCATTTCCCACCACTTCTTTACTTCTGGTTTTCTCTATTTGCAATGTTATAAGAAAGCTGCATCAAGCTGTCAGAAAGATGTACGTTCTCCACAACCACATCCTCCGGCAATTCCAAATCGAGGTGGGCAAAATTCCAAATGGCATGGATCCCGAGTTCCACCAGCATATTGGCCACCTTGCCGGCATTCCCCTTCGGCATGGTGAGCACAGCGATATCAATCCGTTCCTCTTTTAAAAACTCCTTCATCTCATCTAACATACGCACTTCAACGCCACGGATGGATACGCCCTTCAACGCCGGGTTCACATCGAACAAGCCGACCAGGACAAATCCCATATTCTCAAAGCTTGCATAATTTGCAAGCGCCTGGCCCAAATTTCCCGCGCCGACAATCACCAGGTTATGCTGTCGGTTGATCCCCATAATCTTCCCAATTTCATCGTAAAGGTATTTCACATTATATCCATAGCCTTGCTGGCCAAACCCGCCAAAATTATTTAGATCCTGCCGGATCTGGGAAGCTGTCACACGCATCCTTGCGCTTAACTCATTGGATGAAATGCGCTCCACGCCTTCTTCTAGCAAATCCCTTAAATACCTGTAATATCTCGGCAGCCTTCGGATGACCGCCCGGGATATTTCCTTTTCCATCTCCTTACCTCCTGCCTCACTGTTCTGCGCTTTCCGATACACACAAACCCTAGCAAAATGCACAAAATCATCCCGCGGGGCAGCGGGTATCTAAACGGTGATTGCCAGACTTCTTTTCATTATAATCAATCGGCTTCTGTATGTCAAATCCAGGCTATCCTTCCATCAGGCTTTCCCAGTGGCTATACAAGGCTTCCAACGTTTCCTGTAAAGCCCCATATTCCTGATGTAGTTCCTGTAGCTTTTGAGGATCTGTCGCAATCTCATTGTCCAAAAACGCACGCTCAATTTCCCCTATGCGCTGCTCTGCCTGCTCGATCTCTTCTTCCGCCCGCTTCCTGTCGTTTTCCAGCTTCCGGAGCCTTGCCTGCTCTTCCTTCTTCTGCTTCCAGTCCGTCTTGCTGCCGCTGTCTTTCTCCGCCTTCTTCTGGCTCTGCCCGCCCGTGACATATACCTCGGTAAGTTCCTTGCACTTTTCCAGGTAATAATCGTAATTCCCCAGATAATCCACCAAGGTTTCCCCTGTCAGGTTTAAAATCCGAGTGGCCGTCTTGTTGATAAAATACCGGTCGTGCGATACGAAAAACACGGTCCCTGTATACTGGTTCAGAGCCTGTTCTAAAATCTCTTTCGACGTAATATCCAGATGGTTGGTCGGTTCGTCCAGGATGAGGAAATTCGCTTCAGACAGCATCAGCTTTGCCAAGGCAAGCCGCCCCTTTTCCCCGCCGCTCAAATCAGAAACGCGCAAAAACGCCTCGTCCCCAGTAAACAGAAAAGCTGCCAGCACATTCCGGATCTCCGTATGGGTCAAATCCGGGTAATCATCGGCAATTTCTCCTATCAGATCCTTCCCTTCGTGGAGCACCTGATGCTCCTGGTCATAATACCCAACGTGCACATTCGCCCCTAGCTTGATCGTACCGCCGTCGGCTTTTACCATATCGTTGATGATTTTTAGGATGGTCGTCTTGCCCGTCCCGTTGTCGCCAATCAACGCCACATGCTCTCCCCTTTTGATTTCAAAGGAAAGATCCGAAAAGAGCCTCTGGTTCGGGTAGGATTTCGCCAGATGCTCCACAAAAAGCACGTCCTTGCCGCTTTCTATCCTCGGCTCTAAATGAAGGTGGATATCGGTATTCTCTTCCGTCGGCCGTTCAAGGCGTTCGATCTTATCCAGCATCTTCTCCCGGCTCTCCGCACGGCGGATGGATTTTTCCCGGTTAAACGATTTCAGCTTGGCAATTACTTCTTCCTGGCGCTTGATTTCCCTCTGCTGGTTCAAATAATGCTTTAACTGCGCCTCCCGGATCTGCGCCCGCTTCCTGGCATACGCGCTGTAATTCCCGGAATAAGACGTTACCTTGCAGCGATCCACCTCTACGACCTTCTGTACCACCCGATCCAGGAAATAACGGTCGTGCGATACGATTACGACCGCTCCTTTGTAATTCAGAAGAAAGGTTTCCAGCCATGTGATCGATCCAATATCCAGATGGTTCGTAGGCTCATCCAACAGGATCACATCTGGCTTCGTCACCAGCAGCTTGCCCAGGCAGACGCGCGTCCGCTGTCCGCCCGACAGCTCTTGCATTCGCTTTCCAAATTCTTCTTCGGCAAAACCAAGCCCTTTGATAACGCCCGTTACCTCACTTTTATAAGAAGCCCCTCCCGCCTGCTCAAATTCCTGGCTCAGACGGTTGTAACGTTCCATAAACTGTTCCAGCTCCTTCCCCTGGTAACGGCTCATGCTACCTTCCATCTCTACCAGCTTCTCCTGCATGGAGATTACATCCGCCCTGGCCGAGAGCACCTCCTCATAAATGCTTCGGTTCCCCGCGATATCCGGGTTCTGGGGCAGATAGCCTATGGTCTTTCCTTTTGATAAAACAACTTCCCCCTGATCTGCCTCAAGCTCCCCTATAATAATCCGAAGCAGGGTGGTCTTCCCTGCTCCGTTAATCCCTACAATCGCTGCTTTCTCATAATCCTCAATATGGAATGAGGCATGCTGTATGATTTCATTTGTGCCAAAGGCCTTACCGATATTTTGGCATGACAGAACCATTGTCCATTCCCTCTACTTTCTTCCATCGCAGTCTTTATCCCAGGCTACAGCAAGCCTTCCAATTCCTTGCGGATCGCTTGGATAAAGCCCTCGCTGTTTAATACCGTTGGATTCTCTATTGTCGTTATCAGCGCAAGATCCTTTGTCATCCTGCCGGATTCAATGGTAGCCACGCAAGCCTGTTCCAGCTTGTCCGCAAACGCGCTCAAATCTGCCAGGCCGTCTAGTTCCCCGCGCTTACGCAGCGCGCCTGTCCATGCAAAAATAGTAGCTACAGAATTGGTGGACGTTTCTTCTCCTTTTAAATGTTTATAATAATGGCGCTGCACCGTCCCATGGGCTGCTTCGTATTCATAGTATCCTTCCGGGGATACCAGCACGGAAGTCATCATCGCAAGGGAGCCGAACGCAGAACTTACCATATCGCTCATGACATCGCCGTCGTAATTCTTGCAAGCCCAGATAAAACCGCCTTCCGCCTTCATCACGCGCGCCACAGCATCGTCAATTAAGGTGTAGAAATATTCAATCCCTGCTTCTTTGAATTTCCCATCGTATTCCTTGTCGTAAATTTCCTGGAAAATATCTTTAAACGTATGGTCATATTTTTTAGAGATGGTATCCTTCGTCGCGAACCACAAATCCTGCTTCGTATCTAGGGCATAGTTAAAGCAGCTTCTTGCAAAGCTTTCCACAGAGCCATCCAGGTTATGCTGCCCCTGGACAATGCCTGCGCCGTTAAAGGTATGGATCAATTCCCTGGTTTCTGTGCCGTCTTCCGCCGTATAGACCAGTTCGCATTTCCCTGCCCCTGGGATTTTCATTTCGCTCGCTTTGTATACGTCGCCATAGGCATGGCGGGCAATCGTAATTGGCTTTTTCCAGTTTTTTACGCATGGCTCGATGCCTTTTACTACGATGGGGGTGCGGAATACTGTGCCGTCTAAAATGGCGCGGATTGTGCCATTCGGGCTTTTCCACATCTGTTTCAAATCGTATTCTTCCATACGTGCGGCATTCGGGGTGATGGTCGCACATTTTACTGCAACGCCGTATTTCTTCGTAGCTTCGGCGGATTCAAAGGTTACCTGGTCGTCGGTTTCGTTGCGGTGCTCCAGGCCCAAATCGTAGTATTCTGTCTTTAGTTCCACAAAGGGGACTAAGAGTTCGTCTTTGATCATCTGCCAAAGGATGCGTGTCATCTCATCCCCGTCCATTTCTACCAGCGGGGTTGTCATTTTGATTTTATCCATTTTTATCTGTCCTCCTAAAAACGCATAGGGCTGGACCATAAGCGGCCAATCCTTGTGTCTGGTTTGTAGTTAGCCTAAATTTTTCCTCATTTGAAATGATATACAAAAACGTGTATCCTTGTCAATAGGGAAGGTGGAAAACTTGAATATTGTTGTGGTGGGGGATGGGCGCCAGGACGCAGCCCCGGGCAGGCTCGCCCCCTACGCAAACGAGGTAACGCTCCGGCAAACTAATCGCTAAGGAAGGCTAAGACGTTCAGGAAAGCCTTCACGCCTAAGCCTTCCTAAGCGCTGGATTTTGCCTATGCTAAAAGCACCTCTGAATTGTTTTTGTAGGGGGCGAGCCTGCCCGGAACCGCTGGGATTGGCACGCCGAGGCGGCTGGCATTTCTGTCTGGGACTGCCGGGATTGGCACGCCGAGGCAGGGTAAAACTGTCTGGGACTGCCGGGATTGACACGCTGGTGAGGAATGAGACTGTCTGTCCATAGGCTGCTATGGTGGGGGATGGCACGTTAAATAGATGTATGAACATACAATATTGAATGTTTCTACATGGCGTTTCTGAAATTGCAGTAAACGTTTGTAAAATTTTACTTCTTGGCAATTCATTGTTCATTGTTTATCCATTCATGCGTTTTCTGTAGGCTGATGGGGGTAAGCCTTACTTAGTTTAGAAATTATTGAATTGTTGGTATGCTAGTGTATATTGGGATTGTGGGTAAAAGTCTATGTTGGTATTAAGTGGGTTCTGTATGCTTATGATTATCTTTTTAGGATAGTTAGTAAATGGCAGTCGGTATGTTTGGTATACACTGGATTGGATGGCAATGTTTTTTACTGCTAGGAAAAACGTCTTTGACAATGGTATAATGCGAAGTAAAAATTTTTAGATTTTCCAGTGTATCACGCGCTCGGTGCTGGTGGCCTCGATTTTGGAAATCAGCGTATCCACAACGCGCCGTTTGTCGTCAAAACTAACCTCATCCCAA